>JAISGE010000060.1 GCA_031263265.1 Treponema sp.
AAATCGGCCACAATGGTCTTATCAATCAATCCTTTTTGCGCCATGTCGTATAAAACCGGCATGGTTTCTGTATGACTGCGGCTGCTGTGATACGGACGGGCTTCGCTTACCGCTTGATAAATATCAATACAGGCCAACATACGGGCGTTGAAATCCAAATCTTCCGCTTTTTTTCTCCAGGGATAGCCTGTGCCGTCTAATTTTTCGTGATGGGATGAAGCCAGCGTACAGATATCCTCGAAACCGCTTATGTCTTTAAGCAGTTCCCACGTATGCTGCACATGGTTCTTGATACAGGCAAACTCCGCATCATCAAGTTTATCCGGTTTTTCCAGGATCTGCGAAGGAATGGCAAGCTTACCCAGGTCATGGAGAGCTGCTGCAAGGTAGAGATGAGCCTGAAGAGATAGGTCGTAACCGTAGTAACCGCTCATAAGCCATGCCCGGTTAGCGATCTCTACGGAATGACGCCGCGTAAACGTAGATTTATAGTCGATGATGCGGGCGATGAGATCCGCAAGATGGAAGACCGCGGTATTGGTAATATCCACGGTCCAGACCGGTATAGTGCTCTGAGCGGTCTCTAGGATCCTATCGTCCCGCAAAGAACGCAGCATGGCTTCATCGAAAATGCCAAGCATAGCCTGTACCGCATCCTTGGTAAAACAGGTTCCTGCTTCATGGGCAATTTTTGTGCGTAAATTCGATACATCCAGCCCGGAAATCCTTTGTAAATGGTAGGTAACATCCAGGGTATCCGCAATAGCAATGATCGCGGCTCCTAGTGGAAAGGTCCCCTCTGGCTTGCCAAAGGGACCCAAGCCATCAGCCCGTTCATGATGATACAATACAAACCCCTCGATAGCTTGCAAAGGGTTATCCCCAAGCAGGGCCTCTACGTTACGTTGCCCTGCTTGACAATGCAGGCTTAAAGCAACATCAGAGTCGAGCCGTTCAGCCATGATGTATTCCGTGAGCGCGCTGTCATGTAACAAGGCGCAGGTACTTAACGCTGATACGAGAGAGCTGTCCATCCCGCAGTAGTGTCCCATAGCCGCGGATAGCACCGCGATTCGTTTGCCGTGATGGGTGCTTGCTCCGAGAAGCTCGCCCTCCACTATATCAAGGGCTGTGGCAATCGCCCTGATCAGTTGATCCATTCTGATAAACATATTTTTTCTCTGTAATTGATATAGAATAGCTTAGTATAGAGCCTTGGGCAATGCTTAGGGAAGGGGCCGGTCAGTTTCCTCCACATATTTTCTATTAGAGTTAACCTGTTTCCCTTCAGCACTGGCGGGTAATCGGGAAAAACCGCTTTCTTTGACCACTCCTTAAGTGTCTTTGAGTTGATTCTATTGATAAGACCTACTATGCTTATACTAAAATAAGGAATATTATGGGTGTTGACGAGCCAAAAGTATCATACATATCCAAAGACGAACTGATCTGTCCTGTTTGTGAGGCCACTTTTCACCGGGAAGAACTCCTTTCCGGCAGCGGACGGCTTATTGCAGGAAATATTACCGATGAATTGCATCGGCTCTATGAACCCTCTGCACGATACGGGGAAGTCTATCCTCTCGTGTATCAGGCTACGGTGTGTCCTGAATGTTGGTTTGCATCCATGGATAAGGATTTTTTTCTCCTGCCTGATGTGGTTAAGGATAGAGCTCTGGTAGATCAGCAGAAACGGATTGCACAAACCTCGCTTATCTTTCCTGATGTGGATTTCCATGAAAACCGGGGATTGTGTTCAGGGGCTGCTTCCCTGTATCTGGTAACCTATTGTTATGATTATTTTTCCAAGGAAGTCTCTCCTACCCTCAAGCAAGGAATCGCCAGCCTGCGGACCGCATGGCTTTGTGAGGAGTTGCATGTGAAGAAACCAGGCGAGCATTATGACTGGCTGGCCGTGCTTTTTAAGAAAAAGGCCCAGTTTTTCTATGTCGAAGCAGTAAACCGGGAACAAAATGGGACAGAACCCATTGCAGGGATTAAAAATTTTGGTCCTGATACGGATAAAAATTATGCCTATGAAGGAGTGCTGTACCTTTCGGCCCTGTTAAACTTTAAGTACGGCCCCCGGCAAGATACTGCCGCGCGGGTTGCCTATTTAGGAGAGGCGAAACGGATCATTGCCCGGATCTTCGGATTAGGGAAATCTTCTAAAGCCAGACCAGGCCCCCTTTTAGAACATGCAAGGACAATCTACAATGATATTAACAAAGAACTGCACGAGACCGATGAATGAATCCAGGAACAGGTGAAGTCCAGGATCCAGGGGAAAAACGGAATATCCGGCTTGTTTTGGCTTATGATGGCACGGAATTTTCCGGTTGGCAGCGTCAGGATGGGAAGCGGACGGTGCAGGGGATCCTAGAATCTGCACTGGAAAGGCTACATAAGCAAAAGGTAGCCCTCGCAGGTTCTGGCAGAACCGATGCAGGGGTCCATGCCGCTGGGCAAGTGGCTCATTTTTATACCCATATACGGACAATCCCCTCAGAACGTTTTGTTCCTGCCCTTAACCGTCTCCTGCCCCAAGATGTCCGGGTCTTAGCGGCCCGGGAAACCTGTTTTGATTTTCATGCCCGTTTCGATGCCAAAGCACGAACCTACCGTTACTACCTGATCTGCGGCAGACCTGGGCTTCCCCAAGAACTACGCTACGCCTACCAAGTATGGCGTCATCCTCGTATAGACCGGCTGAACAGCTATGCTCAGCTGTTCCGGGGGGAGTTGGACTGTTCGTTATTTGCCCAAGCCAGAGACCCCAGCATTTCCAAAAACCGGTATCTATTCGGCGCGTGTTTTTTTATCCAGGGGAATAGGGTGGTCTTTGAAATTACCGCCAATGCCTTCTTGTGGAAGATGATCCGTTCCATCGTGGGAACCCTGCTCCGTTCCGAAGAACAGGGGCTTTCTGCTGCAGATTTTAAGGCCATCCTCAATTCCAAGGACCGAAGCCTCGTGGGCCCCACCATACCACCGCAAGGGCTCTTTCTCTGGAATATAGCCTATTAACGCAGAAGGCCCCTGGATGTTACCAGATGTACTTTAATCCTTCTTCTTTGTAGAGCCTTAGAGTACTGTTAGGGCTTACCAAGGTATACTTATTTCTTATACATTGATACAGTACCATCCGCTCAAAGGGATCCCGGTGCATAGCTTTGGAGGGCAAGCTCGCGCTTTCTAATGCTTCAAGCGGATCTAAGGGAATCAAGGTAAAGCCCAGTTCCTTACAGTAATAGGGTATATCCTTGATCTCAAAGGAGCTCATAACCAGGGTTCCAAGGCGCAATTTTACGGATATTTCCCAGAGGGAAACCGCGCTTATGAGTATGTCATGGTTACCGTCTTTGATGATTTCCTTGGCAACTGGTGATAAGGCATCACTCTTTCCAATGGACCATAGTAAGGTGCGGGTATCTAATACAAATTTCATATTAGTCCAATTCCTCATGCTTTATTTCAAAATTATCCCTAAAGGTTATGCTCATTTTACCGTCCAAGATACCGATCTTCCGGTTCATAACCTTTTCTTCCACATAGGGTACAATCATGGCAATCGGCCGCTTTGTCCTGCCGTACAATATGCCGATCCGGTTTCCTTGTTTGACTGTTTCAAGGACTTCTGAAAAATGGGTTTTAAGTTCACCTACAGGCATTGCTTTCATACCCATTAATATACTAATATTATGGCAACTTGTCAATATTTTCTACAAAGAAAATGCCATTTCTGTGGGTGCGCCTGCGGCGGGCGAGGTGGGTACGGCGTTAGGTGAAAACCGGCGT
>JAISGE010000066.1 GCA_031263265.1 Treponema sp.
CAATTTTTTACCCACAGCGTGGCGGAAGAAATTCCGCTGCTCCCGCCGGGAAATGAGGCGCGGATTGAAACAGTGCGGACGCTCCTGAAAAAACTGGGGCTTTACGAGTACCGGAACGCTCATCCCGCAACATTATCCGGAGGGCAGAAGCAGCGCCTGTCCCTGGCCTGTGGTATTTTTTCCGACCGGGATGTACTTGTCTTCGACGAACCGACCAGCGGCCTTGACGGAGCGGGGCTGCGCATGGTGTCGAACTGCCTTCGTGAAACCGCGGAAAGAGGTAAAACAATTTTTATTATCACCCATGACCGTGAACTGATCCGGGAATGCTGCACCCACAGTTTTTCCCTTGGTTAGTATAATGGATGACACCATTAAATGACCCGCCTGGATTAAACATATCAGGGGCAGCATTGTCAAGAGCCGAATGCATCAGGTATACCCCCAACGGTACGCAGGCAGGTGATGTCCGAAACCCATTTCTCTCCCCCGCTGCGCCGGTACCCGCTCTTTGAGTACCTCCACATCCCCCCCTCATCCCGTTTCAGTCGTAATCATGCGCCAAATTCCTCAAATTCCTCTCTAAATACCCGTGAAATCCTATTGACCAACTAGAGTATTTCTTAGAATATTTATGCATCCAAATGAATACCTTAAAAAGGAAAGTGACATGATTGAGACAGCGGAGTTAACGGTACCAAAGGGCCAGGAATTGCCGGAAATCTTTATACCAAGCCCGGAACAGGGGCAGGAAGAAGACTTTCACAGCGGTAAAATATATTGCGCCAATTGTATCCATTGTAAGCTAATCCCCATGCAGGAAGGAGATGACCGTTATTTCCTCAGGGTGCGATGTGCCGCGGGTAAATGGCGGAAGAAACTCGGGGAAGAAAAAATGTATAAATATTGTACGATTACCCGGCGCTACCTGGATGAGTGTGACTCGTATGAAGAAATGGGGGATACCAGGGATTTCATTCGGGAGCTCAAAAAGACCATCCCCAACAAGGATGAACAATACGTGCTGCTCCAAAATGATTCGTAGGAGAGGCTGTTCCAAAACTTCAGTTTTTGGAACAGCAACCTTAAATTTAATGGAAAAAGCGGGCTTTAGACCGCTTTTTCGGAAGCCAGTTCCAAAACTAACCGAGTTTTGGAACTGGCTCAGGAACGTTATGTCGGGGGTACAAGTGTATTTTTTACCGAAATTCTCTTTTTTTGACGCGATTGTATTAACTATACGATTGACAGGAGAATATTCCGATATATTATATTAGAAACAAGTTTTTTAGGAGTATCATGGGACGGCCGGAGTATTTTTATACAAATACCGCTCTGCGGTTGCTTTTTATCTTTTCACTCGTCGCGATCATAGATACTTTTGGGTTCTTTCCCCAGTTCAACCTGCCGGTAACGGAACATTCTGTTCATCAGGAGGTAGAATTCGATGCTGAAAACGGTATGGGCGGTATGTCCTACTACGAAATACCGGTTTCGGCGGAAATTACCGGCCATGCTGGCGGCCTTGCCGGGGAAGGCGCAGCCCTGAATCCCCTGGAAATCGACGCCGCCCTTGGGGGTGTGCCGGAGCCCCTTGAATACTCCCTGCCCCAAATGCTCCTCTATTCCGCTTATACCGTGTCCCAGGGGGATACTATAGGCGAGATAGCGCGGGACTTTGGCCTGAATCCTGATACCCTCATTTCCCTGAACAGCATCAAAAATTCCCGCCTGCTCCGCATAGGGCAGGTCTTGCGTATCCCCAATCAAGACGGCATCCTCTACACCGTAAAGAATGGGGACAGCCTTGGGTCCATTGCGGAAAATTACCAGACGGACACGGCGGCCATACAGACGGTAAACGAGCTTTTTTCGGAACGGGTGAACGCGGGGTCCAGCATCTTTATCCCCGGCGCCCGGCTGGAATGGACGGATCTACAGGAGATCAACGGCGATCTCTTCATCTGGCCGGTTCGGGGCTACATCACCTCCCGTTACGGTTACCGGTCTGATCCTTTCAATGAGAAAGTACGGCAGTTTCATACCGGTCTGGACATAGGAAGCCCCATGGGAACCTCCATCAAGGCAGCCATGGCCGGCAGGGTCAGCGCGGTCGGCAACGATAACGTATTGGGCAATTATGTGGTGCTTACCCACCATTCAGGGTACCGGACCCTGTACGCCCACATGAGCGCGGTTGGGGTCAGGACCGGCGCTTACGTTAAAACCGGCGAGCGTATCGGCGCCGTGGGCAGCACCGGCCACAGTACCGGCCCCCACTTGCACTTCACCGTTTACAAAAACGGTGTTACCATGAATCCCCTGTTGCTGATGAATTAGCAAGGTCAAGGGAATCGCGGCCGGCCGGTCTGAAGCGGTTAAGTAGGGTCCGCTCTGTTTCCAGGGCGGACCATAGAACCGTAACCGTTACTGCCCCTCGTAGGGGTGGGTTTTCAAAAACTCGTTGAACTGGCGCTCCGCTTCTGCGGCGACCCGTGCGAAGCCCGCTTCGTCAAACCGTCTCTGGATGTTCGCCACTTCCGCTTCAAGGTTGGCGTAAACGCCGCAGTCGATAGCCTTCTGGTAGGAGGCAAGATCGTTGAGCTGGGCCATCTCGCTTTCTACCGTATCGCTGACAAAGGAGAATCCCGAGGTGGGGAATTTGTAGAACGTGTCGGCGTCCCCCGCGGCCAGGGTTACTTTCAGAAC
>JAISGE010000098.1 GCA_031263265.1 Treponema sp.
ACGATAAACAGCCCAGGCCAGAGCTTTTTATTATCCGCGGCCACGGTATCGGTCCGTGCTTCAATACGCACCTGGAAATTCTGGGATACCCCGTCCCGGATAACCGTGAATTGGGCCTGTTCCCCAGGTTTAATGTCCCCTACCATCATGGTCAGCGGGTTCATCCCACGGGCTTCTTTGCCGTTAACATGGGTGATGAAGTCCCCAGGCCGTATACCCCCTTTATCCGCAGGAGACCCCAAGAATACCTGGGTGGCCAAGGCTCCCCGTTTTCCCTCGATCTTTAAGGCTTGCATCATTTCACGGTCAGGATCAGTCAGGGAAACCCCCAACCAGCCATACCTTATCTCCCCGGAACTGATGAACTCATCAATAGAACGCTTGGCGTTATTGATGGGAATAGCAAAACCGAGTCCTACAGAACCACCCCCGGAACTATTGCTGGCTATCCAGGTATTGATGCCGATGACCTGTCCCCGGATATTCACCAAGGCCCCTCCGGAATTGCCCTGATTAATGGAGGCATCGGTCTGGAGGAAATCATTGATATTATTCCCTGGCCCACCGGTACGGCCTACCGCGCTCACAATACCCATAGTTACCGACGACATGAACCCCAAGGGATTTCCCACGGCGATGGCCCAATCCCCTACCTTGACCGCATCAGAATCTCCCAATTCCGCCAGGGGATGGACATCATTGGTCTTAAAAGACACCATAGCGAGGTCTTTGCGCTCATCCTTCCCTACTAGGACCGCCGGATATTCCTGGTCGTCGTTAGTAACTACCACGATTTCGTTGACGTCCCCTACCACATGGTTATTGGTCAACACATAATAGGTATCCTGGTTCTTACGGACGATAATCCCAGAACCAAGTCCCTGGGATCGGTATTCCCGTTCCTGCCCCTGTCCATCAGGATTACCATCCCGAGGCCCAAAGAAAAATTCCCAGGGGATACCGTTAAAATTGGGGATCTGCTGCCGCCGGATAGAAACGGTTTTAAGCTCAACCACCGAAGGGAGTACCTTATTTGCCACGGCACTAAAGGCACTTTGCAGTCCTTCGGCTACCTGCAGCGCATCCCGGGGGATGACTACCGGACTTTCTTGGGCTTGGGCGGTTTTTTTAGCATTGGGGGTTGAACATGAAAATGAGAGGAAAGCGAGAGAAAACCCGAAGATAACCCCGATAAGTACCAGGTTAAAAACAAAAAGGTTTTTAGATGATAATTTTTGTACCAGATTCATACGTATAGTCTCCTATTAATAGAAAAAATAGAAAGAATTGCTCCTGTGATTCAATCGAAGAACCGGTGATTGTTCCCTTACTATAATAATATCTTTTTTTTATAATAGTTACATCCCTCAATGCGCCTCATTGACGCATCGGTACGGGCTGCCTTTATAGCAAGCCTACTCCGTGCAAGGCCGCAATGCTCTCAAGGACCTCTTCCCAAGAAAAAACCTCAAGATTAACCGTCCCGGTAAACCCTGCCAATATCGGAACCATTTCCTGAAACCAAGGCTCCTCAGGGTGCAGCGGACGATGATCCGGAAGTCTCCCATCACTCCGGGCGCGCTCAGGATCAAGCCCGTGGAGATGGATCTCCTGGATCCGCTCGCCAAAGCGTCTATAAAAAGCCCCTGGGGTTGTTCCCTCCATGAGCAAATGCCCGGTATCCATGCAAATCCCCGCCTCATCAGGAAGATACTCGAGGAGGGTCTCAAGCCTATGGGGACGGGTGTTCTCCACTAGGAAATAGTCCTTGCTCAAGGTAAATCGACTTTTCCAGGAGGCGATAAGCCCAGCCAGGGCAGGTGCATCTTCAGGAAGCCCTGGATGGAAGATGCAATGCTGGGCAAGCGGCAGGATCTGTTCCACCAGTTCCTCATGCACACCCAGAAGGGGTTCCGGCAGGTGAGCGGTAAAACAAAAGCGACTTCGTAATTCCCAGATGCCCTCCCATTCCTTTTGAAGCAGCGCTTGTACCTCTGGATCATACAGAAAGAAAAGCAACTCCACCCCCTCAATTGCAGGCTGCCTGCAGAGAAAGGCGAGATTTTCCAGGTAGGTTCCGGGAATCACCCAGGAGGGAACGGTCAGGCGCATCATTTAACCACAAGGGGGATCCCGGCAACCATAAGCTCCACCCTATCCGCAGCAGCGGCGATGCGTCTGTTCGCTTCAGCTAAGAGGAGATTATAGCGGCGGGTAGCTTCATCAAAGGGGATGTTTCCCAGCCCGGTCTCATTGCTCACCACAATGCCCTGGTGCATACCCTGGATAAACCCCTCCAGAATGGCATGGAAATCCCCTTCCCGGTGGTAATAGATGAGGTTATTGATCCACATGGGAATACAGTCCACAATCACCGGAGGAACTGCCCGGGTAATGGCTTGGTCCAGGGCCAGCGGTTCTTCAATGGTAAGAAAGGCGCCCAGGGCAGCCCGTTCTTCTTGGTGGCGCTTGATGCGAAGCTCCATTTCATGATCCAAGGCTTCAGCGGTGGCAATAAAGGAAACCGGGAATGTTCCTAGTTGGGTGGCCAGTTCCAGGGCGCGGCTTGATTTTCCTGCCTTGACCCCTCCGGTGATAAAGACGATCATGGTTTTTGATTGTGCAGAATTCCTTGGTAGGTGTCAAGTCATGGCTAATTACCTTTCGGCTTTGCATAATATTCAAGCACATGCATCGCAAATCGTGCACTTGCCGTAGCAGGTCCTCCTGCCATTTCAATACCTACTTCAATGGCTTCAAGGATAGCATCTTCTGTCCCTCCTGCATCAAGGGCTTGTTTTATATGCCATTCCATACATGATTCACAATTTATGACCACAGAAATTCCTATCGCGATTAACTCTTTCTGCAATTTCGTTAGCTTTCCATTTGTGTAGGCGGTATGTTCCATAGCTAAAAATGCGTTATAAACCGGTGATTTTTGTGCATAATAGGTATGAGCTTTTTTTCTTGTTTTTATAATCTGTTCAATCTTCTCTTTATCCAAATTATCCATACATTGCTCCTTGTATATGTTCTCAATAGTCATACAATGCCCTATCGTAACCTGAATGATATAGGTATGCCTATCCTGCTGGCGTGGGAGGTAGCACTTCGGCAGTTGATTCCTGGGGTACGGGGGTTTATCATTACCATAGCATGGCTGATTCCGGCTTTGGTCTTGGAGTTCAGCCTGGCACTATTTATTTGAGGAGAATATTATGGATGTAGTATTTGAGCCAAGTGCGGGAAGATTGATCTTCTGCGCAGTAATCGGTATCGCTGTTTTGCTGGTGCTGATTATCAAATTCAAAATGCAGCCATTGCTTGCGATTCTGGTTTCCGCAGTGCTTATTGGCGTAGGTGTCGGTATGCCCTTGCAGATGATCATCGGGTCTATCAACAAAGGTATCGGCAATACCTTGCAGGGAATTGCGCTGCTGGTTGGCCTTGGTTCGATGTTTGGCGCAATTCTTGAGCTTTCAGGAGGTGCGGAAACGATTTCAACAACGCTGGTAAAGACGTTTGGAGAAAAAAAGTCGATATGGGCGCTGGGTATTACCGGCCTCATAATCGCTATACCGGTTTTTTTCGACGCGGGATTGATAATCCTTATCCCCCTTGCTTTCGGACTTGCGAAAAAAACCGGAAAATCTACCCTGCTCTATGGCATTCCGCTCCTTGGCGGACTTGCGGTAGGGCATGCCTTCATCCCACCGACTCCCGGTCCGATACTGGTCGCGGCAATGCTGAACGCGGATTTGGGACTGGTTATCTTACTGGGCCTTATCTGCGGTTCCTTCGCGATGGTGTTAGGGGGTGTAGTTTTCGGCTCGTACGTGGGTAAAAAATATCAGATTCCGGTTCCGGAACATGCGCAGGCGACGATGTCTCTTTCAAAAGAGAACCGGAAGATGCCTTCTTTTGCAACGGTTGTAGCGATCATACTCACTCCTCTTTTTCTTATACTGCTCAATACCGCATCCGATGCGTTAATCAGCAATGGTTTTGAATCGCTTAAACCTGCCCAGCCGATTCTTTCTTTTGTGGGAACACCTTTTATCTCTCTTACGATTGCCACATTGCTCGCGTTGGTGCTGCTTGGTGTAAAAAACAAATATACCCTGGCCGATCTTGAAAAGGTGATGACCAAATCGCTTGAACCCGCGGGTATTATTTTGCTGGTTACTGCGGGCGGCGGTGTGCTCCGCTACATACTCGAAGATTCCGGTATAGGTAGAGTGGTCGGCGATTTTGTGGCCGCAAATAATCTGCCGGTGATTTTGATCGCTTTCATTGTTGCGCTTGCGGTACGCATCTCTGTCGGTTCGGCAACCGTTGCGATGACGATGGCGGCAGGTCTCATCGCGGCCATGCCCGGCATCACCGGTCTTTCTTCTATTGATACTGCCTGTATCGTCATGGCAATCGCGGGAGGAGCCACCTGCGTAAGTCATGTAAATGATTCGGGATTTTGGCTGGTCAAGTCTCTTTTTGACATAGATGAAAAGCTAACACTCAAAACATGGACCGTAATGGAGACTATTGTAGGCGTGACCGGGTTTATCGTAGCCTGTATCATTTCTATTATATTTTAGCTTTGTCTGCCAGTGCAGACAGGCTGATACGGTCCCTGCAATGCCCTAACGTAACCTGAATGATATAGGTATGGCTATCCGGGCGGGAGCGGGGGGCTTGGGAAAGGGAGCCGCGGCAATGATGGTCTGGATAGCCGCATCGTCGAGAACCGCGTGGCCGCTGCTCTTTCGTATGGTAACGTCGCTCACTTTACCATCCTCATGGATGGTAAAGGTTACTTCGGCTACTCCCTGAATGCCGGCTCTCCGGGCTGGGGCCGGGTAGACGAGCTTATCCCTGATCCGCCGCTGAAGGTAGTTGTAATTGCGTCTCATGTATTCCGCGCTTTGCCTGGCTGTTTCTTCGGTTCTCCTGGAAGTTGCTTGTTCAGCGGTACCGGTGCTTGCCCCAGATTCAGCGTGAACCCCATCCCCCTGAGGCGCGGGTTCATCCCGGGGCTGGTCAATCCCTTCTTCGGTCGTCGTGTAATGTTCCACAGGCAGGGGGTCTTGAACCGGAACCGGCTCAGCAGGCCGGGGGCTTGACTGGGGTGATCGCGGCTCAGGAACAGCCGGTTCAAGCAGGGCAATATTAACCAAAGACAAGGGTCTCTCCTGGTCCTTCGGTACCGGCAATCCAGGAGCGCCGGGACTGCTTACTGACAGGAAAAAACCAAGACCAGCATGAAAACATACCGACACGCCAAGCATCAGGGGAAACAGGGCAGATCTTTTCATTTACGTATAGGTTAAGGTCAGCATCAGGTTAAAACTCCGTCCTTCCAAGGGAGAATAGCGCCTTATTTCATAGTACGTATCAAAGATATTGTCAATCCCTAGAGAAACCGAAACATATTTACCCCATTCCACCGTGATCTTGAGGTTTGCCAGAACATAAGCGTCCAGTAATACAGATCCTTCGGTATCCGCGTACCGGGAACTGACATACACAAGCCGGGGGCTTATCGAAAGAAAGGCCAAGGGTTTTATGAGCGCGTATCCGTTAACGGTAACTTGGGGATAATAATTGAGTACCGTAATGCCGTCCTGACTATGGTCAATGTGGTACTTGTTCAGGGAAACAGCCAAACCCAGGGTGAGCCAATCCTGGAAGGTAAGATCCGGAGCCAATTCAATCCCCCAGAACCCAATGCGATCCAGGTTCCGGGAATAAGTTACCGACGCGCTGGGATAGTGAGGATTGGGTAATTCAACGTTTACAATTTTGCCGGTCATCCCGCTGTAGTAGAGCGCCGCGTTGAGCGTGAACCCCCACCCTCCATCTTTCCCGCCAAAGTACCCCCGGTATCCTGCTTCAACATGGTTCGCCTTCTCAGGCCCCAGGTGGGGATTGGGCAATGTTGAGCCGAAACGGGTTGAATAGCGCTGGGCCATAGTGGGAAAGTGATTCTTCCGCGCGTAGGTCAGCCGGACCTCCTGGTTACGGGCTTCCAAGTTTCCCCAGGGAAGCTGGTAAAAAACACCGAGCTGCCAGGTGTAGAGGAACATATTCCGGCTCTGCACAATAAAATAGTCCGCGTTCAACAACTTGTTGTATTCGTTTTCATCGTTCCAGTAGTCAAGGGGAATCAGGGCGTCAAACCCAAGGCCTGCCTTGAACGTGAGAGGAGACCAGGGGCTAACCGTGTATTCCGCACCCAAAGACCAGGTATCTTCGTTCACGTGCATTTCTTCGGTGAGTTCATCTTCATCGGTGATGCTGCCCCGCAGTCCCCGGTGGTCTTGTTTCTGGTAAGTCAGCGCGGCCTGTACCTGGTTCCAAGGGTTTATTTCCCAGCTTCCGGTAAGACGGCCACCCAGGGCATACTCGTCATAATCCGAATGAGGGGCATGGATGCCGAGTTCAAAGGCATTCCAGTTGTAATACTCATCCAGGCGGTTGTCGTATTTATCAAAATAGAAAAGGCTGGTTATGGAAAAAGCCTTGATGCTCCATGAACCGTTTAAGGAGACGCTGTGGCGGTTCCACACCGGCCAGTCCCAGATCGCGTACTCTTTTGTGTCTACATCCGGCGGGGAAATACCCTTGTCCGCGTACTGATATAGGTAGGTAAGCCATATATCCATATCCGGTATTGGGGTAATGCCGGCTATGAGGGTAAGTTTCAGGTCTTTGGAATCCGACCAGAGCCGGTCGCCTTTTTCCTGGGGGTTCTGGGGGGATGGCTCAAAGCAGTCGGGGAGCCGGTAGTGATCCACATCCCGGTACTGTAAAACTCCCTTGCCGTAGAAAAAAGGCTGTTTGGTTCCCACGTCCAGTACATGGGTAGCATCCGCGTAATGAAAAACACTATCCAGACCCAAACTGGTTTTAAGAGAAAGCTCAAGGGGCTTCCGGGGTTTGGCGGTCCGCAGGAGGATTGCGCCTCCCAGGGTATTTGCGCCGAGCAGTTCGGAACTGAACCCCTTGGCAATCTCGATGCTCTCAAGGTCGCCGGTAAGGAAACGGGCGCTGTCCCCCTCCCCGCGGTAAGGATTGGCCATAACAATACCATCCACGTAGATAGGGACGCTGTCCGCACCGTAACCCCGTACTGAAAAGCTCGAATCATTACGCCGTCCCCCGCCTGAAAGGAGCACCCCCGGGGTGTATTGCACTGCCTCCCAGAGATCCACGACGCCGTCCCGGTCCATTTCTTCTCGGGTGATCACCTCCGGGGTGTCTTGAGCCGCGCTCACCTCGGCTTCCGGGAGGACGAACAGGTCATCCTCTCCGGGGACTTCCCGGGCCGCAGGTTCTTCCTGCGCGGCCACGGCCATGATTGCCAAGGAGAAGCTAAGGAGGGCCAGGACCACGGTGGGGCATTTCATCGTTGCCGCTATTGGGACGTAGGATTATAAACCAACGTACCAGGAACCCAGGGCGGAGGAAGATTAACCCCTCCTTCTACCTTGAGACGGCCATCTAATCCAGGAGTAACGCTACCCTGGTCGTAGATGTATGCTGCCACCCCATGCCAGAAGGGAGTCTCAATATTCAGTTTGTCTCGTCCCGCAGCTAGTTGGACAAAGTACTCCCCGGACGCTAGTTCATCGGTAGTGCAGATCCGGTAGTTCTGGGTATCCACAATAGGCCGGCCATTGATGGTGAGGGCTTCGGTGTCGATGAATCCGTGCTGGTAAGGTTCGGCCTTATCGATCTCTTTGGGAGGATTGGGGAGTTCCGGCGGTTTGTAATACCTAAGGGTAAACCGCACTTCCTTGGACAGGATGCCGAAAAACTTGGTGTTGGGAGGCCCGCCTCTGCCGGAATGGGCAACTCCTGAAACATCACCTGGTTCTATGTTGGTTTTCTTGCCTTCCGTATCATTAAAGAACCTTTTCAATTCTGCGCCGGTCAAGGTGAGGAGCATAAACCGGGCTGTCCGGCTGTCCGGTTGGACTATACCTGAAAGACTGCCCAGGGTAATGGTTCCCTTGGAAATCCCATTGTCTATGTAGCCGCCGTTGAGGAACACAAAGTCGATGGTTTCATCGGGGTATTGCTTTCTGATATACCAGGCTGCGGCATCACAGAACAGATTACCCAAAGCGGTTTCCTGGACCCTGGTCAGGCGGTCGGTGTTGGGCCTGCCTTCGGGGAAGAATACGCTAGGGGGGAGATCCTGGGCAAAGATATACTCCGCCGTGGCCGTGCCTAATTCAAAACGGAGATTACTGAAATCGATAGGGGTTTTTGCTTGGGGGGTGCCGGAAGCGGATGGGCTTTGGGAAGATGTTCCCTGGGAATTCCATGATTTAACCCATACATAGTAAAGCGTACCGTTTGTGAGTCCCGTGATTTCCGCACGTACCGTAGGCGCGCTGGCAGGAATGGTTTGGGAAAATTCACTCGCTTGGACAATATCGTCCGTGGGCCCATAGTAGACCTTATAACCAGGCACACCGGAAACCTGATCCCAGGTAAGGGTGAGTTTTTTATCCCCTGGGATAACCGTTGGCATTTCAGGGGCGGTCGTAGGGTTATTACTCGCCTCCTGTGGGGATCCAGTACCGGAAGCATAAGAAGATTCCCCCGCGGTATTGCGCGCCCTAACCCAGACCGTGTAAG
>JAISGE010000155.1 GCA_031263265.1 Treponema sp.
CAGTTATATATCCACCTGTCTTAAACAGGGGATGACGGCCAGTGAAGCCGTGAAAGTTATATTTCAAGATACATTACCTGATTTTGTTACTTTTTCAAATATTCCGGCTGAATAGTTACCAAGAAACAAATATATTTATTGAGCATAACATCTATCCTTAATCTCCAGGGCTTAATTTCCCGATCCTCTTGATCGTGAAGAATTGACAATCTGAGGCAAGCTGCGATTGAAAAAGAAGCCGTTTCAGCTACTCATTCGACAAGGCCCTCTGTTTCCTCCGCCCTATCATACTCCTGTATCCCCTCGCGTTACCGCCAGAGCCAGTTTCCTCAATAGTGCCCTGTTCTCTGGTCCCCAATGCCCTCTACCCCACGAGAAAACCCTTCCCCCTTCACCTCCCGGCTCGATTCCCCGTTTCCGGTTCTTCCCGTAAGGAGCCGGGAAAGCAAGCCCCTCAAAGTATTCTGACCCTGGGGTATACTCAGTTTGGTCTTGTGAGAGAATCTCATTTATAGTACCCTATATAAAGGGGCTGGTTATATAGTGAGCAATAGCTCCAAGCTTAACAGCGGAAGAGAACATGAAAAACATAGTACGCTTGATGTTTGTTTTTAGTATATGGTTCATTGTGCTATTTGTAGTGCCATGGGTGATGTATTGGTTTTATATCCGCTTAGAACCATCGGTCCAACCTGAGCTGGTATCTGAAGGAGGGCTCTTTTGGGTGATGGTTCTTCCTATTACTATCTACGGTACTATGCTGGTGGGTCTTAGATATACCGCCCGAGTCAGTATGCCTATTTCCCTTTCTATTATGAGTCTGGTGATCTTGGGGTTGGGATGCACTGGGGTACTCACCCTGGGGATAAGCCGGATCCGCGTTATACCGGTACCTATATCCCAGGATAAAATCCTTAGCTTAGGAGAACCGGGCTTGCTGCTTCCCCAGACGGATAAGTCTGTGGTATTCCTTTCGGATCCCCATAAGCCCCAAAGTCCCCAGGTGATTTCTGTTCAGGACAAGCCCCTGATATACGAGCCGGTACCCCAAGCAGACGCTCTTGCAGGGGTCCAGGGAATGTCCCTGAGTCCTTTTCGAATCAATGCCCCGGCTGCGCTTCAAGGAATCTGCAATGATCTTGCATCTACCGCAACTCAGTTCGGTACTCGGTTAAACCAAGGGTTCATACCGTTTATTATCTATACAGGCGGACTTATGGTCTTGCTCAGTTCCCTCCGGGTCATCTTTACGCTGGGGGCTTGGCCTTTGGCAAACCTCTGCATAGGAATTCTGGCCTTTCGGGGGGTTTTGGCTTTGGAAGCGCTGCTTAACACCCCGCGGATTCAGAGCGACCTCTTTTTCCTGGTAGGTGAAAGGATCCCTAAACCCTTACTCAGTTCCTTGCTCTTGTATCTCCTGGGACTGTTTCTGATCCTTTACACCGCGGTGTTTCATCTTATCAAATCACGGAGCCCCCGGTGAAGGTTAGTAACTATAGTAAGTCCGCTAAAAAACCCTTCTTCAGTCCCCCAGTGCTTTTTATCCTCTACATGCTCGTATCGGGTATGGTGATTATGGGGTGGCAGTTCTTGGTTCCGGGAGAACTGCCGCCCTTGCCTATTTATGCCCGCTTTTGGTACCTGAGTCAGGGATTCCTTGTGTTTTTCTCTCTTTTTCCCGCTTTGACTATGGCAGGTTTCATAATTCCTTATGGCTTATTTGCTAATAGCCGGCAAGAGGGTCGTTCTTTCGGGTCTTTGAAATTTTTTCAAGGCCCCCTTAAAATCGCTATTGGCGCTACGGTGGTGTATGGGATCTTGTTTTTCCTAGTGTCTCCCCTGATCCGGGACCTTGAAGACAATCTGCGTTCTCAAGGACAGATCTTTACCTTATCCAAAGAAAAAGCCCAGATCCATGCTGCTATGGACGCATGGCCCCAAGTAGCGCAGCATATCATTATATGTGAACGAATCTGGCCAAATAGCCCGGAAATTGAGCAGCTCAAGATGGAAATGGCTATCCAGCTTGAAGCACGGCAGGTGGCTGAGATTGAGGCCCGGATGAAAGCCACGGCTAAGTCTAAGGAAACAAATCCGGTATATACCGGCCCGCTGTTTCAGCAAAGCCCTCAGCAGCGGCAACCGGTAAACGCGGCAGAAGCATTGACTATGGGGACGCTTAGTTTCGAGAAGGAACGGTACTTCGATGCCCATTGGCTGGGGGTCCTGGCTTCCCGTATTGCTCCTCAGGGCAGTCCTGTATACATCCAGGGCCTCGCTATTGCAAACCGGTCCTGGGATATCTTGGGCCAATTAGCGCCTGATGCCCAGGACCGGCAGGCGTATGCCTTGTATCATCAGAAACGGACGGGATACGAGGCAATGGTAGCAGGAAACTGGATCCAGGCGTACTACGTTTTCAAGGAACTTTTTGACAAGACTCCTGGGGATCCGGATGTAACCAAGTTTCTTGCTTTAAGCACCCAGGGCCTCCAGGACCAGGCTTTTTTTACGGATGAAATAGACTCCGTAGTAGAGAATGCCCTCACCGATACGATGTTTTCTTTCCCGGTCACGGGTACTGCGGGACGGGTGGTGGTACGAATTCCTTGGCTGTTTACTGATGAAACCCATTCCTATGGGCTTGACCTTGAGCTTATGGCCCTTGATGAGGAAGGATCCCTACTGTACCAGGTTACCGCGCCTTATGTCAAATTATTTCCTATAGATTCGGGTGCACGTTCTCAACTCGTCCTGATGATGCATGCCCTGGATCGGTCTGAGCTTACGAGACAGTACCAACCGATTTGGACTGGTCAGGATCAATCCCATGCCGGAGATACCCAGCTTATACTGGATATACGTTATACGGATTTTCTGTTTCTTTCTCAAGTCAGGCAGGGCTTGGATTCCCTTTCCATGCGGGAGCTTGTTGCTGCTGTAAAAACCATTGGTTCCTATGGGCATATCCCCCAGGTATTTCAAGCGGAAATTGTATACCGGCTTTCGATACCCGCTGTTTTTCTACCCATATCCATACTATCCCTTATCATAGGGTGGAAATACCGTTCCCGCAGACAGAGCCTATACCTGGTTCCTATGCTGGCGATCCTGCCCTTGATATGCAACTGGATAGTGGTCTTTTACCGGAATATGCTCAATATCCTGAGCGTTTGGTCGGTTATCTCCTTTGGCTTTCTGGTAAGCCTGGGGCTTTTCACCCTGGGCCTTATGGTCATGCTGGTTTGTTCCCTGATCTTCTTGGCTACCCAATAGGGCTGATTAACCTGCGGCTGTGTATTCGCGCGCCCAAGGAGGATAATCGAGGAACGAGGTTTTCATATCCCCGTTCTATTTGATAGACATTGCGGATAATGCTTTGCCCATGCGCACACATGGCAGCTATCACCATAGCCATGCCTGCCCGCACGTCCGGGCTAAATAATTCTGAACCGGAGAGTTTGGTGGGGCCTGAAATCACCGCTCGATGGGGATCGCAGAGCACGATCCGGGCGCCCATAGCAATGAGCTTATCCACAAAAAACATCCGGGACTCAAACATCTTTTCATGCACCAGTACCGTACCTTTGACCTGGGTGGCTACTACGGTAACGATGCTGGTAAGATCCGGCGGAAAACCCGGCCAAGGAGCATCATCAATTTTGGGGATCATGCCCCCTAAATCGCAGTTTACCCCCAGGACTTGTTCCTGAGGAACATGCACGGTAGTGCCCTCGTGTTCCCAGGTGATACCCAGTTTACCAAAAGCTATCTTGGTAGGCCGAAGATCCCGAGGAAGCGGTCCTTGGATGGTAAGGTCGCCCTGGGTAGCCGCTGCAAGGCCGATGAAGGAACCTACCTCCATGAAGTCAACTCCAATTTCAAAGGTGCAGCCAGACAGTTTTTTAACCCCTTGGATGATAAGGATATTGGACCCGATTCCCTGGATCCGAGCACCCATAGAGACCAGCATACGGCAAAGATCCTGTACATGAGGTTCGCTGGCCGCGTTGGTCAATATAGTTTCTCCTTTGGCAAGAACCGCGGCCATGAGTGCATTTTCCGTGGCGGTTACCGAAGTTTCATCCAGGAATATGTCCGCGCCCTGCAAGGCCAGGGCACTAAAGGTAAACTCGCTGTTGCTGGTTACCGAGGCACCCAATTCGGTCAGTGCAAGGAAATGAGTGTCAAGCCGGCGCCGGCCAATGATGTCTCCCCCTGGAGGGGGGAGGACCACTTTCCCAGTCCTGGCCAGCAAGGGGCCGGCAAACAGGATGGAAGCCCGGATCTTTCGGGCGTATTCTTCGGGAATTGCTGAAGTGGTGATATTCCCCAGGTTCATACGATACTCATTAGCAGAGATGGCCTGCACTGCACCGCCTAGAGAACGGTACACCGCCAGCATAACCTGGACATCTTCTATATCGGGGATATTCCGGAGTATGACCGGTTCATCGGTTAAAAGCGCGGCTGCAATGCAGGGCAATGCAGCGTTTTTATTGCCGCTTGCCCGGATAGTTCCCTTGATGGGATAACCACCCTCAATAAGATACTCATGCATAACAAGACTGTATCTGAATGGGTCTGCTCTTGCAACGGTACTACAGGGAATCAATAAACCGGTCAATCAGAAACTCAGTATCCCGGGGCCCTGGACAGCCTTCAGGGTGGAACTGTACCGCGGAAAACGGCCCTTGGGTAGACCGGATCCCCTCGATAGTATGGTCGTTGGCATTGATAAACCAGGGTTCCCAGGTCTTGGGAAGGGTATCGCCGCGCACTGCATACCCGTGGTTCTGGCTGGTGATGTAACAGCGCTGGGTTCCCACTTCGATGCAGGGCTGATTCTGCCCCCGGTGCCCGTAAGGCAGTTTGTAGGTATCTGCTCCTGCGGCCAAGGCCATGATCTGATTCCCCAGGCAGATCCCGAAAATAGGCTTGCCCCGTTCAAAGGCGTGACGGATCCCGGCGATAGTTTTACTACAGGCCTTAGGGTCTCCAGGACCGTTGGAAAGAAAAAGACCGTCATACTCAAGTTCCCTGAGATCCTGATCCCAGGGAAGACAGACCACTTCAACCTTCCGGGCAAGCAGGCAGCGCAGGATATTGGCCTTGGCCCCGCAGTCGATGAGGGCTATCCGGGGAATGGTGGCTCCTTCGCTCCCTAAGGGTCTAAAGGTCTTAGGTTCCTTGGGGGAAACATCCGCCACGGGGTGGGAGAGGATCCCTGAATCCATGGTTACCTCCCGGCTCCCCTCAAGGAGAATCTTACCCTGCATGACCCCCTGTTCCCGTAAACGGTAGGTGAGGGAACGGGTATCTATACCGTAAATTCCGGGAACCTTGTTTTGCTCTAGCCATGCAGCAAGGGTAATCCCTGATGCAAAGTGGCTTGGGTCCTCGCAAACCTCGGCAAGCACCAAACCCGCTACCTGAATCCTGAGGGACTCAAAGTGCAGGGGAATGCCGAGATCGTCTATATAAGGCTCCCCGGTTTTCGGCTTGACCGGAACCCCGTAATTGCCTACCAGGGGATAGGTAGATACTAGAATCTGTCCCCGAAAACTTGGATCAGTTAACGACTGAGGGTAACCGGTCATACCGGTAGTAAAGACGACCTCCCCTGCCTGGGAGCGCTGGTCCCCGAAGGACCAGCCTGCATATTCGGAACCGTCTTCTAAAACAAGGGTTGCTTGGCGAACCTGCTCTGCTGGGGAAGTGTGTTTTTTCATGGTTTTTCTCCCTGATAATCATACAGGCCGGTACTATAAAGTAATATAGACATAGAAGTTACCCTATAGTAGACTGAAACACGTAAGATGACAAGAATAGCTCATGGGTACTCGTTTTCATACTTATATGAGGAACAGTAAAGAATGAAATTATCAGGAGATGTTTATGGGAGATGGTAATGTTATCGAATGGAAATCGGCCTATTCAGTGGGTATATCTACAATTGATGCGCAGCATCAAGAATTGATTAACCTGACGAATTGTCTTAATCAGGCTTGCATCAATGGGACTGAGACTGGACGAGTTTATTTTAAAAAAGTCATGCATGAGCTGGTACAGTACGTAAAGTTTCACTTCTCTGCAGAAGAAAAGATCATGGAACGGATTGGTTTTCCCGGCTTGGCTGAACACAAGAAAGAACATGAAGATTTTGTTAAGAAAGTACTTGAAGGCGTTAAGAATTTTGAAAGTGGTAAGGCAATCGTTCCCAATACCTTTGTCCGGTACCTGTTGGATTGGATAGTAACCCATATTGCCAAGACCGATCAAAAGTATGGGATATTTATCGCTAATAATGATCTCAAGATCTTACCGGAGGATATATAAGCGTACCCGAAACCCTTTTGAGCAGAGGAAGCTTGATTTTTTACAGGCGCATTTACAATCCCTTTTCATTAGTGATACCATCCTAAAATGGATGTTACCCCTGCTCCAAGGTTATCCGCGCTTTTCCTTCGTTCCATTGCTTTAGCCTTGATCCTTGGTCAGGTTAGACTCCTGGCTAAAGATCTGGCAGATACACCGGTTTTTATGGCTGCCCTCGGTGCGGCCTTTACCGCATCCTGGTTCCTGGCCCGAAAAAACCTCAAGCCCTGGCAAGGGGTGCTTATCATAGCCCTCATCCCCTGGATGGTTATGTTCATCATTGCCTTGCCGAGGGTATTTTTCCCGGATACTGCCGCAATCTTGGATGCTCTGCTCCTCAACCTGGCCCGGAATAACTTTGTTTCCCTGGTTCCTTTCTACTGGGCTGGGTTCTCCACGTATTTTTCAGCCCGATCCCGCTTGTTCTTGCGGGCAGATATCATCCTTTCAAATACGCTGCTCCTCGTCATCTTCAGCATTGCCCACACCGCAGATATTGGAGTCTATCGCTGGCCTGTATTCATGATCGCCCTCTTTACCTGCATCCTTTTGTTCCAGATCCTGGCGCTGATCCTCTCCACTGCCCCGGAATTTAAGCTGCGAAAACCAGAGGCTATGGGAGCAGGAATCGCCTTCTGTATCTTGGTACTCATCAGTGGGCTTCTGTTCATTCGGCCTTCTCAAGAACGGGCCATTGACCGGGGAGGAGGCCTCCTAGAGCCTAATCTGTTCAGCTTTGATTTTTCTCAGTTTGTGCATTTGGAAAGCGAAATCAGTATGAACGACGATCTGGTATTCATCGTCAAGAAAGACCCTGAAGATACCCATATCCTGTTCAGACGTTATGTACTTTCCGGTTACACCCCTAATCAGGGCTTCTTCCGGTATGAAGCCGTGGATGAAAAGGTCCATCCTCAACGGCTTCCTGAAGGAACCACCGTACTGTCCAACCGGGAGCCAAACAAGGCATACCGGGTTACGAATCAAGAATACTACCTGGTTAATTTTGATGCGTCTGCTTTCATCGGCATGAACGATCCGATGCTGATTACCCCCTTTGCCAGTTGGGATGCATCCTCGTTCAGCGCCGCGTATGGGGTTCAGAGTCATACAAGCGAGGCCCTGCCCTTTGAATTGATTGATGCGGTTCGATCCCCCCTCAGCTCAGAAGTTTTTGGGCTGAGTCCTGAAGCCTATGCCTTATATACCGAGTATGGCAGGGATGAACGGATCCAGGTCTTTGCCCAGGAAATATGCGCAGGATTTGAAAATTACTGGGACAAAGTGCAGCTTATTTATGAGCATTTGAAATACGGAGAATACCGGTATAGTCTCAAACCAGGGATCGCCCCGGATGGGGACCAACTGGGCTTTTTCCTGTTTCAATCTAAGAAGGGCTACTGTTCCTATTACGCTTTTTCTATGGCCCTGCTCCTCCGTTCGCTGGGGATTCCCACCAGGGTTGCGGCGGGCTTTTTCATTCAACCGGAAACCAATACCTTTGATTACTATCCGGTTCGTTCCGATATGGCCCATGCCTGGGTAGAGGTGCTTTTCCCTGGGTATGGGTGGATTGAATACGATCCCACCACAGACTTGCTTGCCGAAGGGGAGGAATTCCGGCTTTCCTCTGGGGTCTCTCCAGAGCTTTTTGAACGGCTTATGAAGGAAATTCTGGACAACCATTCCCGGTTGAGTCCTAAACAGGGTTCTGGAGATGAACCATTCCAGGGGGACCAGGCCCTTGGAACACATACGATTCGCTTCCTGAGAAAATACTGGTCTATGGTAGTGCTTATCCTGCTAGGTCTTAGTTTTATATGGATCCGTACCCAACACTGGGTTGGCTCTAAACTGAATCGGGATCCCCGGAAAAAAGCGAATCAGCTCTGGGTGCATGTACGGCGGCGGCTCAACCTGGGAGGATACAGAAAAAGCATCCATGAGGCCGAAGCTGAATGGGCCAGGTCCCTGGATCGCTATATCCACGGGGTGTATCCCCTCTATCAGGAAACTGCCGCGGCCCGGTATGCCCCAGCATACACCCAGGACCATTTTCTTGGTATGACCAGGACCTACACCCAGTTCTCTCACCAGTATAACCAAGCCCTGCCCTGGTGGAGGCGTATCTTTGCCTGGGTTCTGCCGCCTCTGGCTCTGATCCTGAAGCCGGTACCGGCTGGTAAGCCCTTCCACCCCGTGCTGCGGCTTTTCTTAGGCTTCCTGTTTGTGGCCCTGAGTGCTGGTCCAGGGCACGCTCAAACCCTAGCTTCAGAGGAGGATACCTCCTCTGCCGCCCTCTATACCCGGGCCTTGGAAGCCCAACGAGCGGAAAACTGGGAACGGGCCATTGAGTTGTATACCAGAGGTTCGGAACAGTATCCAGAGGAACCCAGTTTTTCCTGGTCTTTGGGGAACCTATACTATAACCGCCGGCTCTATGGGCTTGCCTGGGATCAGTACCGTAAGACAGAACAACTCCTCCCGGAAGACCCGGATCTCCTGTACCAGCTTTCCCGGGCCGCAGGGTATCTTAACAACGACCGGGTATCGGTGGTCTATCTAGAACAGCTCCTGGCTCTTCAGCCGGATAATAAGGAAGCCATCGGCAGCCTGGGGTGGATGTATTATAAGCTGCATCGCCTGGAAGAAGGCCGCTTACTTCTTTGTGCTGCTTTGGATCGTTTCGGCCCTGATCCTGATTTTGCCATGACCCTGGGAACCATCTATTCTGATATGTTCCGCTACGAGGAAGCTAAGTACTGGTATCTTCAAGCCATTGCTGGCTCTGAAGCCCTTGGTGCGGATCTCTTTACCGCGGTAGCCAACTATAACTTATCGATTCTTGAAACCCGGTTCTACCATTTTGACCATGCTCTGGAACGGACTAATGCGTCCCTCATGGCCCAGAACCGCGCCTCTGGCCGGCTGGCCCGGGGGGAACTCTTTCTCAGGCGGATGGAATTCAGACAGGCTTTTTCCGATTATCAGGGGGCCTATGAGATGGATACCTCGCCCCTTTCCAAGGTCAATCTGGCCCAATCCTATCAGATCGCCGGACGCTTGGAAGAGGCCCGTTTGTATGCAGAGGACTGTCTGCGGGAAGGGGATCTCTCCTGGATGCTCAATTATGGTATTGACCCGATCCGGTACAAACGGGATCTCCATGAAATTCTTGCGAATGTGTATGCTGGTCTTGAGAAAACCGAATATCTCGTACCGGTTGTAACCTGGAAGGAAGAAATCCAGCGGATCTTCCGGGGGATTTCCTACCGTTCTAAAGCCGGGGTTCACCGGCGGCTCTTCTGGAAATACAGCCTCCTCGCGGCCAAGGCGTATGAAACCGCGGACCAGGGATCTCAAGTCCGTGGGTCTGAAACCAAAGAACCCCGCTTAGATGCCCTGATCCAATATTACAACGCCTTTGAATCCTACCCCCAGCGTGCACTCACCTATCTCCGTAAGTCCCGAGACTTTGAAGTGTCCCTGATACCCGAAGCAGCGGCGTCTTACTATTATGAGGAAGGCCGGCTGCTCAAGAACGAGCAGTTGCTTTGGGAAACCTTGTCCCGTTTTGATCCCCTATGGGAGCGGGACATGATCGCCAAAACCTATACTGAACTCGCGCAGATGAAAGGAAGCAAACGTAGGAAAGAACGGGCCCAAGATGCAGCGGAACAGCTTTACCGTCTTAACCAAGGGGGCTTACGGCAGTATGGCATCCGCTTACCGGTGGAATTGAACATCGACCTTTCCAGCGACCCCTCCTTTGGGGAACTATGGGGCCTGAACATCGAAAAATCCCTCCGCCGTGCTATCCATGCCGGGGGATTTAACCTAAAAGTACCTACAAGCCTGCAAGAAAATCAAGGATCCCCCCGTTTCCAGCTCAACATACACCTGAACGGCTCCACCGCGGCCTGTGAACTCTATGACCGAAACCAAGGTACCACGGTGTTCCGCCGTACCTTACCCTTACCATCTTTTTCTGCTAAGGACATCAATACCTTTGTCCGGGCTTTGGGAGATTTGGCTTTTACCGAACCCTAATACTCAGGACTTACATTTTTCCGTGATTTCTTTGATGATCCGGTTTGCATCTTCATAGGGAACTTGGCAGGT
Source organism: Treponema sp. (assembly GCA_031263265.1). Taxonomy (GTDB): domain Bacteria; phylum Spirochaetota; class Spirochaetia; order Treponematales; family Breznakiellaceae; genus JAIRLU01. The sequence goes on from JAISGE010000155.1 coordinate 10,501, forward strand.
TCCCACTTTATGATGTCCGCCACCGCCGTAAGCCAAAAGCATATTCCCTACATCCACGGTAGCGTCTTTCTTGATGATGCTGTACCCCACCGTAATCACGCACTTAGCTTTGTTTTTACCGTCTATGATCCAAAGGGAGATGTTCTGGTTCGGGAAGAGGGTATACAACAGGAACCGGTTCCCTGCGTAAATGGGATCCGTGTTCCGCAAATCCACCACTAACACGTTGTCTTCTATCCGGGCGTGTTTCTGAACCATCTCCCGAAACAGTTTGTCCTGTTCAAAGTAGAGATCGATCCGCTCTTTCACATCAGGGAGGGCAAGGATTTCATCAATGTCCTTATCTACACAAGCCTTGGCCAGCATTTTCATAAGGTCATAATTACTGATGGTAAAATTCCTGAACCGCCCTAAACCGGTTCGAGGATCCATGATGAACCCCAGTAAAATCCAGCCTTTTGGATCTAGTATTTCATCTTTGGTAAGATTACCTGAGTCCACCTTATCCACATAGTAGAGCATCTGATCAAAGGAACCTAGTTTTGCGTAGCCCCCATAGTAATCATACACAACCCTGGCACAACTAGGGGCAATCCGGGCGACTCCTTCAAAATAGGCCCCTTGCAGTCGCTCAGATTCACTGGGATGATGGTCGAACCAGAGTTTACACCCCTTACTATAGGGCACATTGACCAGAATATCATGGTCGTTTACTTCCACCAGGCCGTCCTGTATATCCTTGGGATGTACAAATTTCCAGTCATCCACCAAGCCCAAATAGGTCAGGAGAGCGCTGCATGCCAACCCGTCAAAATCAGATCGAGTTACTATTCTCATGTGATACCACCCGTTTATGTATACAGAGCCAATTTCCAAATTGAAGTTTTGAAAGAGACTCTTTATTCTGATTTAAACCATTGTTCCTGAAAAATGCAAG
>JAISGE010000059.1 GCA_031263265.1 Treponema sp.
TTCAGTGGCCGTAGTTTCTTTATCTGCTTGTTTTGCTTTCCAATGACACAGCAAAAGCACGAAGGGCTGGTTTTGTACAGAGAGCCGTGCCTCTAGGATTGGCCGGGGCGCGGTTTGCCCCTGGTCGGTAATCGAATGTACCCTGGTCTCTGCTAAGGGGAAACGACTTAACAGCCCGATTCCCAATGATGCACCAGGATTATTGCCAAAACAAAGGTACTGATAACCGCAGTTTGCCAAAGGCCCCTCGACTAGATCCTCTAAAATACGGATATTTTCAATTTCTTCCATCCCAAGGATGTCTGGAGTTTTGCTGGCTATACGGCTCATAGCCTGAGCTAGGGAATTGAGCCGTGCCCGGTACTTTTCAAAGGTCCATCCTGAAGCCTTAAGATAGGTATCGTATTCGATTCCGGTTTCATCTCCATCAAACAGGGCCTGGACATTCCAGGTAACAATAGTCACGGTCTTTGTGTTTTCCTTGTCAGAAGCACTGGAACCGGTTCCTATTACCGTACAGCCCCCAAAGAATGGCAGGATAACCAGCAGTACCACGCTCTTCAGATATAGGCGCCTGTATAAACCGCGTTGAGTATCCATCTTTTTCATGTTTTTCCCGTAAGCCTCCGTATAGTATATGGCTTTGTACTGGAACATGCTTGTATCAGAACCCAGGATAAGGGGAATAAATCTGTCTTGTTTCTCATAAGGAACGACGCAAAGTGCTGGCTGGGTTCCGCTTGTTTGAACGCCGGCTTTACCATGACGAACTGGCGTCCGTTTGTTTGGATGCCTTAAGAATCGCGTAAAACAAACCGATATTACATTTCATGGCTTCCCATTCTGTTTCCGGTAGCGTATCATACAACGTATAGGCGTTGTTTTGAATCTCCGCCATCACCGTATTTGACGCGGCGTCAATAATTTGGAACTTCTGTTCGGGATAAAAAAACGTTCGCCTGGTTTCATAGGCAAAGGGATCTTTAAAACCAGGTGGATACGCGTATTCCGGTCCTATTTCCACCACTGCGTTAAGGCGGTAGGTTTTGCCTTGGGAAATAAAGTCTCCCACCCACCAGGGAAAGTGGGGAGCCCCCGACTCAGGTGTAGCGTCAAAATCCGTATCCCCTATGGGCCCCGAAAATTCAAAACGGAAAAACCCCGTTTTTGCCGTATCAAGTAGGATCGTCTTCCCTTGCCACCCTGACTTGGGCCCGTCCGCATCTATCAGGAAGTTTGCTTTGTACGCCTTGCCGGAGAACATGATATTTCCCTGCCATTTGTAGTATAGATGATACGTATTTATGAGTATCTGTTGCGGCAGGTTCTTGTTTTTTTGCGGATAGGCAAAGCGAAATATTGGCCTCACTTCACCCTGGGTCGTGTAGCTGCCCTTTGTAAGGATTTCACCTTCAACAGGAATTCTTGCTTCTTTTGAAAAAAGAAATGAAAAAAGATCGGAGAAAAAATCAGTTTCCGCATATCCCAGTGTACCGGTTTCGAGAATGTTTCCCCTGGGCGGAATAGCATGATCAATATCTATTTTTTCAATTTTTGGGACAAAACTAATATTAATACAGCTCGTAAGCAACACCGAACTCAAAGCAAGTAAATAAAATTGCAGCTTCACCATGAAATACCCCATTTGGATCATTGATGAGAACGGCCCACGTTACAACGCGGCTGCCGTACCGTGAGGTTCATCCCTATCAGCCGTTTATACGATGCAATCCATCGGGAAGGGGTCAAACTGAGTTTCTCAGGCATTATCCGCCATATCTCTATTTTTTCCCGCTCTTTCCAGGGCTTCTTCAAGATCAGACACTATACAGTCATCTCCCAAGTCGCTGATAAAACCGGCTTTTTCGAGGATCTTTTTAGGCTGCTCACGGATTTCACAAAGAATAAGGTTGATCTTCCGGCGGCGGCATTGAATCAGAAATGATTCTAATGCGGCAATACCGGTAGAATCAATAACCGGCACTGCCTGCATCCGTAAAATCAGGAACTGCGGCGTTTTTGCCACTTTTCTCAAAATGTTCTGTAGCATATCTGCAACCCCAAAAAAGAAGGGACCGGTAATCTCATAGATCTCAATGTCTTTATGCGATAGGGCGATAATTGAGTCCACGGTCTTTTTTTCGATGTTCCCAAAGGCAAGTTCGGCTATGAGATCATCGTTATCCAGTTTAACATCGGTTACTTCAACCATCCTGCGGAAGAACAGGAACACCGCAAGAATCACCCCCACCTCCACGGCAAAGGTGAGATCAAAGGCTATGGTCAACAGAAACGTCGTGATGAGTACGGTAGTATCGCTTTTGGGAGAACGCCGGATCAATCTGCAGAACCGATCCAGATTGCTCATATCCCAGGACACCACCATAAGCACTGCCGAAAGGCTGGTTAGTGGAATTGCCGATGCTGCAGGGGCAAGGAACAGGATAAACAGCACCAGCGTAAGCACATGGACGATACCAGCCACAGGACTTACTGCTCCAGACTTGATATTGGTCGCGGTTCGGGCAATGGCGCCGGTAGCAGGAATACCCCCAAATAAAGCAGCGGTGATATTCCCTATGCCCTGGGCAACCAATTCCGTATTCGCGTTGTGCCGATCCCCGGTCATGCTATCTGCCACTACCGCGGAAAGGAGGGACTCAATAGCAGCTAAAAGGGCAATGGTAAAAGAATCAGGAAGCACTGCCCGCACCACGTTCCAACTCAGTTCAGGGGCTATGGGCATGGGAAGGGAAGCGGGAATCCCCCCGAAACGGGTTCCCACGGTTTCTATGGGCAACTTCAAGGAAGTGCAGACCAATGTCGCCAGGGTAACCCCCACAGCAGCTCCGGGAATCCGGGGGAAAAACCGCCGTACAAGGAGGATGAACACCATGGTTCCCCCACCTATTCCTAGGGTGAGGGGGTCAAAAGTGGAAAAAAAACGCCCATACTCCATCCATTTTTCAAAAAAAGCCGGTGAACTGGTTTCGATTTGCAATCCCAGGAAATCCTTCACCTGCTGGGAAAAGATCAGTACCCCAATACCGGTGGTAAAACCCGTGGTTACCGGATAGGGAATAAACTTAATGAACCGCCCAATGCCGCTTACCCCCATGATCACCAGCATAATACCCGCCAGCAACGTTGCGGTAATAAGCCCGGCCATCCCATGTTCATGGATTATGCCAAAAATAATGATGACAAATGCCCCAGTAGGTCCGCCGATTTGAAACTTACTTCCCCCTAAGAGGCTGATACAAAACCCCGCAGTAATGGCGGTATACAAGCCTTGGGCAGGAGTTCCCCCTGCAGCAATGCTAAAAGCCATGGAAAGCGGCAAGGCCACAATCCCCACGATCACCCCTGCAAGGCAATCTTTACCAAAAGCAGCCCACGAATAAGCCTTTCCCTTGGTACCAGGAAAGATCTCCACAATCCGGGGCATAAATTCATTTTTCATTTTTTTCTTGTCCGTCTCATACTGTGTAATAAGGAATAAGGGCGTTCCCTCTACCTATCCAGGGACGGTATGACACTTTTTATCTATGATCTATATCGGTTTTTTTCTCATATCATGTGATACGGACAAGCCCAAAATCAGAGGCGGTGCATGGATTTGAAGACAGCTTCGTGCATGAGGTTGATAGAAACCTTGAGGGAGGCTCCTAGGCAGGCGAGGTCTTCTTTGACCTTTGCCAGGCTGGTATTACCTTGGGATAAGTCTACCATCATCATCATGACAAAATTACCGGATAATACGGTCTGGCTTATATCTTCTATGTTGATATTCCGCTCTGCTAAAAAAGCGCTGACCCGGGCGATGATACCAACCTTATCGGTTCCCACCACAGTGATAATTGCATTCATTAAAACCTCTTTTTTCTCATACGTCTCATACCGCGTAATAAGGAATAGGGGCGTCCCCCTTATTGTTTCAGCGGGTGGTATGACCCGCACCTCTCCACGGTAACTAAGCATCCCTAGATGGACTAGAAAAGATCAATCTGCTTGTATCTTATGCTCGGTGAGGAATAAATCCAAGACCGTGAGGAACAGGATCACCACCATAGGGCCTAAGATGAGGCCATTGAAACCAAAGGCGCTCACCCCGCCAAGGATGGCAAAAAAGATGATCAAGGGGTGTAGTTGTATCCGGTTCTGAAGAAACAGGGGGCGTAGAAAATTGTCTAGGGTAGAGATAAAGATTCCCGCGACTATGAGAAAGATAATGCCTCCCCAGAGATCTCCTCCGATAATACGGATGATGCCCAGAGGAAGCCATACGAGGCCTCCGCCTATCATGGGTATAAACACACAGATAAAGGTCAGTACCGCAAAGACAAGGGCGCCTTTAACGTGAAAAATGCTAAAAATGATATAGCCCATAATCGCCTGGATGAAAGCCACCATGATATATCCAAAAAACAAGTTCCTGGTTATATCCATGAATTTCGTCACCAAGGCGCTCAGATAGGTTTTTCGTATGGGGATACTGTGGAGTACCAAATGGGAAAGATAGGGAGCATCCATATAAAAGAAAAAAAGGGAAAACATGATTAAGACCAGACTGAAAAAAAAGGAACCTACATTCCACGCCAAGCTGCTTGAGATATGAACCATATCTTGGAGACTGGAACTTAGGAGGGTTAAAATCCTCCACTGGATATCATCTACCGTGAGGATGATTTGTCCTGCACTGATATCCCGGACCAATTCCACAACATGCCTGAATAGGTCAGCTAAGACATCGGGTTTGGTGTAAAAGACCTCTCGAACCATGCGGATGAGGTCAATGATCTGCTTGATACATTGAAAGCTCACGAAACTAAGGGGTATGAGAATGATTACCACCGTCCCTACGGCAAAGGCTGCGGAATAGATGTTTTTGAGGACGATACCCTTGAGACTTTTGGGGTCGAATCGTTTTATAAGTCGATGATGCAGGGGGCTTAAAAGCACATAAAACATAGTTGACCACAATAACACGGTAAAAAACGGAGCAAACAACTTACAGACCACAAGGAGCAACAAAATAAGAATAACCCCAAAAACGTAGTTTTGTATTCGTTCTGGAGGGGGTGTTTCAGGGGAGGAGGCCGGTATATCACTCATAATAAAAATCATACACCTTCTGGCCCTTATTGGCAATCGAGAAACCAAGGAGTTTCCGCGGGTTTCATGGGTTTTCTTGGTTCCACCCCTTTGAAAGTATGCCATAATCGGCGTATA
>JAISGE010000097.1 GCA_031263265.1 Treponema sp.
GGGGTCAGTATAAATACCGACATAGATACCGCGGTTTTCTTTAAGTTCAATGCTGGGGAAAAATGGGGCTTTGGTATATCCAGCGGTGTTGAAGGCGCGATAAACGGCACGATACCTAAATCCCTCTTTACCTTGATCACCCAGGGAAATATAAATCACCATGTGCTTGAAGGAGATTTTACGGTTTTCGGGAGTATCTTTGCGGATCTTTCCATAGAGGCCCATGCACAGTTCGGGAAAAGATTGCGAGTTGGTATTACACCGGCCATGTATGTTCCCCTTATCTATATTCCCAAATCAACCATAGGTTATGGATTATATGCTGAGGATAGCTTGAAGGCCCAGGTAACCGGGGAAATAAAGGTATACAGTCCCTTTTCCCTGGAGCAGATCCGGGAGGGGGAATCTTCTGATTATGCCAAGGCAATCGAGGGAAAGGGTTTTGATCTCTCCCTGCAAGGGGAATACGCCCTCTTTCCCATCCTGGATGTGGGAGGAACCGTAAGCCATATTCCTTTGAGTGGGGCGGTATTGTCTAACCAAATGACGGTTTCTATGGTCGATTTTGAAATTGACGGGAGTAAGCTGCTCCAGGATCAAAACCTTGAAATTCCTGAATTTGAGCTCAAGGAGGAGTATACCACGACTTCTCAAAGGGTATTCCGGCCTTTGCGCTTTGACGTATATGGCCTATACCGGCCTTTTAAGGTTGACTTCTTTACCCTAAGACCAAATATCGGCTTTACCCATATAATCGGTGAGGGAATACCCCCTTACTTTAACGCGGGCCTTGAGCTGCGTTTGAGTGTGCTACGGCTGCTCTTTTTTCATTTGGGTACCGGCTACGAAGAAGCGATCTGGAGACATAGGGTGGGGTTTGCGTTGAACCTCCGGGTCTTAGAATTGGACGTTGAAGCAGGACTCAGATCCCAGGATTTTGAGAAGAGTTTTAATATGCAAGGGTTTAGTCTTGCCTTAGGAGTACGGTTTGGGTTCTAAGTCTTGTTCTGGGTAAGCCAGGACTATCATGAGTAGCCAAAGGATTTACCGATCTGATGCCAAAATAGGGCGCTTCCTGAGTGTCTTGGCCCTTTCAGGGGTCAGTTATGGGTTGTACCGGGGAATCCAAGATAATTACCTGGCGGAAATACTGCACATCACTGCGTTTGAACGGGGGATTGTGGAGTTTTTCCGGGAGACCCCTGGACTCCTCGTGGTACTGATCCTCGCTTGGATGCACCGGTTTACCGAAAGCCGGATATTCAAGATTGGCATCGCAATCATGGCTGCAGGTCTTATCGGCCTGCTCGTGAGTAGTAGTGGTAACATAGGAAAAATTATCCCGGTCCTGTTCATGGTGCTTTTCAGCGCGGGAGAACACATCATCATGCCCGTTAAAACCACCATATCCCTGGACCTGGCCAAGCCTACTGCCGGCGGATCCGCCCTGGGGATCACGAGCGCCATCAGTAACGCGGGCAATATCGCGGGATTTGTGGTGGTTACGGTCCTGTTTTTTGTGTTTTCCCGGATGGGCTTTGAACGGAACGACCCGGTACCGTTTCAAGGGGTATTTGCCGTGGCCTTAGCTCTGATGATCGGTGCGGTTCTCATTGTTTTGGCATTGCAGGAATCAAGCATTAAGATACCCCGGCGGCGTTTCTATTTTGCCAAGAAATTCTATAAATACTACATGCTGGAGATTTTCTATGGATCCCGGAAACAAATCTTCCTCACCTTTGCCCCCTATGTACTGATCCTTCAATACGGCGCAGATACCTCCCTTATTTCCTTGCTCCTGGCCATCTGCGCGGGTTGTGGGATCATCTTCAGCCCGCTCATGGGAAGGCTCATTGATAGAGTTGGTTACAAGGTCATCATGGTTACCGATACCCTGATCTTAATCCTGGTCTGTTTTTTCTATGGATTTGCCCACCGGCTTTTTACTCCTCAGATTGCTTTCGTGGTGGTTTGCATAAACTACGTGCTTGATTCCATCATTTCCTTGGCGAGCATGGCTAGTAACGTGTATGTCCAGGCAATTGCATCTTCCCAGGAAGAAATCACCTCCACCCTCTCTACGGGAATTTCGGTGAACCACCTGATCAGTATCTTCATTGCCCTCATGGGCGGGTGGATTTGGAACCGTACGGGCATTGAAGTGCTTTTTTCGATTTCTGCGTTTCTGGGGATACTGAATTCCATCTACGCAGCTACCATCAAGGTAGAACACCGCCCTGTACAGGGAACTCCTTAATCCAATAACGGATTATAGCTGGGTAATTCAAACTCGTAATCTGGTTCCGTATCAAAATCCTGATTAGTGCCTGATGATTCCCGCGCAGGAAGCGCCTCTAATAAGTTCGAGGGCAGGGTAGGCATTTTGAGGTGACTTAACAACGTATCATCCTCTTCAAGGGTGATGTATTCCCGCACGCCCCCCCAGGAAATCCCCTGGGTGTTCCCGTGGAGATCGCAGGTCTGGAGCGGCTGGGTTCCCTCTAAGAATGGAAGGACAATTTCCCCTTCCTTACAATCAGGAGTCAGCAGCAAACCGGATTTAGCGCAAACCCGTACGTCAATGATTCCTGAGGTGGGTCTCACAAAATCCTTCATAGGCAGACCCTGGTGGATTTCCTGCATAAAATCCCCCCAGATTGGGCCTGCCAAGGTCGCGCCGGTGAGGGATAATCCCAAGGAATTGCCCGGTTTATCAAACCCAAACCAAATAGCACTGGTGTAGTAGGGGGTATACCCTACAGCCCAGGCATCGGACCAGTTTTGAGTAGTTCCGGTCTTACCCGCTGCCGGGATACGGTACCGGTTTCCCTGCTCATCTTTGAAGGTAAACTTCGCTCCCCACCCCGAACCCGAAGCTAAGGTACCCACTTCCACGGTTTTCTTGAGGATACTGGTCATAATATAGGCGTTCTGGGGGCTTATCACCTGAAGACTATTTTTATTCCGCTGCTGCTGCCGTACTTCCCGTTCCTTGTCCAGGATGATCCGGCCGTTCCGATCCTCCACCACCCGTATGGCAATAGGGGTAAGCTCTCGGCCCTGATTTGCGAAGACCCCAAAGGCCCGGGCCATCTGCAAGGGGGTAACCGAAATAATCCCCAAACCCATAGGATAGACCCTGGGGAAGGTACGGCGCCGTACTGCCGGGTCTTCAATACCTAAAAGGGTCGCGGCCCTATCAATGGCCGCATCAAAACCAATGCTGTCTAAGATTTTCAGGGAAGGAACGTTCATAGAATGGGCTAAGGCATAGTAAAACAGTACCGGTCCTTTCCATTCACCCCTAAAATTGAGGGGTATATACGGAGTACCGTCTTCATTATGGAAGACCATGGGAATATCGTAAATCAAAGAAGCCGCGGTAAATTTACCGGTGTCAATAGCGGCTGAATAGTACAGAGGCTTAAAAGAAGAGCCGGGCATGACCCGGGCCTGAGTCGCCCGGATGAGCTGATTTGACATATCATACTTAGAACCCCCGATAATGGCGGTGATATACCCAGTCTCATTTTCAAGCGTGATGAAGGCCCCTTCTACTACGTTCTGCTCGGTGCTGTTTTTCAAGGCGGTAAACCCGGTATTGGTGATGTTCTTGATATCTTGGATACCGAATAGTAACGCAGTCATGTCAACCACCGGGTTTATGGTCTTGATATAGTGGTTCAGGGCCTTTTGTTTGGCCTGAGCCTCTGTAGCCGCATGAATATCCCCTAAGTTGAAGGTGAGGGAGAGGAGTTCTACGATAGGTATGTAGGTCCGTTCCGCTCGTTCCAGGCGGACTCCCCGGGAACCGGTATATTCCTTGTTAGCCCGGGCAAGCCCTTGTTCCATGAGTTTCACCGCAGTCTCTTGATGCTTGAGGTTCAAAGTGGTATGCACCGTATACCCATCCCGGTAATAATCCATGGATCCGTACATCATATCGTCCAGTTCCCGGCGGACATATTCACTGAACCAAGGAGCCGCGTCTTCCCTTTGGTAGTACGCTGAAACAGAAGCCCTGGTATAATCGTAATTCGCCCAGTAATCCTCAAAAGAAGCCTCCGCTTCTTGGACCGTGGTATACCCGAATTCGATCATCCGGTCTAACACCGCCCGCTGCCGGTCCATAGCGGTATTAGGATTATCCAAAGGATTGTACCGTGCAGGGCTGGAAAGCTGAATCGCCAGGATCGCTGCTTCTGCAAGGCTTATCTCTCGAGCGCTGTGCCCAAAATAGTACTTGCTTGCCGCCTCTACCCCATAAGTACCAGCTCCCATGTAGAGATAATTGAGGTACAGCTCCAAAATCTCGTCCTTGGTGTACCGCCGTTCCATTTGCAAAGCCCACCAGAGTTCCCGGAGTTTCCGGGTAAGGGTCTTTTCGGTTCGGTCTGAATGGAGGCTGCCAGCGATTTGCTGGGTAATGGTAGAACCGCCTCCCAGGTTTTTCCCGGTGATCCTTCCGTAAAAAGCCCGGCCAATACCCCGGATGCTAAATCCCTTATGGTGATAAAAATCCGGGTCTTCCCGGGCAATCACGGCATTGATCAGGTGCCGGGGAAGTTCACTCAAGGAAACCAGTTCCCGTTTTTCATCTGCGGAAAATTCGGTGATCACGATACCGTTACTATCCAGAATCTTCGTGGGCAGCGCTGGGGTAAATTCGTCAAAATCTCCTTGGTTCTTAATATTAGCGGTTTCCGCAAGGGATAAACCCAGTCCAATACCAATTATCACCACCATAATAATGGTCAAACCCGCCACGATACGAAGAAATACCGCTGATACTAATGAAGAATCTGAACGTGCCATAATAGGTTAAGCCTATGAAAGCCCTCCTGCTTTGTCAATATACTTTTTTTCCTTGGTATAATTGGCGGGATGTCCCTCGAGCAACGCTTCCTTCATACGGCGTACATATTCGTACATATACGGCCCTGCATCCTTGCCGTGGGCTTCAATGAGCTTCACGAGGGCGCTGCCTACAATCACCCCGTCGGCCACCTTCCCTATGGCTGCTGCCTGGTCCGGAGTATGGATGCCGAAACCAACCGCAGTGGGGATGGGGCTCACCTGCCGTACTGCTCCTATAAGCGGGGCAAGATCCGTCTCAATCGTCCCCCGCATACCCGTAAGCCCCAGGGAAGACACCACATAGAGAAAGCCCCGGGCATCTGCCGCAATATCCCGAATCCGTTCCGCGGAAGTCGGGGCAATTAGGGAAATCAGGTCTACCCCACAGGGATCCGCCATGACCCGTACCTCCTGTTGCTCCTCAAAGGGTAGATCCGGGATGATGATGCCGTCTACTCCCCGTTCTTGGCAGTCCTTGAAAAACCGTGCATACCCGTACTGAAAAACCGGATTCAGATAGGTGAGCAAAACCAAAGGAATCTGGGTCTTGCGCCGGAGTCCTTCTATCAAGCTGAAGATCTTGGTTATGGTCGTTCCTGCTTTAAGGGAACGGATATTGGCCGCTTGAATCACCGGGCCTTCGGCAATAGGGTCGGAAAAGGGGATCCCTAGCTCCACAATATCCGCTCCTGCTCTAACCAACTCCAACACAAAATCCTTGCTCTGGTCCAGCGATGGATCCCCAGCCGTTACAAACCCGATAAAGGCCGCTTTTCCCTTGGCCTTTTGAAAAGCCCCTTGTAGCTTACTCATAAAGTGAAATCCCCCGATACCGCGCGATCGCGGCCACGTCTTTATCCCCCCGGCCAGAAAGACAGATGATGATACTCCCCTCCCTATCAAGCTCGGGAACCAGCTTCCGGGCATAGGCTACGGCATGGGCGCTTTCGATAGCCGGAATAATCCCCTCCATAGCCGCCAGGTACTCAAAAGCCGTCACTGCCTCCTCATCGGTAACCGCCACATATTCTGCCCGGCCTGTGTCATGGAGGTAGGCATGTTCAGGCCCTATCCCCGGATAATCAAGGCCTGCGGAAATCGAGTAGACCGGCGCGATCTGTCCTTCCGCATCCTGACAGAAATAGGACTTCATTCCATGGAAAATGCCCACCTTCCCCCGGGTAATCGTTGCGGCGTGCTGGGGTGTATCAATGCCCTTCCCCGCAGCTTCACACCCAATGAGCCGCACCCCCTTATCCGGGATAAAATGGTAGAAAAGCCCCAGGGCATTGCTGCCGCCACCCACGCAGGCAAGCACCGCAAGGGGCAGCTTTCCCGCCTGCTCCAGTACTTGTTGCCGGGCCTCCCTGCCTATGACGCTCTGGAAATCCCGAACCATAGTCGGAAACGGATGCGGCCCCATCACCGAACCTAGCACATAATGGGTATCTGCTACTCGGCTCACCCATTCCCGCATGGTCTCATTCACCGCGTCTTTCAAGACCCGGGTACCGGTTTTGACGGCATGAACCTGAGCACCCAAGAGCTGCATCCGGTAGACGTTGAGGCTCTGGCGCTCCATATCCTCTTCCCCCATAAATACCTCACAACTCAGTTCAAGGAGGGCCGCGGCGGTCGCAGCGGCAACCCCATGCTGGCCTGCCCCGGTCTCGGCGATGAGCCTTTTCTTGCCCATTTTCTTTGCCAAAAGCGCCTGGCCCAAGACGTTGTTGATCTTATGAGAACCGGTATGATTCAGGTCTTCCCGTTTCAGATACACCTTTGCTCCCCCTAAATCACGGGTCATTTTGGCTGCGTAATACAAACGGGAGGGCCTACCCGCGTACTCATTGAGCAGCCCCGCCAATTCACCGTTAAACTGGGGGTCCTCTTTATAAAAGGCGTATGCCTTTTCCAGGTGGTGAATCTCGTTCATCAGGGTTTCCGGGATATACTGTCCCCCATACTCCCCAAACCGCTGTATTGCCTTATCGTTCTTCATGGTTCCTCCAAATCATTTTGCGTATTTAAAGTGGGAGAGGGATTGGATTAACACCGCGATACTCTCCTTGTTTTCACAGGCAATCTCAGAAACCCGGGAGACCGCCGTGTTGATCTGGTTCATGCCTGTGGCAATCTCGTTGATTCCATTGGTCAAATCCGCAGTCAGCACTTCTAAGTTCTTCCCTTCAGTGATCACTTCACGGCTTCCACTCAGCATCTCCTCAGACTGGGAATGGACGTGTTCACTCAAGTCCTTAGAATCCCGGATCTTGGTGAGAATCTGCTTGCAGCCTGCATCCTGCTGTTCCATAACCGTCAGGATATGCTGTTCATGGTTTACCACCGTGTTCACCCGGCTGTCTATATCCTCAAAATGACTGATCATCTGCCCGCTTGCCCCATGAATCCGGTCAATGGATTCGGTAATGTGCTTTAGGGCATGGGAGATGGTGGTAACTTGTTTGGCTGAAGACTCGGCCAGGCGGTGAATCTCTTCCGCCACCACCGCAAAGCCCAAGCCCGCAGTCCCGGCATGAGCCGCTTCTATCGCCGCATTCATCGACAGCAGATTGGTCTGGCTGGCGATGTTCTTGATGGCCGTGTTTATCTCCAGCAGATGAGCAGACTCCTGGGCTACTTTCGCAATATCCTGGGAAACCGCCTGTAAGCGTAGCTTGCTTTGTTCTGATACACGGGCGAGGTCTTGTACGTTTTGTTTGTTATGGAGCAGGGTTTGGGTTATGGAGTCAATATGCGCGGCCATCTGCTCAATCGCGGCGGCAGAACTTGAAACGCTGTGTAACTGGTCTTCAATATGCTGGTTTATGCTCGTGATATTCAGGACGATCCGTTCCATAATTGCGTTGGTTTGGTTCACCCCTGCGGCTTGGGTGAGGGCTTTACGGTTCATGCCCTGGGTGTTGGTACTGATCTCGTGTACTGCCGCAGCGGACTGGTTCATCATAACCGAGAGTTCGTCTCCCACCGTTGTGAGGGATGCGGCTTTGGTGTCCACCGCGGCGATAAGGAAACGTATACCCTGCTGGGTCTCTTTGAGCAGGCGCATCATCTGGCCGATTTCGTCGTTACTGGCGCTGCTAATCTCCTGGGTGAGGTCGCCTTGGGCAATGCCTTTGAGCAGATCAAAGGCATTGCGTATAGGTTTGACCACTAAGCCGGTAAACATGATTCCCATACCGATAGAGAGGGCAACCCCGCTTACCATGATGATCAGGGTCATGGTGCTGATGTCCTTGCTTTGGGCAGCGTTTTCCGGAGTAGTCAGGCTTGCCAGTCCGTACATCCCCACTCCTCCTGCGGCAAGGGTAATGATTGCGCAGGAAATAAAGCCGCCAGTCAACTTGGTTCCGAGGGTGAAGTTCCGGTTTGCTAGGGCAGGGCTCATCCAAGTGGCCAGGAAGCAGTAGACAAGGAGGGAAACGACCAGGCCATTTATGGCGGGGATAAAGAACGGGATGAAGGAGCTGGTACTATAGGTAGTGAGCGCGCCCAGGATAAACGCCGCGACCCCGGGAAAGCGTATATCTACCGGAGGGCTTGCGAAAAACCGGGCAGGGTCCCCCTTACCGATGACCCAGTAAGCACCGATGACGACCCCGGCAATCGGCGGAATCAGGGAGGAAACCAGGCTGAGAAATGAGGCAAAGAGGGAGAGGATGCCTGATGCGCCCAGGAGGATGCCTACGGCACAGGCAATGCCGGTAGTGATCTTAAACCGGCTCTCCTCAAAGCCCAGCATCTTTAATACCCCTATGCCCCCTGAGTAGGCGTTCACCAGGTTGATGCCAATGGTGGCAAGGATCAGAAAGAGGATACCTAAGATTGGATGTCCCCATTGGGTAAGCAAAGTGGTTATATCTGATTGGCCTGCTGCAATAACGCCGGCCGCGCCGATACAGAACATGATACAAGCAGTGGGGATGACGGCAATACCACAGGTACTGATCACGTGCTGCCGGGACCTGGTATACCGGAAATAATCTCCGCTGATAATGCCCATGAGCGCGATGCTGCTGACCGCCAAATTAACCCCTCCCAGCAGAGGCATGGTTTGATCAGGACGGTACGCCATAATCCTGGTAAGGCCGCCCTGTTTACCCAGGGTATACACGACATAGATAAGGATACCTATCAGAATCGGGAGCGTAGCATAGTGGAAGTATTTAAGGCACTTAAAACCATACATGGCGATGAGTGCGGTTACTGCTCCCCATATAATGGTACTGATGACCGGAGGAATCGCCATTCCCGTAAGGCTTTCCCACACGCTGCTAAAACCAGCGCCTAAGGTTGCGGCTTGTATCCCAAACCAGCCGATACAGGCCACCGCTATAGGGAGGCTGGTAATGATCTGCGCGGCAATGGTCCCCATAGCTGCGTTTGCGGCGTCATGGATCGAAAGGCCCGTATCGCTGCTCTGCATACCGCTCAAGCACATATAGACCCCGACAATTCCATAGCCGATGATTACTGCTAAGGCGATACTGCCGACAGACAACCCACCTTGGAGGATACCTCCCAACATAGGCAAGGTAGCGCAAATAAGTGCGCCTACCCAGACGCTGAAAACCCCGAGCATCCCTTTCTCTTGATCAATGCCCTTCTTATTTATATCCATAAATTTACGACTCCTTGTATCGTTATAACATTATACATGAAAAATCATTACGGATGTGGAAAATACTTTACCCGGTTCTCAGCTCAGGGGGCAAGGTGTCTGCTTGTCTAAAGCACCGGGAGCTTCTAAGATAAGAGCCATGAAAACCTTTACCTAAGACCTTATTCCAAAATGAGACCTTGCTTATACAATCATCCGAAGGAGTGGTATGGATGACTGCCCCAGACATTATCGCGTGCTATAAGCAGGAAAGCGGGCGTCCGCTGACCAATGCGGATCTGTTTGATGACCAGGGAAAGGTAAAACCCAATATACCGGTAGTCCTCGGCCTCATTGCCGTTGATCAGCAGTGGTGGAAGCAAGGGGAAGCAGCGATTAATACCCTATGGCATGAGTATTTTATATCGGTGAAGTATATGGGAGACATAAAAAGGTTCCATCCCGCACCCTGACCCTGCACACCAGGAATAAAGATGAGGCTGTTTCAAACCTTGAGGTTTTGGAACAGCCTCTTATAAACCATTTTCAGAACTCTGAAAATGGTCTTGAGAACTCTAGAAGAAACTTTTACCTTAAAATGAAACCGTTATGCCGATGGGGACGCTGAAAACGGCCGTGAGGTCTTCGTCGTCTTGCTTTGCCCCTTCAAACCGGAGGCCGATGCTAAACGCGGCGTTTTCCACCGGGCTGACGACGAGCTTTGCCTGCCCCCAGAACGTGTCATAATCAACATCCCCCGGAGTACCGTATATGGCAACGATTTGCTGTTCTGACTTCATTTTGACAAAAACGTTTCCGATTTCTGCGTTGATACTGAATTGCTCAGTCAACTCTTTGGTCACACCCACGGCGTTATACAGGGAAAAGAAAGAGCTGTCATCCCCTTGCAGCCAGCCCAGCCATTCTTTTTCAGCGCCCTGGGCAAAGGAAACATTGTGGTGGGTAGAGATACTAAGGCCGGGGATGCCGGTATACTGCGCCCGGAGGTCAATACCGTTCCAGAGAACATTGTCAACATCGT
The DNA here is from genome assembly GCA_031263265.1 of Treponema sp. GTDB lineage: Bacteria > Spirochaetota > Spirochaetia > Treponematales > Breznakiellaceae > JAIRLU01. Next base: position 10,521 of record JAISGE010000097.1, read on the forward strand.
CCGCGTCGCTGTAAGACATGAAACCGGTATAACCCAGCGAAATGCCCAGATTTTCTACCGCGGTAATATCGATGTATGCGCCAAAGGTCATGTTGTTTGCTGCCGTTCCCGCAAAGGGAGTCCACGGCGGATCATCGTCGCCCCCTTCAGGAAGCGACATCTGCATTAGTGCATTATACGTACTCATGGGCCAATAAGATGTTTTAAACAAGGCGGAAATGGTTCCCACCCCAATATCGGCAATGATTCTGCCGCCGGCATGAAAGAAACGCGAATCAATGTCAATCGGCGTCATTCCCAAATAACCGAAAGAAGTGTTGAACAAATCGTCGGCGCTTGCCTTGCTAAAATTGGGGCCGAGAAGCAACTGCACCGTAACAGGAGCAAAAGCAGCTTCAACAAGAAAACCATTTGCCAGTCCTACACCGGTTTCCGTGCCCGGATCGCCAAAGGGGTCTCCAGCTTCCCCCGCTAGAAAAGCGCCCATGCCGAAGTTGTCGAGGTCATCGGTATAATCGCCGATACCATCGGTGTTTTCAAAGACGCCGCCGGTAAACTTGAAATTCGGACCAAAGGGCTTTATCCAGACATACAATTCATCAAGGGAAAAGAGCTTTTCCCCCAACATTTCCGCCAATTCGCCGTCAATATGACTGGCTGACTGCGGGCCAAAACCGAGCGAGGCGGTCCCGCCGAAAAACTCGCCTTCATAACTGAAGCTCAGGGTGCTTTCATTGTCTTCACCGAACCCTGTATCGGCGAAACTGTCTACATCCCCGTCGCTGTTTACCGATACTGCAGATGCGTTGAAATCAAGCGTAAGGGAAGTCTTATCCCCTCCATCTTGAGCAGAGAGAAGAACACCGGTCATGGCAAACGCCGCAACCCCAAGGAAAATGCTTTTGATCCTCATGGAATCCTCCTAATAATAAATTTTTGTCAGCTAAAGCTAACATTATGTTAGAATAGACTAATACGAGAATTTATTCTTGTCAAGCGGTTTCTTGCAACCTTTTAGGAGGAATGTTATGAAAAGGTCAAAATGGGTGGCGAAGCATGACCTGTTGAGGCTGTCGAATTAAACTCCAAGCAGCCGAATAAGCGCTGTATAACGTACAAGGCCTTAAAACAGATTATTTCTAAAATTCTATTTTTAAATATATCATGTCTATTAGTTGTTTCCCATCTTCAAATATTTTATGATCATAATTATTTGTAAAAAAATTCTTTAGAGTATGTGAATATACAAATCCACTATTTTTATAAAATGATACTGTTTTTTTACTATCGCCCGTACCAACCAATAATATTTTGCATTTGTTTTTATAATTTTCAATAATATATTTTATCATATATTTTCCATAACCTTTTCCTTGATATTTTTCATAAGTCGCAATATTTTTTATTTCATATATATTTTCACCCTCACCTGTTACCAAGGATACAGTTTTTAAATCATCATCATATAACGCAAATAAATCACCTCTATAAAGATATTCATTAACCATATTTTTTTGTTCATCAGCCAACAATAATAGCTCCATAAAATCTTCTTTATTTTCAACTATTTTTTTAATTTCCATAATAGTTCCCTTATAATATTTTACACCATAAAAATATTTTTAACAATATATTTTATAAAATAGTTCAAAAAATTTGGCGGGCATTTCACATAACGTTCCGGTTGTATTGCGTGCGAAGTACCAAATGTTTCAATTCTTTTCCGAACAATTATTTGAGTGCTTTATTTATACAAGTTATTATCGTGTCTTTTTTTTCATTCCATAAATGCATAGCACCGCCATTGCAATTTTTATAATCTCTACAATCTGAACAAATCCCTGTCTTCGTCCAATTACGGTTTCTCATAATCTCAAACCGGTTATTCCATACTTCTAGAAAATTGTCATGGTAAATATTCCCTTGTACAAAATTTCGGTTGATATTTGGACACGCCGATATTGATCCGTCTATCAGTACTGAAGCTATATTTATTCCCGCACGACAAAAGAAATAGGAATCCCGTACTCGTTTTTCATAGTTTCCAACATATGCCTCACAGCTAAATTTAACATCAATATCACTTTTCATACGAGAGAAAACAATAAAATCCATCATCTGTTTTAATTCATTGGATGTTAATAGCATATCATTATTGTTTACGGCCCTTCCAATAGGCGCTATAGTAAACAGCCGCCACGCTTTTACTTTTTTTGAAATCAAAAAATCGCTCAAATCGGAAAGCTCACTAATGTTTTTTCGATTGACGCACGTAACAACATCATAGGTCAAACCTTTTGAAGATA
>JAISGE010000109.1 GCA_031263265.1 Treponema sp.
GTCTCCCACGCGGTCTACTACAACAAAACCATATTCCAGAAAGAAGGGCTTGCCATACCCCAGACCTGGGAAGATTTTCTCAGTCTCTGCGCGACGATTGCCGCCAAGGGGTATACGCCGTTGGCTAACGGTATAGCCGAAGAATGGGATATTCTTGAAGTGCTTTACCTGGGGATGCTGCCCAACTTTGTTGGCGGGGCTTCCGAGCGGGCCGACTATGAATCCGGCGCAAAGAAACTGAACGACCCTAACTTTGTGGCAAGTTTCCAGGCAATGGCCGATGTGGCAAAGTACCTGCCCCGCGGCTATGAATCTGTTACGTACAACGATTCCCAGGCGCTTTTCAATACCCAGCAGGCGGTGATGTTCATGGACGGCTCGTGGACTGCCGGTGTGTATGCGGACGCGCCTTTTGAATGGGGCCTGTTTGCCATGCCCGCGCCTCAGGGCCGCGCTACGCTCATCACGTTCCACCCCGATATGGCGATCACCTATAACAAGGCGACGAAGTATCCAAAAGAATGTCAGGATTTCCTCGCGTGGCTTGCCTCCCCCGCAGGTGCGGCGACTGCGTCAAAAGCATTGCCGGTGGGTTTCTTCCCGATGATTAATGCTTCCATTACATTGGACGACCCCCATGCCAACGAATTCCTCGCCCTGAATAACGGCAAGGACACCGACGCCCGCTTTGTCTGGCCCAAGTTCCTTGAGCTTTACGCGCCGATGAACCAGGCGGTTATCAAGGTAGTGCGGGGGGATCAGACTCCGGAGCAGGCGGCAAACGATATGGAGACCGAGGCTGCGAAACTGCGTTAGGGGATTCCCTGGCGTCTATCGGTCGAGGCTCTTGCAAAACGTGGGTTTTGAAAGAGCCTCAATTTTTACAGGAGGGCTGCATGGCAGTAAAATTTCGGAAAACCTACGCGGTGGGCAATGGGACATTGCTTACGTGGCTGCCGTATTTAACCCCGGCTTTGATTTTTTACGTGGTCTTTATGGCGTGGCCTCTCCTCACCTCCCTAGGCTTGAGTTTGTACACCGGACAGGCAGGGACAGGCCGCAGTTTCGTGGGCCTTGGCAATTTTGTGAGGCTTTTTACGGTAGCCCAGTATGCGGACCGTTATTGGGGTGCTTTTGCCCATACCCTTGTCTTTTTCCTGATTCATTTGCTTGTTCAAAACGGCTTAGGTATCCTTTTTGCGGTACTGCTTACCGGCAAAAACCTAAAAGCCCGGGAATTTTACCAGACGATGATCTTCATACCGGTTACCCTCGCGGTGCTGGTAACCGGGTATCTCTGGAAACTGCTCCTGAATCCGGTGTGGTGCGGCCCGTTCCTTGAGAAACTGCATCTTAGTTTTCTTGCACGGCCCTGGCTGGGCAGTCCGGCCTCCGCCCTCATCTGTGTGTCCCTGGTTTCCTGTTGGCAATGGATGGGGATACCGGTGATGATGTTTGTGGCCGCGCTGCGGAATATCAGCGACGACTATTTCGAAGCGGCTTCGATTGACGGGGCAAGTCCGCTTCAGGTATTCTGGCGCATCAAGCTCCCGCTGATAAAACCAGTGGCGGGTATGGTGGCCATTCTTACGTTTGTGAATAACTTTAACGCATTTGACGTGGTGTTTGCGATGGAGAACGTCAACGGCGCGCCGAATTACGCCACGGACCTCATGGGGACCCTGTTCTACCGGGTCGGTATAGCGGGGCAGCATCCGGTTGGGATTCCCGATCCGGGCATGGGCGCGGCCATCGCCTCAATTACTTTTTTGGTGCTTTGCCTTGGGGTTATACCGACTCTGCGGTCAACACAGGGGAGGGACTAAATGGAAAAATACGCTTCGCTCGAACGGCAAAACCGCCATATCTTTTCGCACGTCATTCTGGGGCTTTGGTCGTTGATCGTGCTCTTTCCCCTCTGGGTGATGATCATAAACTCGTTCAAAGACCGGCTTTCCATCTATCAGAACCCCTTCGGCCTGCCCCAAAAATGGAATATCGCCAACTACGGGATAGTCCTTGCCGACGGTGATTTTCTGGGTTACTTCAAAAACAGTTTTATTGTGGTCATCCTTTCCCTGGTGATTCTTCTTATTACCGGTGCCCTGGCCGGTTACGCGCTGGCATACTGGCGGGGCAAATTCTCCCGCGCGGTCTACTTTTTCTGCATCGCCGGTATGATGCTCCCCATCAAAATCGCCTCGATACGCCTGTTGGAACTGGTCAAAACGCTGGGACTGCTCAACACGGTGTGGGCGCTTATCCCGATCTACGTGGCCATGGGCATACCGATTGCCATTTTCGTGTTGACTGAGTTCATCCGCGCGGTTCCCTACGAATTGACCGAAGCCGCCATCATCGACGGCACGGGCCGCCTCGGCACCTTCCTGTGGATCATCGTCCCGCTGCTGCGCCCGGCCCTTGCCACCGTTGCCATCTACAACCTGGTCCCCTTCTGGAACGACCTCTGGTTCCCCCTCATCTTCATAAGCGACGATCGCGCCAAAACCGTGCTGTTGGGGGTAACCCGTCTCTTCGGCCAATACCAGACCGACTGGTCAAAAGTCCTCGCCGTGCTCACCCTGTCGGCCATTCCGGTCATCGCGCTCTACCTCACCGCCAGCAAACAGTTCATCAAGGGCCTCACCGCCGGCGCGGTGAAGGGATAAATTTCACCGGATGTTTGCTTTTTTCACGAATCGGTAACCCCGTCATGATCAGGAAGGCGTGTGTCATCTCCTCTATGCCGTTCAAAATTACTACTCTACGGATACAGGACGAAAACCTGCTCGTCACGGCTCTTGGCCAAGGCGCTTATGAACCAGCCCTATGCATACTATCCGTTTTCCGGCAATGGGGCGTTGCGGAATTCTTTGCAGTTTTGTCCGGTAAATTCCTTAAATACTTTACTAAAATAATAAGGACTTGAAAATCCGACTCTTTCGGCTACCTGATAAATCCGCAGGTTTGTTCCCTGAAGCAGCTTTTTTGCCTCTTCGACCCGGTATTTGGACAGCCAGGTGTTAAAATTGATGCCGGTTTCCTGCTTAAA
>JAISGE010000195.1 GCA_031263265.1 Treponema sp.
AACACGGCGTCTATATCCTGATGGGTAATAAACAGGCCTTCCTGGTTAAGAAAGTAGGTGTTTTGTCCGGGAACAAAGGCGCTCTCCCTCAGCAGTTCATTCAGAAAGTCTATGGAAACGTTTCCTGAAACCACCCCTACATCCTGTCCCTGTTCATCATACACATTAGTTGATATGGCCGTGGTGAGCTTGCCGTTGCTGTCAGCGATATAGGGGTCTGCATAAGCCACTTTTCCCGGATTTTCTTTTGCACCGATAAACCAGTTCCGGGTGGTGTTGTCCCAATCGGCACTAGGTATACTGCCATTCCCATACACTACATACCCTCCCGGCTGATTCCAGACCAAATTGTTAGTACCATAAATATGCCAAATCTCAGACTGCACAGCCATAGAACGGCTAAAAAGCCGCAAAAGAGCTTGGGTATCCGCGGGTTCCGTTGCCATAAAAGGCGCCGCCCCGATAGACACATAGGTGATAAGCTCAGACCATTCTCTAAACCTATCAACCACTTTATCCCGCAAATGGTTCAGACTTTCGCTGGTATTGGTTTCAATCTGTTTATAAGACTGAGACCGGAAGATGATAAAAAACAGGACTGAAACCGACACCGTAATACCCACGATGACCGTTAAACAAATCACCGTAAACAACCGCGGAAACGAAGCTTTTCCACCACCCATACTTACCTCCTTGAGTATCTTGAAACCAAGACCATGGGTAGCCCTTTACACACTCAGGTGCTTTTCCCCCTCCACCGGCTCAAGGGCTACGGTCAGGACAAAGGTCTCATGTTCAAATACGGTAAAGGGTATACATAATATCCGGCTTCGATGAATAGGCCATTTGATCCCATATCCACTCCCCAAAATAATAGTCGGTAGGGATATAATCGATTTAAAGGTATTTTGTAGACTCTGTTTGGCCCTTCCCGCGATAATATTCACTATTTCACCAATGGCATCAATGACATCCTCATCTATGATAGTATGAGTAGTCCCGGTAAGGCGGCTGGTAAGCTCCTTGGCCAAGGTTTGGTTCATGGAGATGAGCACCACCCCCTGAACTTGTCCACTAAAACTTATCAATGCTGAAATATCCCAATTATGCAGCATCTCCTTATCTGAAAAATAGGGACGGTTCACCGCAATTTTAGTACCCACAAAATCCTTAAACACATAGATACATACCTCAGCAAAAGGGCGAATCAAAGATTGTATATACGGTTGTGTCATACTTTTCCCTCTCCCTTATCTTGGTTAAGAAATGAGCCTTACTATTTTTTCTCTTACGTGTTGCTCCCGTATGGGTTTTAGGATGTAATCCGTAGCCCCGCCTTTGATGGCTTCGATAACATTATCTCGTGCCCCCTCGCTGGTAAGCATAATGATCGGTAAGGTTTTGTACTCATCCATAGCCCGTACCTCTTTGAGGAACTCAATCCCCGACATTTTAGGCATGTTCCAATCCAGGAACACTAAATTAATCGACTGAGCTTTCAGCCGCTCCAAGGCTTCTTGCCCATTGTCAGCTTCCACGTACTGGCAGGGGATATTCATCGTTTGAATAAACCTTTTGAGGGTATTTCTTATAAGCCGTGAATCATCTACGATTAGTATAGTCATGTCCTTATTCTCCTCCTTCTTACCTTCCTTTAGAATAAAGCTTATGATGCGGTAAACATATCGTTTTTATAATACAATACCAAAACTCGTGTGTATAGTATGATCTAAAGCGTCATGAGGATAAAAGCAGAAAATAGTGAGGAAACCACCGGCTTTTCGGTGCAGGACCCCCCTTGGTAAGCCTGCACCGCCGTACTTACATGCCTAACCTTGGTTAGTTACATCCCGTAGATGTGGGTAAGCTGGTGGAGCAGTTCCAGAGCATTTCCCTTGCAGGTGCCGCAGTCGGTCCCAATCTTGGTTGCCTGTTGCAAGGCTTCCCAGGTACGGGCCCCCTGGTGAAAGGCTGCTTCAATGTCCTTATCGGTGATTCCCAGGCAATGGCAAATTTCCGTGGCGTTCTCCTTCAGAAGTCCTGCTCTACCGGTCTTGGCCAGATAGTCGTCTATGGCAGCTCGCAGGGCTTTATCTCCCAAAACCGAACAGTGGATCTTGTAATCGGGCAGGCCGCCGAGTTTTTTTACCAGGTCTTCAGGCCGAATGGTATACGCATCTTTAATATGCATGCCCTTGATAATCTCGGACAGCATACTGGTGGATGCAATGGCGCTGGCGCAGCCGTAGGTTTTCCATCGTACATCAATGATGATGTCATCCTGAATCTTAAGGAGCATCAGCATCTGATCCCCGCATTTAATATTTCCCGTTTGCCCTCGAGCATCAGCGGGAAAACTCGCTTCATCCCCTAATAGTGCATTCCGGGGATTGGTGAAATGATCCTTCACGGTATCTGAATATAACCAATCAGACATGGTACTCTCCTCTGCATAACATGATCGGGAACAAGCCCTTGGTTTCAAGGGTTCTTCCCTTTGTGTCACTTCATTGATACGTTACCGTACTTAGTGTAGCGTTGACATCGCCCGCAGCCGCTCAATGATAGGCGGTACGGTCTCAATGATATACGCTATATCCTCTGCAGTAAGTCCCCAGCCTAAACTAAACCGGATAGAGCCGTGGGCAAGCTCAGGTCCTGCACCAATAGCCAAGAGCACATGGGAAGGCTCAAGGCTGCCTGAAGCACAAGCAGAACCAGTGGAAGCTTCAATACCCATAATGTCCAGGGATAGGAGGATCGATTCTCCTTCCGCGCCGGGAAAGGACACATTGAGGGTATTAGGAAGCACATCATGAGGATGACCGTTTATGGTAATATTCGGCACATTTGCAAGCAGACCCTCTTTAAGCTGATCGCGGAGAGCCGCTATTTCTTTACCGTACCGCTCCACTAATCCTGCCGCAAGCGTAGCAGCTTTCCCAAGACCCAGGATACCGCTGTTGTTGTACGTTCCTGCCCGGATACTGTCTTCCTGGTGACCTCCGTGGATCAGGGGAAAGAGAGGCGCGCCCTTCCGGGCATACAGAACTCCTATCCCCTTGGGGCCGTAGATCTTATGAGCCGACATGGTAAGATAATCCACCCCCAGTTCAGTTACGTTCACCGGTATTTTGCCGACCGCCTGTACTGCATCGGTGTGCATCCAGGCACCGGCAGCCTTCACCAACGTGGTAATTTCCCGGATATCCTGGATGGTTCCTATCTCGTTGTTGGCCATCATCACCGACACCAAGAGGGTTCGCTCGTTTAACGCGGATTTGAGGGCATCCAGTTGTACCTTTCCATACGAATCAACCGGAAGGAACCGTACCGTAAACCCCAAGGTTTGTAAAAAAGCTGCGGCATTAAGGACACAAGGGTGCTCAATGCTGGTGGTGATGATCTCGGTCCTGCCCGGGGATACTACATCAGGGCCTGAAGCAAGTTGCCGCATAGTTTGAAAAACTGTGTTGTTTGATTCAGATCCTCCAGAGGTAAAGATGATGTTCCCCTGGGATGCCCCCAGAAGTTCCCGTACCGCCTGTCGTGCTTCCTCAACTCGGGCATGGGCCAGTCTTCCTGAGTGGTGCATACTCGATGCGTTTCCGTAGATATCCAAATCTTGGATCATCGCGGCCTTAACCTCTTCTTTAAGCGGGGTAGTTGCATTATAATCAATATAAATCCGCCGTTCCGCCATAGATGCTCCTTTATATTACTATAGTAACATATATACTTAAAAATTTAATTCGAGGGACACCCTAGAATTCCTATAAATATACCATATAATCATTATTTATACTAGGGTAATTCTGATTTTTTCAGTCAATTATTCAGGCTTGCTGCTTACGAGAGGCTTAGCCCCACCTGCCTTTACTCAGGCTGGATTCCCCCATGCTCAGACTGCTGCAGGGATGCTGCACCGGTGTTTCTGGGGGTCTGGGATATACCCACTATTCTTGTCTGCACGCTTGGACTCCTTGGTATACTACAAATACGCTGTTGCATTAAAGTATAGCTGTTCTGTATCTAAGGTCAGGGAACGCTCAAATAAAAAATTGCTAAAACAAGCATTTTTTCTTTAAGAAAGGTAAAAAGGGACTAGTAATATTATTAAAAAGATAGTATTATATAGAGAGCTATTCTATGATCCTTACGATTGAGCGTTTGGTTATAGACTATACAAAGAAATCTTGCAAGGAGTTTTATGTATGAAAAAATCGGCAGTCTTACTACCCGGAGATGTATTACGAAATCTCTTAGATGAGTACCAGATCAACCCTACCCAATTAGCAGAAGACATTCAGATGAGTGTATCGGCGATTCGGCAGATAGTCAGCAATAAGGCAAAGATAAGCCTCCATATTGCCAAGCGTTTATCGAAGTACTTCAACACCACGGTGCAGTATTGGGTGGAATTGCAGAATACCTTTGATCTGGCAGAATTAGAGAGGGATACGGAATTGGCTGAAATTATCAAACAGATACCCAAGGCTAAAAAACCCTCGGCTTCAAAGATTGCTGCAGCTGCCGGTAAACCCGTGGCCAAGAGGAATGGCGTCAAAGCTGTTTCTGTGGAGAAAGTTCCTGAGAAAAAACCCCGGAAACCCAGGGCAAAAAGACTAAAGGATTCGGATATGCAAGAAAGCGGTTCATCATCATGGGAAGATGACTAGGCGTACGAGAGGATACTCGGTTTCTTGATATCGGTTTTATGGGCTTGAGTAAGGAGAGGGCGTTTCTAAGAATTCTTGTGGATTTTTAGAAACGTTTTCTTTTGATTGGGCTTGAGGTATTCAAGTCGTAAATAACGGAGTATAGGTTAGAGAAAAATAGTTTTCAGGGTGTTCTATGGATTACCCGGTAGTATCAGGGGCTGCGACGGTTGGTTTCGAGGTAACAAAAAACGGCGGTTTGTTACACAGGCAGGTAAACCCACCTGTATAACCGGCTCTTAGAAACCGCTGGACACTTGTAGTATATACATGATGGCGTAAGTACCTTTATCCAGGTTTTTAGTATATCCTTTTACTTCTATTAATATATCCGTGTCCTGGGTTACGGTAATCCGGGGAGGGTCCTTAAATCCCAAGTCTACGCCGAAGTACAGCGACGTGTTCATATCTTCCCGGTATATGGTGACGAGGATATCCCCGGTTTTCGTACCATCTCCTTCAAGAGAATCGTTCCAGCGGATAAGGTAGGATTTTCCTGCTTGTGCGTGGAAACGGTAATAGTGGTACTCCCCTGAGGCAATTTCGTTTTCCTGCCAGATATTGTTCTGAAGATTTACGATGCTTTGATGGCTCTGAGTGCTTGGAGAAACCGTGGAACCAGGGTATAATTTCAGGTATAACAGGTTGATAAAATTTTCCACGGCATTTCGTATGGAAGTCACATCCGCGTCTACCAGGGATCGGCTATTGTCAAGCACGAGATATATAACCGAAGACCGTTTTTCCACCGCGATCTTTAAAGAATCTCCCATAGTATACTCGCTGTTACGCTGCCAGGTAGTAGTTTCTGGGTTTAAGATCCATTGCTGGAGATTCCATTTAGCATCAGATACCACAAAATCGTTAAAGATATAGCTTACTTCAGTACCATTTAAGGTGCCCTGCACCGGACCTTCCGAAGAAGAGAAAACCCCATCAGAATAGGCAATATTGATCAATTCATAGGTTGAACCATTGATACTTACTTCCCCTTCTACATACCGGGTAGACTTGGAGAAGGCTTCTGGGGTATGTTCTGCCACATCAAAGGTCATCCTGATTTTGGTGCCGGGCTGATAGGATGGGGTAATAATCGTAAACGTCAAATCCCGATTGATAATCGTTAGGTTATTCGCTATATCCTGAAATTTTTGGTTTAATTCTGAAAAATCGCTCAGTTCATGAAAATTGGCAGCACCATTGGTACTGGCCAGGGACTGCAAGGTAGCGCTAAACGCAGCTTTATCCTCTACATCACTGCCTTGTACCCCCGTGGCAAAGGCGGTCAGCCTCTTACCCGCGATACGCCGATCTGCAAGTTGTTCTTTAATATATGATGCGTAGGAGTCGGTTGATTTACCCTTGAAATCTTGATCTTCTATTACAGGAAGGGCCAGACTGGTTGAATTGTTATCCAGGCCGTCGGTAAAGGTAAGGAGATTGATCGAACTGAGCTTATCGGGAAATGAGGATTCATGGGCGCTCAGATTATGTAATGCCTGATGAACCGCATAATACAAGGCAGTTCCTGCACCAGAAGCCCGGTTGTAATTGGAGAGGGCCTGTAAGAGCTGGTTCCTTCCTTCGTCGTCAAGATAAATCAATTTACCGCCGGTCAGATCCTGCACATCTGCGGCAAAGGAAAGCAGTCCAATATAGACCCCTCCTTCAGCCTTTTCGGGCTGACTCTCCCTCGGTGTCTCTACTGGGGCAGCAGTATTAGAGGATGGAGCTGCGGGAGTATTAGAGCAGTTCAAGAGGATACCTCCAAACACGCCCAAAACAGCCACGAGCAGCCATAACGTTCTCATGCAAATCGCTCCTTCTTTACTATAAGCCAATTTCAAAACTAACTGAATTTTGAACAAAGTATTTGGTTACTAGTTTTACTTTTTGAATCTTGGGATAAACCTATCGGAACCTACCATACGATAAGAGTTTCAGATAAGACTCAATACTCGTTTAAAGTATAAAAATATAAACTTAAAAATACATTAGGTTATATTATAATTTTTATGAGTATTTTGCTACTATCAACACCTTACCTATAGAACCCTGAGGGTTGGCTAGAACTTTTTAGGATTTTTGCCCCCCAAATTAGCGGATCCGAATACATAGTGAGGTAACATGCGTTGTAAAAAAACCACGCAAAACGCGGTGATTACTCCCTCTACTGCAGCCAGCGGCAGATTGGCCGCGAACATCAGCGTTGCAGTGGAGAAAAGATCCCGTGAGCTTAAGAAAAGGGAAAGGGTTACCAAGATTGAGCCGGTTATTACCGCAAGAAAGCCACCGATAAAAGCCGCGGCAGGTTTTGTACCGGTCATGAGCAGTCGTTGAGGGCCTCCTTTCCTTCCCGAAAAAAAACGCCACGTTCCAAAGGCGGAAAGCGCAGCCGTTCCCATAACGGTCGTATTTACCCCAAGAGAGAGCAGGCCGCCGAATTGAAACAGCATACTTTGGAGCAATAAGGCAATAAAAAGGGCAGGAACCGCACTCCAACCAAGCAGAATACCTGCAAGCCCCAACATGGTTAAATGAATGCTTGAAGGCCCCAAGGGGACATGAACCAGAGAAGCAAGAAAAAGAACCGCGGAAATCAGGGCGGTTTCCGGCAATGTATGAACCGGGGTTTTCTTTAAGCCTATACTTATGCCGGCAAGGGCAGTGCCCCATCCAACTGCAATAACCGGCACTGAAAGGACGCCTTCGCTAATATGCATGTTCTCCGCCTTTTGGGGGTCCTGGTTTAGGCTGCTTACCGAGCACTTTAAGTCCTCGACCCAGGACGAAATGGTACACCGCAAAGATATTCAAGATGAGACTCAAGCCGAAAATGATACGTAAACCCAGGGGCGTGGTTCTACTAGGGACCGTTACTGCGCGGTTCCCTGCGCTGCTGGCGATTACGCGTATTTCCCCCTTATGGCCCATATCGTCTTCAACGGTGAGCCGCCATTCCCCTTCGTCATCGGGGACAAAACTATAGTATCCGTTCCGGTCGGTAATACTCTGCACAATTTCGGTTTCGGGATTGGAAGGGGCATATACCCTAATCCGAGCATAGGACATTTCCTCCCCGGTACTGTACATAAAACGAACCGTTTCAGTCTGGAATCTGGTCATTCCGGTAGCGATGGATATTTCCACGCCATGAGCCGTGAGGAGTGCCGGAAACAACAGAGCCGCTGCTACCGGCGCAAGAAGCATACCGTGTTTCATTATTGGGGAACCGTAAACACGATGATGGAATCAACATTTTCTAAGCCTACATCTGGAACCGCAGAATTTCGGGAATCCCGGATTCTGAGAATCCAAATGCCTGGATTGCTGATTTTGAAGGTAATTTCACCGTTTCTATCGGTGATTCCTTTCTGCTCATACGCGTTCATAGTCTTATAATCGTAGTAGTCATAAACCGCAAAGACTTCACCGCCTGAAAGGGGCTGTCCCTTATAAAGCACCCGGAATCTCGCGTTAGATCCCTTTTTTAGATTCCCTGGATTGTCCAAGGGAATTATTTCGAGGGTATATCCCAAGGGCGTGGAAAAGGCCGTATCTCGCGGACTCGGATTGATGTAGGTTTTTGAGAATTTTTCCAAGAAGGTAGCTCGCGCTATGGTTTTATTGGGATTCGTCTTTCTGGCATCTGCGGGGGTCCCGGCAAAAGAAGTCCCATCGGTAAACCGGGTGGTATATTCCCCAATCCTATTACCTTCTACAATAACAAGGCCGTCTCCTTGAAGGGTGAATTCGGTCTCGTACCATACTCGGTCGGGATTTTCTTTAAGGGTAAGTTCCGTCCTCCTGCCCCCCTGACGAGTCCAAACCTTATTGTACTTGAGTCCCTCAAGTTCTTCCCCTACGGTAAAGTAATGGGTTGACAACACATACAAGGGAACCTTGTCCCCAGACTTCGGGGTTTTATTGTCGGTCATTACAAAGAATTCATGACTCCACACCGCAGTTTCTAAACCAAAAAATGCGACCAAAAATAAAAATACCTTTTTCATCTTGTGCTCCTTATGATGAAAATGAATGCTTATATGCCCTTAAAGGCCATGACACGATATAAGGAGTTCATCTCCGGATAAGGAATGTTCGTTCAGGAACAAACCGTATGTTCCTTCATGGATTAAAACAGATGCAAAGGAGGAGTCAGCTTCATACTGATACTTTAGTCTATCCGGTTAAATTTTTTTTGTCAAGCGCATTGTCGCCTTACCCAGCAATTCCGAATTCAAAAATTATAAATCTATATTATACAACGACTTATCAAAAAATACGGCAAAAACATCGGTTTTGTAATGTTAAATTGCTGCAACGGCATCACCACTTATTGACCATATTATCAAATCAATATATAATAACATCGTTTACGGTATGATAATTAAATTGTAGGAAGGAATATTCAAAGACTCTCGATTATTCCTTCCTCAATAAAAGAGGAGCGATTATATTATGATTTCTAGGGGGGGGGGGGGGGGGGGGGGGGGGGGGGGGGGGGGGGGGGGGGGGGGGGGGGGGGGGGGGGG
>JAISGE010000002.1 GCA_031263265.1 Treponema sp.
TACACATTGGCCCCGTCTATCTTGGCCGCTTCCCGCAGGGTTTCCGGTATGCTGCTCAGGTAGGATTTGGTCAGAATGATATTCCACACGGAAAAACAACCGGGGATTATCAGCGCCAGCGGCGTGTCGTAAATACCCAACCGCAAAATTAAGAGGAATGTCGGAATCAACCCGCCTGAAAAAAACATGGTGATAAGCAGGTAGGTGTTGATGTACTTCCGCCCGATAAGAGACTTGAAGGTAAGGGGGAAGGCCCCAAGGATGGAGGTAACCAGCATCAGAAGCATACCGACAACCGCATACATAACGGTGTTGGCAAAGAACCGCCATATCTTGGGATCCATCACCAATATCCTGTAGGCGTCGAGGTTGAAACCTTTGGGAAAAGTATAAACCTCCATAGTCGCGGCGTACCGCGCTTCGCTTAAAGACAGTATCAGCACATAATACATGGGGTAGAGGGTGATGAACACCACGAAAACCGCGAGCGTGTACATGATCGCCGTAGCAATCCTGCTTCCTTCCCGGACTTTGTTTTTTTGTTTCATGACCGCCTCCTTACCACAACCCGAAATCGGTGAGTTTATTGCTTATCTTGTTGGCGGTGAACGTTAGGGCGAACCCGATGATCGACATGAATAATCCCACGGCAGTGGTGTAGCTGAACTCCCCGCCCAGGATACCCAAGCGGTATACGTAGGTTCCGATAACGTCCGCCACCTCGTAGGTTGCCGAATGGTAAAGCAGGAGGATAAGTTCCGAATTGGTTCCCAGTATGCCGCCGATGGCCATGATGAGGTTAATGGCGATGATGCGTTGTATGCCCGGCAGGGTGATATACAGCACCTGCTGAAACCGGTTGGCACCGTCTATCTTGGCCGATTCGTAAAGCTGGGGATCTATCGACGTGATGGTGGCGAAGTATAAAATACTCCCGAAACCGAAACTCTTCCACACGTTGGTGATAGTGTAAATCGCCGGGAACGCCGCCTTGCTGAGGCGGTAGTTCATACGCTCAAGGCCGAATTGGGAAAGCAGGGTGGTAATAAGGCCATTGGCGTCGATAAATGAAATGACCATACCGGCCACAATGACTGTAGAGATGAAGTAAGGCAAATAACTGGCGGTCTGGACAAACTTTCTGAAATTAAGCGCCCTTAACTGATCCAGCAGCAGGGCGAACAGGATGGGCAGGGTAAAGCCGAAAAGGAGGTTGAGGCCGCTTAACACCAGGGTATTGCGGATGAGCCGGAAAAAGTATTCCCCCTGGACAAAACGGATAAAATATTTGAGGCCCACCCATCTGGCCCCGGCGCCGATAATGGGGTCTCCCGGAATATAGTCTTGAAAGGCGATAACCACCCCGTACATGGGGATATAACAAAAAATAAAAAGCAGAATCAAAACCGGCAGTATAAGACTGTATATCTGAACATTCTCTTTGATCCGTTCACGCTTGATAGCGCCTGTCCGTATGTTCGGCATAACCGGCCTCCTATGGCTGACTGTAAAACCAGTGCATTCAGGTATGAATTAAAAGCTGCCCCGTAATGCGGCATTGCGGGGCAGCAGCGTGTTACGCGGACAGCTTACCTTCCCCGGTCAATACGGGCCTGGTAGATGCTGATAAGCTCGTCAAGCCCAAGCCGCTTGAGATCGCTTATGTAGGTATTCCAGTTATCAAGGCTTTTTTCACCCAAAATAAGGGCGGTTAAAAGCTCCGTACTATAGGTGTTCAGATCCGGCCTGATAGCCTGAATGCGTTCCATTTCGCGGCTGGTCGGAAAAGCCAGGAGGGTGCTTGTATCCTGATTGATGAGATATTTGCGCTGGTAATTCTCTTCTTCAAAATCGCTTTTTAGACCATAGCCTTCCGCCCTGGGGCCTATCAGCTCACGGGTCATTTCCTCAACCTTACGGCGGGGCAAAACGGAGATATTGGTCCAAAAGGCGGGAAAACCGGAAGACATACATGCAACATCCACACCCACGTTGTCAGGATTGGACCGAATCCAGTCAATTAATCCGTCGGTATATTGGAAGGTATATCCCTCGATCCCAAATTCCGTAAGCATCGCGTATTCATCGGAAACAAGATAGTCAATTAGCTTGATCGCCCCTTCCACATTTTTCGCCCTCGCGGGAATGAAATGAGGGTTAAATACCCGGTAAAACCCGTCCTGCGCCCAGACCCTGGGTTCGGTATCCGGCAACGCCTTTAGTACAAAGGGAGCAAAATATGCCTTCGCCGCTCCCGGAGGAACGTTGACGTTGGGCTCATCCCAGGTTGCCATAGTCCAATTGTTTTCGTATGCAATGCGGTTTGCCTGCAAGGCGCCTCCTTCGGTATCTACCCGGAGCAGACCGGCTTTGTAAAGCTGGTTCATGTACCTGATATAGTCCTGTATTTTGGCCTGGTACCAGGGAGAAACAGCTTTATAATCAACCGCCGCAACCAAATCCCCTGCCAGGCCGAACCACTGGGCCACACCGGTACTGAAACCTTCCAGGGAAATTGAGGCAACTTCGTCTTTGATCCCGTTCTTGTTCATGTCGTTCTGTTGGAAGGCGGTAAGGGCATTGGTAAACTCATCAAGGGTCGTGGGTATCTTGAGACCCAGGGCCTGAAGCCAGTCGTACCGTATTTGCCCCGCCTGATGGCTGGCTACAGGGTTGTCAGGGGTCTTATAATAAAATTCACATGCTTGGGTAATCCAGTAGAAGTTGCCGTCCTCAAGGGTCGCCATTTTTCTGAAAAATTGACCGGCCGTATTGTTGAAATAATAGTTCCGGGCGTTTCCCGTGGAGTATTCCTCTATACCCTTGTTCAGGGAATACATCCTGCCCTGGTCGTACAGGCCCTGGTAGACTCTTTCATCTCCCCACCCCATGGTAACAAAGTCGTAATTGTTCAATGTGCCTGAGGCCAGCATGGTCTGAAACACCGTTGCCATTTGATCGTTCATCACCGTTTCAATTTCCAGTTTGAGCCCATACCCGGCCAGGTCCGACACAAGGCGATCCCACAGGCGGCTGGGCACTTTTCCTTCGTACCAGTCCGAGAAATTCATATTTTGGCCCTGAATGACAGACTCCCGGTTTATGCCGAAGGCTTTTACTACGGAAAGCCCGTCGGCGGTTCCCGCGCCGCCGCTTCCTGCCGCCTGTCCTCCGCCGGCAAAGGCGAGAGAACACCCCAGCGCCAATAGCGCCGTCAAACTAAACAAACGTTTCATCTCTTTCTCCTTGAAAAAATATATACAGGCATACGCCTATATTGCA
>JAISGE010000091.1 GCA_031263265.1 Treponema sp.
CTTGGTTTCAAAAAGGCTTTTGAAATTCCCAATCCCGAAACAGGAGCGCCCTGGATAAATTACATTTATATTGGCGATGAACAGTTTGTGGAACTTTTCTACAACGGCACGAAAGACAATCCCTGGTCGGAAAATCTTCGCGGCTTCAACCACCTCTGCCTGCGGGTTGATGACATTCACTCTGTGGCGGAGCGGATACAGAAGGAAGGCGGGGTAATTACTGACGGCCCCAAACAGGGCTGTGATAATAACTGGCAGGCATGGACATGCGACCCGGACGGCGTTCGCATTGAGTTAATGCAGATCGATGAACAATCGCCGCATTACAAAGCAGTTCAGGACAACAAGGCAATTCAGGAGCACAAATAAAGTATGTCAATAGGAACTACAAAACTCTGCCATATCGCAATACTGGTAAAAGATCTTGACCAGGCAATCGCCCACTGGGAGCGGATTTTGGGCGTAAAAGCAGGCGGCGCTTTTTATCTGCCCCCGGCATCGGAGGTTCCCTCGTTTACCAACGGCGAGACGGGGGATTATACGGATTGCAGGCTCGCGGTGATTCAGCTTGAAAACTGCGTAATCGAACTGGCGCAGCCCGGAAAAAACGCAAGCCCGTGGAAAGAAAAACTTGACCGGGACGGCGAGGGCGTTCAGCATATCAGTTTTGTGGTGCCTGACCGTAAAAAGGCGCAGGACGAGTTGCAGGCTGTCGGCGCGCCGAAGCCCTACCATATCGGCTACTGGCCCGGCGGTACCTATTCTTTTACAAACAGCGTCCCGCAGCTTGGCGTTGAGATAAACATCAAAACCGATGATGACAACACGGCGAAGAAAGAACGCCTGCTGAACGACAGAAACTTTCACAAACAGGATTTGTAATATGCGTTTAAGAGCCCCGTTTTTTATTAAAACTTAGAAGGGTTTAAGGCCCCTTTTAGGGGCCTCTCCATTCAACACGGTGTTACATGTCCTGGCCCTGATTGATCGTCTAAAGGACCGGCTCTACCTCTATGATAATAACGCCGATGCGGACAGGTATTTTCCCCCTCCATCTTCCCTTCTTTATGGGCGGAACGGGGAACGCCAAGATACACCACATCGACCCCGGGATCATCAATCATCGCGTCAAAATTGTCGTAGACTTTAGGGA
Organism: Treponema sp.; assembly: GCA_031263265.1. GTDB lineage: Bacteria > Spirochaetota > Spirochaetia > Treponematales > Breznakiellaceae > JAIRLU01. Next base: position 1,154 of record JAISGE010000091.1, read on the forward strand.
CGCCATATTTGGCGGCGAAGTTTTCCGCGTTATGCTTCGACCGGGAAACCACGGCAAGCGCGTTGGGCGCCTACGCTCCGCTTAAATTTCCATCGCCTCGCCGCGATAATCAATGAACCAGCCGTTTTCGGGGGGGATTGTTTTCTCCCCCGACAGTATGCGGTATATTCCTTCGGCGGCCTCTTCCGGTTCAATCTGGGCGTCATTTTTCCCCATCACCGTGTTCATGCGGCCGGGATGGACGGCGTAAACGCGGCAGTGAGCGGCTGTTTTCGCAAAGACGGCGGTCAGTTTATTCTGCGCGGCTTTGCTGATCGAATAACCCGGGTATTTCGCGCCGATAGTGGTCATGGAGCCGGCCTCCGAGGTAACCGTTATAAACATGCCTCCGTTCTTAACCAGCCGGTGAAAGTGTTTTCATGATCGCCGAACCGACCACATTCACTTCCAGCGCGGCGCGAAGATCGTCGATAACGATGCCGGTAACCGGAAGCTCCCGGTCGCTGTCAGCCAAAATGCCCGCGGTAACCACCACCGCATCCAGGTTTCCGCCGTCCCGGGCGATTTCTTGAGAAACCGCTGCCGCCATCGGTTCATTGGTAACATCAAGCTCTACCATTTTGAAACCGGCGAACCGCCTCGCGGCTTCCAAAACGCCATCGGACGGTTTGTTCCGGTAACCGGCATACACCGTCTGACCTTTTTCCGCCATGAGGCGGGACAACACAAGCCCCAACCCCTGATTAACTCCGGCAACAAGAACACGCATATATCGCTCCTTTTCCCATACTCCAGTATCGGACATAAAAATCAAGGCGGCTTACCAATTATCGCCTAAACTGCTCAAATATTGACAATATTTGTTGACAATATATCATAATACGATAGTATATCCTTATGAGCCAGTTCCAGCATGAAAACAAACAGCTTGAACACACCTTTCCGTTTCTGGCATGGAAAAATACGCAAGTCAATTTCCCTCCCCACTGGCACGCCTGTTTTGAAATAATCTATATGCGCCGGGGTCATACGTATGTCTCTGTTGATGACACGGTATATCAAGCCCAGTCCGGGGATATTATCATGGTAAACGCCGATGCGATTCATGGCTACTTTGATCAAAGCCCGAATGTCTCTTTTCGTGGTTTTCAATTTGGGATTACGTTTTTTGGCGATGATTTTATACCGCTGCGCGATATCATTTTTAATGTTCCCGTGCTGTCCGCCAAAAATATGCCCGACGCCTTGTCCCTGTGCCTGCATGCCCTGCTTGATGAAATCGCCTCGGAGTACAACCGAAAGCAAATCGGCTGGCAGCTTGCCGTAAGATCAAAGCTCTACGAGCTGATGCTGATGATACTGCGGGAACAGTCCAAGATCATCCCCCATGAAACCATACAGGCGCTGTCATCCGGATCAGGGCGCATACTCTCTTTTGTATTCAAAAATTGCAGCGACGAATCCCTTACCCTTGAGGATGCCGCAAAGGCCCTCAATTTAAATAAATTCTACTTTTCGCGGTTCTTCAAAAAGCACATCGGCCAGTCATTTCACGCATACCTCACCAAAACACGGGTTGATTTTGCGAAGCACTATCTTATCGAATCAAAGATGCCGATAACCGACATTGCCTTTAACGCCGGGTTTGGAAGCCTTCAAACCTTTAACCGGGTCTTTAAGCTCCTCACGGGACGGACGCCCGGGGAATACCGCAGGGAAAATAGCGCGCCCTTTTCCCCTCTGGTGTCTTCCCAGTTTTATGTGGGAAAATTGCCGTAAAAAGTCAATAAGTAAGAAGTTTTGATAATAATTGAGTAGCGTACTTCCCCATTGAGGTACAAAGTTGTTTAGTGTCTGCTATAGCCATGACAGACACTAAACATCTGTCGATTGTGGAGGAAAAAATGGAAAAATTCAGAAAAGCGCTTGTAGTTGCGGTGATAGCATCACTTGTTCTTTCCGTTACCATGTGTAAAAAAAGCGAGGGCGCTGCAACAGCCGGTGGAAGAACCGCACAGGGTGTCCGCGAAATTGTTTTCTGGGATATGGCCTGGGGACCTGCCGATACATACCCTGTTACGATGCAGGGATTGGTTGACCGGTTCAATTCGGAGAACGCAGAGAGCATCCATGTAACCATGCAGAATGTTCCCTGGGATAACTTCTACCAGGTATTCCTTACGGCGGTAACTTCAAACGCCGCTCCGGATGTCGCGACCGGCGCGTTTATGCAGCCTATTCAATACGCGGAAATGGGGGAAGGACTCCCATTGGATCCGATTGTGGAACAATGGAAAAAAGAGAATAATCCTATTCTGGATGATTACAGCGAAATTCTGTTTAACTTGTATAAGTACGATGGAAAATATTATGGCTTACCCTGGAACCTCGACACCCGGCAGATTTTGTACCGTACCGATTTTTTTAAACAAGCGGGGATCACAAAATTGCCTGTCAATTGGGCTGAATTTCTGGATGTCTGCGCCCAACTGAAAAAGACGCTTCCTCAGGATGTATTTCCCTTTGTGTTTCCGGGCGGCGGCGATTATAACGGGTTACAGGCACTGATTACTTTTTTGGTTCAAAATGACGTGGGACTTACCGATGTGCAGGGCAAGCCGGATTTTACCAATCAAAAAGTTACGGAAGTATTACAGTTTATCAATGCCCTGTATGTTAATGGTTATGTTCCCAACGGACTTCCCGCTTACAAGGCTACGGATGCCGAAAAACTGTTTCAGGCGGGAAAAGCAGTCATGTATATGCAAGGCATGATGGATTTGAAAGATTTCCCGGAAATTGACGCAAACGCCGCCGTATTACCCCCAATGGCCGGACCGAGCGGTACGCCAAAATATTATACCTGGGTAAACGGGATCGGCGCTTTTTCTCAAACTAAAGATCCGCAGGCCTGTTATGCTTTTATAAAATGGCTTCTGGAAAACGAACTTCCACTTTGGCCTCAAGGTCAGCTTACCTCTATACCCGCGCGGATAAGTTTCCGTTCGGACCCCTATTTTACCAATGCCTGGCAGAAAAAACAGGTCTCGGAACTGGCGCTTCCTACAATAGTAACCGTGGTGTATCCGTCGCCAAGTATCTATCTGCCTTTTTCGGTTATTGAGGGTGAAGCGATGCCGATGATAAGCCTGGTGAAGGCATGTACGCAAAATCCGAACTATAAGGCGATCCAGCAGGAAGTACAGAATATCATGCTGGCCTCCTGGGCAGAATTCGATATGTAGATACTTGCTCACGGATTGCGAAGGCGGTATTAGGAAATGCCGCCTTCCGATATTTTTAAGGAGGTTCTGTTTTGAAATCAAAATCTGTTGATAAATTGAAATTACAGAAGAACAGTCTTGGATACTTGCTGCTTATTCCCGCGACCATACTCATCTTTACTATCAGTATCTATCCGTTAATACACGGGATTAGGCTTGGCTTTATGAGTTACAGTATACGCCGCATCCGATCGGCCAAATTTAACGGGCTTGATAACTTTATCCGTATCTTGACGGCCGATTCTGAATTCTACAGCACCCTGTTGTTCTCTTTTGGGTATGCCTTCGCGGTAGTGGCTATATCCTATATATTAGGCATGTGTTTTGCGTTACTTTTGAACCGGGATATAAAATACCGCGGTTTTTTCCGCGCCATGATCCTTATTCCCTGGATCATTCCCCCGGTTGTTGCTGCAACAAACTGGACGTGGCTTTTAAACGATCAGCTTGGGTTTGTTAATCTTGTGCTGCGCCGTTGGGGTTTTATTGATACGCCGATACTCTTCCTGGCGGATCCTGTCTTGGCCCGACTGACCGTTTGTCTTACCGGCGCATGGAAGTCCTTCCCCTTCATGACCATAGTACTGCTCTCCGGTATGCAGGGTATTCCCGATGAACTGTATGAGTCGGCCTCCATAGACGGCGCCGGGTTTTTCCGTTCCTTCCGGCATATTACGATACCCATGTTAAAAAATGTCACCATGATCAGCACGGTTCTGATGTTTATCTGGACTTTTAACAATTTTGAAAACATATACCTCCTGACAAAGGGCGGGCCCGCAAACGCCACGTTTGTTTTACCCATCTTATCATATTATACGGCATTTTTCCGTTCCCAACTGGGATACGCCTCGGCGATTTCTACCCTTATGCTGGTGGTGCTTATGATATTGGCGCTGATATATATGCGAATGCTGCGGACAAGCAAATAGGGGGAAGATTATGAAACTTGGAAACAGAAAAACCATTAAAGATATATTAACATATATTGGATTAGCGATAATTGTTATTATCGTTGACTTTCCTTTTTTTCAGATGGTATCGGTTTCATTTAAGACCAGGGCGGAAGCATTGGGAACCACCGGCTTTTTTCCCCAACATATAAGTATCAACAACATTGTTCGCGTATGGATGCAGACCGACTTCCCCCATAATATTCTGAACAGTGTTATTGTCTCGGTATCAACTACAATATGTTGTATAATAATCGCGGTCATCGCCGGTTACGCCCTTTCGCGTTTCCGGGGAAAAGTGTTTTCAGGATACGCTGTCCTGCTCCTGATGCTTCAGTTATTTCCGGCAATACTATTGCTTATTCCACTTTTTGTTATTTTAACCGGCATGGGGCTTGTGGACACCCTGCTTGGCTGTATTCTGACCTATACCACGACAAACCTTGCCTTCTCAATCTGGATGGTAAAGGGCTTTATGGATTCTATTCCCTTTGATTTGGAAGAAGCGGGTATGATAGACGGCTGTACCCAGTTCACGGCGTTCCTGCGGCTCATCATTCCCATTTCCATGCCCGGCATCTCCACGGTTGGCATCTTTACCTTTATCAACTCATGGAGCGAATACACCTTAGCATCAATTCTACTACGGAGTGATCGTAATATCACCTTGACCCTGGGTTTACAGAAATTCGTCCTTCAGTTTACCGCTGATTGGCCTGCCCTGATGACCGCGTCCTCTATAGCAACTATCCCTACTATTCTCTTTCTGGTATTCGCCCAGAAGTACCTTATTCGCGGCATGTCAGCCGGGGCGGTAAAAGGATAGCGATGTTTACACCATATCCCGAAACAGGAGCGCCCTGGATAAATTACATTTAGATTGGCGATGAACAGTTAATGCAGATCGATGAACAATCACCGCATTACAAAGCAATTCAGGAGCACAAATAAATTATGTCAATAGGAACTACAAAATGCTGCCATATCGCAATACTGGTAAAAGATCTTGACAAGGCAATCGCCAACAAGGCGCGGCTTTTGAGCGATCCGGATTTTCATTGGGAGGACTTGTAATATGCGGCTCGGTGCGCCGGTTTTTATCGAGAGTCGTGATCCTGAACGTTTTGTGGCCGAGCATGTACGCAAAGGCTACCGGGCGGCGTATTGTCCTGATTGGATCAACGCGGACACGGACGCGGCTTTGTGCGGGATGTTCAAGGCGGCTCTCGCAAAACACGATGTTCTCCTTGCGGAGGTCGGTATTTGGCGGAATGTGGTTTCCAAAAATCCGGTTGAGGCAAAAGCGGCCTTTGATCACTCGGTGCGCCGTCTGCAAACTGCCGAGGAACTGGGGGCTCGCTGTGCGGTAAACATCGTGGGTTCCTGGAACGAGGAATGCTGGGACGGTCCGCACGAGAGGCACTACCATCAAGACTTTTTTGATGCCGCCGTGGAAGCGGCCCGCAGGGTGATTGACGCGGTTAAGCCTTTGCATACCAAGATGACCTTTGAGATCATGCCGTGCCAGTTTATTGACTGCGCGGCGGAATACCTGCGGTTTATCCGCGCCATAGACCGGAGCGCGGCGGGGGTGCATCTTGACCCGACGAACAGCATTTCCAATCCCCGGCTACTCTATGACAACGCGGCGTTTTTCCAGAACGAGTTTTCGATTTTGGGCGACGCGGTACTGTCCATCCACCTGAAAGACCTGCGCCAGAAGCCGGATGAATTCACCGTACAGCTTGAAGAGGTCGTTATCGGCCGGGGAAACATCGACTACGTGAATCTGTTGCGCCTTATCGACAAACTGCCGCCGGACACGCCGGGTATGCTGGAACATCTTGATAGCGAGGCCTGCTACGACGAGGCGGCCGCTTCGATCCGCCGTCTTGCGGATACGGCGGGGGTGGTTTTTTGATAATTAATAATGAAAATCTGTGGATAAGTGTCAATCAGTTGTGCGGTTGTTGATTTACTGTCGTTTACAGTCATGTTAGGCGATTAATAATGATAACAATGAATATCAATTTAATAGAACTCCTAAGGTATTTCTTCAAGTGATAGGTATAGCTTTTTTTGAAGAAATATTGTGGAGAGGAATATTTCTAAATAACGTGAGTTCGACAAGATAAAGAAAGCCCTGCCCAAATCTGGTATAACGCATAGACCAAACACCCATCATACGGGAAATGGGAGGGGTTTCTTATGGACGAAGATAGTATAACCAGCATCTATTGCGATGTCGATGACTTTGGTAAGGCCCCTAGTCTGCCCAGGGGACGAAAAAAGAGCATGGTTTCGGCAAGCCGTCTATCCTTGAGTGAGGTAATGACCATTATCCTGTTGTTCCACCTCGGCAGCTTTTTACCCGTTCAGGTCAGTTACAATCGGTTCGTGGAACTGACCAACTGTGCCCTCATTTCCTTGATTTCGATGCTCTTTGCATTTTTTGGGCCATGTTCCTTCTCCCGATGGAGAGTATACTACATAAGGGGAATAGGGGGAATTTCTATGCGTTTATCCTGGCTTAACCCTGACAGCCAGGCTTGACTTTTTTTTGTACATGAGGCATCCTAAGAAACATGGATACCTGATATCCGGTACGCTTGACCTAAATCCAAGGTAGTGAAGTTATAGATGAAAAACGAGATTGTTGAACTTTTTAATAAGATTGTTTCTGCCCGTCATGGTATTGCCTTAACTGGAGCTGGGGTAAGTACCTTGTCAGGCATTCGGGATTTCCGGGGGAAGAACGGCCTCTATAAGGACATGGATGCAGAGAAAATATTCGATATAGACTATTTTGATCAAGATCCTTCTTTTTATTATAAAGCTGCAGGTTCTTTTATTTATAATCTCCATGAAAAACAGGCTTCTGTGGTACATACCACCTTGGGAATCCTAGAAAATAAGGGGTTTCTCAAGGCGTTAATTACCCAGAATATCGATCTACTCCACCAAAAAGGCGGGAGCCGCCGGGTTATTGAGATCCATGGTTCCCCGGCAATCCATTATTGTCGGTATTGTGGAAGACCATCGGAAAAGGTTATGGACTTTGATGCGGTGGCTGCGCTGGTAAATGCCGGTGAAGTACCTCGATGTGCTCATTGCAACCGCGTATTAAAACCAGGGATCACCTTTTTTGGTGAAAGCCTCCCGGCCAAAGCCCTGGCAGATGCTGAATCCGAAGCAAGACGCGCGGACCTTATGCTGGTTTTAGGGACCAGTCTTACGGTGTACCCTGCGGCGTCTATTCCTCAGCTTACCCTGAGGTCAGGAGGAGAGATCGTCATCGTAAATGACATGGAAACCCCTTTGGATCGGTATGCATCCCTTCGTTTTACCGATCTGGGTGAGGTGTTTGAAGGATTAGCGGAACTGCTCCGGGCATCATAAAAAGACCTCCAGTTTGAACCCTCTTGACATAAAAGTTAGAATCTACTATCTTAATTCTTGTTAGAAAATTCTAACAGGGAGTGTAACCATGTGTAATAAGTTAGCTTTACCTATCTTAATCCTTGTGCTGATAAACATCGTCGCTACACCGGTCTTTGCTGCGTTTGAATCCTGGAATGCAATGGTGGATGAGATGCGGGATGTGATCAATGAGTCCTACGATATATACCTATCCGGGGATGTGGATGCTGCCAAAGCTCAAGTGGATGTGGCCTATTATGGATATTACGAAAAGTTTGGCTTTGAGAAAACCGTGATGGCCTATATCTCCGGGTCCCGGGCAGCGAAAGTGGAGTACCAGTTCAGCCTCGTAAAGAAGGCCATGACCAACAGGGCTTCTCAAGAGGAAATCAGAGCGGGTCTTGATGCGTTGGTTGAATTCCTCCGAGACGACGCAAACCAACTGGACGGCAAGGGGGAAAGCGCCATAGGGGTTTTCCTGGGTTCCCTGTTGATCATAGTCAGGGAAGGCTTTGAAGCCATCATCATTGTAGGAGCTATCATCGCTTACCTCATAAAGAGCGGTAATCAGAAAAGTACCCGATCGGTGTACTGGGGTTCGCTCATTGCCTTGGTATTAAGCGTGGCTATGGCGTGGTTACTCAATAGCCTGGCCGGAGCCACTACCGGACAGAACCAGGAGATCATTGAAGGCGCCACCATGTTGCTAGCAGTGGGGGTTCTGTTCTACGTGAGCAACTGGATGGTTTCCAAGTCCGAGGCTGGGGCATGGTCTCATTATATAGAGGGAAAAGTGCAACAGGGCATAAAACGGAGTAGTATGTTTTCCTTGGCTTTTGCCGCGTTTCTTGCGGTCTTTCGGGAAGGAGCTGAAACAATCCTGTTTTACCAGGCCCTTTTGGCAAATACCCAGACCTATATCAACATGGTGTGGCTTGGTCTTGGCATTGGATGCGTTGCCTTGGTTGTCATCTACATCCTGATCCGGGTATTGAGTATCAAGCTCCCCTTAAAGCCTTTCTTCCTCGGTACCAGTATCCTGCTTTTCATCATGTCTATTGCCTTCACCGGCTCAGGGATCAAGGAATTACAGGAAGGAAACGTGATCGGTGTTACGCCGGTGGCATGGCTCGGATCGGTGGATATTCTGGGTATTTATCCAACCCTGGAAACCCTGATTCCCCAGCTTGTTCTGTTGGCAGTTACGGTAGTAACCTTTGTAATTCAGATCCGCCGAAACCGGGCAGCAGTAGCTCCTGCATGAACTGAGCAATTACCAGGCGTACAGGAGGAGGTATAAAGCTGCACCTTCCTTCCTGCTGCGCCTTGTGATGTTACTTTGCCCTGTACTATTCTTAACGTTTGAATTTTTTCAAGAAATATATAAAAAACCATTGATAGAGAATGTTTTTATTCATACTATAAACATAGAGGTCAAAATGAGAAAGATTACCGGTATAATGGTTTTTTTGTTGGTGGCACATGGGGGGTTTGTTTATGCTCAAGAAACAGGAAGAAAATATTCCATTCAAATAAACCCATTGATGTTAGTTGCTGATATTTTTATGGGGGCTGATGATCAAGAAATTTATTCTTATTCTTTAAGTCTTGAGTTCCAATACGCAATAAATAATTATTGGACTGTAATTGCACGCCCCAATTTTCTTATAAGAAATTCATTGCTAGAATCTGGCGACATAATTGGTTTTTTTTATGGCGCATATAAATATAATAAAAACGATGAGACTAAAGGCACCAATATAATCTTTAGTATAATGCCTGGTATTCTTTATCGGCCTTTCGGTACAGGATTAAAAGGCATGTATATAGGCTTGTATCCTAATATAGGTTGGGAGAATAAAAAATATAAACATAAAGACAGAAAATTGAATATTGTCGATATTAACGACAATTTTTTTATAGCTGGTCTTGGTATTGAGGCTGGATATGAATGGATATTTAAGAACGGTTTTAGTATAACTGCTGGTGGGGGAATAGAACGAAATTGGGGAATTGAACTTGAAAAAAATAAAGGGGAATATAAAGAACCAAAAAGTTTATATGGTATACGGCTTGCCTTTTTCTTAGGTTACTCTTTTTAATAAAAAGCAAAATAAACTGTGTGTAACGAGGCTGTCGAATAAGTATACAAACCATAAAACATCAGCTATACTATACCCATTATGATTCGTTACAAAACCTTCAACGCCTCGCAGGGTTTGTTTCTTACCGTAACCCTTGAGGAACCGCGATAGATATACAAAAAATTGGACTGAAAAGGAGGTATTCAACATGGATGCGTATCACATAAGAGAGGAGAACTATAATGACGAATCATAACATCACTATCCGTATCGAACAGCAAGCCGACTATGAAGAAGTGGAGCGGCTGATCTTCGCGGCGTTTGAAACAATGGAGCTTCCTGGCCGGACGCACACGAACGAACATTTTCTCGCTCACCTGCTTAGGGGCGACCCGGATTTCATACCAGAACTTGACTTTGTGGTGGAGCAAAACAGTGAGATCGTCGGCAATATTATGTACAGCAGGTGCGCCGTCATTCGCCCGGATGGGAAAAAAACTGAAGCGCTTGTTTTTGGGCCGGTTAGCGTTAAACCGGAACTACACCGCCAGGGTGTCGGCACGATGCTCATAGAACACAGCCTCGACCACGCCCATGAGCTTGGTTACAAAGCCGTGCTGATAACAGGACACCCAGACTATTACCGTCGCTTTGGTTTCGTTCCCGCAAGCGCCTACGGTATAACCATGCTTGACGGCAAATCTTTTGATGCTTTTATGGCCCTGGAGCTTGACGAAGGTTACCTCGGCGTGGATGGCGGCAGGTGGAAATGCTGCAGGGCGTTTGATGTATGCGAAGGCGACCCGTCTGCTTTCCGGGAGTTTCACCTTGCCTTCACAGACAGAATACAAGCGGGCAGTAGTTCCTGTAGAAAATAATTTTGAGAAATGTATAAAATGTAACGATTGTCTACATACATAATATTGGCGAATATGGATTGAAGAATTATGATTGGAAGGATCTTCCAGGACTCGCAGAGAAATTTACAGTTGCTTTTGAAAAGCCAATCATTGAGCAGTACGCATATGAATGAATTGATAAAGAACATCGACTTGCTCCATACGACAGAATTAGGGGCAGAACGCATAAAGCAAAATCTTGAACTGACAACTGATGATGTTGTTGATTGGTGCAAGCAAAATATTCTATCGTCCGAAAACATCCAAAAAAACGGTAAGAATTGGTATGTTTATGCCGATAAATCGGTCATTACGGTAAACGTTCACAGCTATACGATAATTACGGCACACAAAAATTAAGAGTATGTTAAATTGAAAAAAAAGAACCGCTATCAGATTCACGAAGGAAGCACCGAAAGCTATAGCGGCATTTAACGGATTGATTAAATCACTTACCCAATTGGAAGCATAGGGTGAATAAAAGATAAGGAGAAATCAGTATGATTTTGCTTTCCCATCTGGAAACAATAAAAATGGAAATTTCCACGCGGTGTGCTTGAAAGAAAACGCAAAACTTATTGGAAACATCTATCTTGAAAAACAAGATTTTGATACCTGGAAGATAGGCTTTGTGTTCAATGCGAAATTCTGGTACAAGGGATACGCAACAGAAGCAGCCAAAGCACTAGCCTGATAAAAGGAAGGTGATTATAGGTTAAACGTATCTATTCGCCCGTGGCGTTACTAAACACGAGGTATAAAACTTTCCGAGACCTCTCAACTTTTGCGTTTTCATCATGAGGGTGAAATTTTCGTTTGTGCATCACAAACGAACTGTTTTGCGCTTGACATATCTCTCATAAGCCTTAATAATGATAAAGCAATAACACTTATAAGAAGCGAAAAAAGGGGATAGGGATGAGTAACATACTGGATATAGAAACCAAAAAACAACTGATCGGCGCAAACTGGCGGCTTGAAGACCTTGAAGAAGTTCCTTTTATCATTGAGGTGGGACCCTTTCACGGTGCCACAAAGGACTTCTTCCATGATGATGATGCGGAACTGCACTGGGCTGAGGATTTTAGCGCGAAACGGGAGGGGGTATATGATTATGGTTTTCCCAACATCAAGCCCAACAAAGGCATCGGTATTGTGGCTGCGGCCTTTGGCTGCGAGTATAAGGTAAATGCCGAAGCCGACCCCTGGATAACCCCACTCATCCGGGAAGAGAATGTGGATGATGTATATAAACTGGAAATACCCGATCCGGTGAACAACCCGGTGTATCAGGATGCGTGGAAACGCCTGGACTACCTGCAAAGCCATTCCTCAATACCCTTACGGGTGGTTAATGTGCCTTCCCCCTTGGTAACTGCATCGCTCATCTGGGATTATACATCCTTTATTGAGGCCACGTTGACCTATCCTGATGAAGTACACGCGCTGTTGGAAAAAGTAACCGAAGCGACCATTCTGTATATTAAAGAACAGTTTAAGCGGATCACCAATTTCTACAGTATAAGCCACGAGGTATGGCATATTCCCCGCGAGGTAGGGGTCCGGATAAGCGATGATACTGCAGCCCTCTTATCCCCTAAACTATACCGGGAATTCGGGGTTGCATACAACTCCAAGATTGCCGCGGCCGCGGGGGGTATTGTGATCCACTCCTGTGGTAATGTCCAGAATGTCGCGGGAGTCATGATGGAAACTCCGGGCTTACGGGGTTTGGATTTTACCATTCCCCAAGTGCCAAACTGGGAAATGCTTCGGGATGCAGTAGCCGGGAAAACGGTTTTGTGTTTGCGTCATAATTACTGGGATCACCTCAATGACGCCCAGGTGGATTTGGCGGACTATTCAAAAAAGCTGCTTGATTTTTTTGGCCGGAAGGGTCTGTTTATTCAAACTTCCACACCCACTACCGAAGAAGCCATTGTATTAGGTGAAAAACTGCATCAACTCTTATCAAAATAAAAAAAACAGGGGGGCTTCATCCCCCCTATCCCTGAAAAGCGAGGATACGTTAACGCTGAATACGGGCAGAGCCGCCTTGGGCAAAGGCTTCTACCTGATCCAGACTCACCATGGAGGTGTCTCCAGGGGTAGTTGTAATCAAGGCTCCATGGGCCCAGCCGAGCTTTAAGGCTTCTTCAGGGCTTTTGCCGGAAAGGAGTCCATAGAAGAGTCCCGCGGCAAAACCATCACCCCCACCAACCCGGTCGTACACATCCAGTTCACCGGTAGGCGCCAGATAGCTCTTACCCTCAAACCACAATACCGCGCTCCAGGAATGGCGGTTGGTGGAATGTACCTCCCTGAGGGTGGTTGCCACTGCTTTGATGTTGGGAAAATCCTTGACCACCCGTTCCATCATACCTAAGAATGTTCCAGGGTCCAGTTTGCTGGCAGCTTGGGTTTCCCGGGATCCTACTGCCGGTCCTTTGATGCCAAGCCCCTTCTGGAGGTCTTCTTCGTTACCTACCAGAATATCCACATGGCTTACGATCTTTCGCAGGATCTGAGCCGCCCCTTCACTGGCTTGTTCTGGACTAAGCCCCTGTTCAGCCGCGGCCACTGCCCAGAGTTTCGCCCGGTAGTTGAGATCAAAGGAAACCACTGCACCGGCCTTTTGAGCTGCTTCCATAGCTTCGATGACCAGTTCTGGGGTGGTAGGTGACAGGGCCGAAAAAATCCCCCCGCAATGGAACCAACGAACCCGGGGAGCGTCGCGGGTTCCAAAGATCCGGTTCCAATCAAAACTGCCTGGTTTAAGCCGTCCTGCAGCCTCGTTTGCCCGGTTGTAAAACACCACCGGCGCCCGTACTCCCTGGCCCCGGTCGCTCCACACAAGAGCCATGTTAGGTCCCCGGACCCCATCAAAGGCAAATCGCTGAAAATAGGGACATACCCCCGCCTTTTGCACCGCATATTCGATCCGTCTCCCCAAGGGGTAGTCCACTATGGCGCTGGCAAGCGCGGTTCGTAAACCGAAACAGGTGGACAAGTTACTTGCTACATTGTACTCACCCCCGGAAACATGGAGCGTATACGCGCTCGCCTCTGCAAAAGGAATGATCCCTGGATCCAAACGGGTAACCAAAGCCCCTAGTGCCAAGAGATCGTGACTTGCTCCTGCTGCCGCAGGAATGGATAATGATGCCAATTATAATACCTCCAAAAATATAATGAGCTAGTTTCTAGACCGTATAGGTTGATGCGCTGGTAGCGGCTCCATGACCGGTCCAGTTGGTATGGAAGAATTCCCCGCGGGGCTTGTCCACTCGTTCATAGGTATGGGCGCCGAAGTAGTCCCGTTGGGCCTGGAGCAGGTTAGCAGGTAGCCGGTCCCGGCGATACGCATCAAAGTAGGCCAAGGCGCTTGAGAGCGCTGGAACAGGGATACCGTTCTCTACCGCGGTGGTCACGACGCGACGCCAAGCAACTTGAGCCTGTTCAATAATCGAAGTGAAAAAAGGATCTAACAGCAGGTTTTCCAGGTCAGGATTTTTATCAAAGGCTTCTTTTATCTTGCCCAGGAACACCGAGCGAATGATACAGCCTCCACGCCACATCAGTGCAATACCGCCGTAGTTGAGGTTCCACTTGTATTCCTTCGCGGCTTCCCGCATCAACAGATAGCCCTGGGTATAGGAGACCACTTTGGCCGCGTACAAGGCTTTCTCCAAATCCTTGATAAAAGCATCGGCATCAGCAGGTTTGGTGATCGTCGGGCTAGAGAAGATCTTAGAAGAACGAATCCGTTCATTTTTGGCCGCAGAAAGACAGCGGCTCCACACTGCTTCGCCTATCAAGGTGAGGGGTACCCCGAATTCCAGGGCTGCAATGCCCGTCCATTTACCGGTTCCCTTCTGCCCTGCGGTATCCAGGATCTTCTCTGCCAACGGCTCCCCATCGGTATCTTTGAACCGGAGAATATCCCGGGTAATGGTGATGAGATAGCTGTTCAGTTCTCGGGTATTCCAATCATCAAAGACATCCCCCATAGCGTCGTAGGAAAGCCCCAGAACCTGCTTCAGTATATCATAGATTTCGCAGATAAGCTGCATATCTCCATATTCAATGCCGTTATGGACCATTTTAACGAAATGGCCTGCCCCATTCTCCCCAACCCAGTCGCAACAGGGCAGATTCCCTTCAACCTTGGCGGCGATTGCCTGCAAGATGGGCTTTACCAGGGGCCAGGCCGCAGGAGAACCTCCCGGCATAAGGGATGGCCCGTTAAGGGCCCCTTCCTCGCCCCCTGATACGCCAGTACCAATGTACCAGAGTCCTTTGGATTCTACCGAAGCGGTACGCCGGATGGTATCTTGGTAATTGGAATTTCCCCCATCAATGATGATATCGCCTTGTTCGAAGACCTTCAGCAGTTGCTCAATGGTAGCATCCACCGCTTCTCCTGCCTTTACCATGATCACGGCTTTCCGGGGCCGCTTGAGGGCCCGGGCAAAAGCAGTAATATCTCGGTGGCCCTGGATATGTTTACCTGCCCCGCGGCCTTGGATAAAACTGTCCACCTTACCCGCGGTCCGGTTATATACCGCCACGGTGAAGCCCTTACTTTCCATATTAAGGACGAGGTTTTCTCCCATCACCGCTAGGCCGATAAGACCGATATCCGCTTCTGGAGAACCCGTATCAGAACCACTGTTTGTATGGGCAGCCTGCTGGCCGCTTTCTGTATTACCCATTTTTAACACTCCCCTCATCATACTACCCTATTTTTTAAATAAAAGAAATATCGGCTTAAAAACCTTTTTCCGAGGGAAATTCCTTAGACCTAACTATAGGGAGTGAAGGAGCTGTATCAAGGCGAAAATTTCTGTGTTTGGGGTACTTGACTCTTTTTAACTAAATGGATAGGGTGATTAATCCATTGCGGTTTACGGGAAGCCTGTCAGGATTTCTCGCAAGCTGGAGGATGTATACAAAAGTATACTTCCAAGGAACTTATCAAGGGAGGTAAGGGAATACATGGAAAACCGCGTAATGTTGTGGTATAAACCTTTGTTCGGGGGGGGGG
>JAISGE010000102.1 GCA_031263265.1 Treponema sp.
CGGCGGCGCTGTGGGTATAGGGCTTGGGATCTTTACGATGAACGGGGGAACCATAAGTGGGAATTCCGCTTCCAATGGCGGCGGCGTGGCTGTAAATGCTCACGGTACCTTTATGATGAATGGGGGGACTATAAGCGGGAATTCCGCTTCTGACACTGGCGGCGGTGTGTATGTGTGGGGCTACGGGTTAGGAGACAGTACTTTCATCAAGAACGCTGGAGGTACTATTGACGCTACCAACTCGGCGCTGAAAGGACGTGTGGCGTATGTAGATGCCAATCTATACAAGCAGCGCAACACCACCGCAGGCCCCGGCGTCAACCTTGACAGCGATGTCTCCGGCGCCCAAGGCGGCTGGGAATAAGGCTTCCCTTGGGCGGGGGTTGTCTCTGCTCGTTATGCAGTGTACTGCGGATGGCTCCTCCGTTATTTTATATGTTTTTACACTGCTGTCTGGTTTAAATGAGGGAAAAACAAAATAGCTTGTATTTCGATCTTTTTAATGGTATAACAGTACGTTCCCTGGCTGTCATGGACATGCGCTCTGGTTATTAAGGCCATTAGCCTATATCAGAAACATCAAGAGGTAATGTATAGCCCTTGGTGATGGCCCCGGCTGTTTTTCTTACTCCCTTATGCCCAGTTCCTATTTAATTTTTCCAGGAGATATCCAAGCTTTCCCTAGCTGCTGTTAGGTACAATACCTAAAAATTGATTTTTAACAAAATTCCGTAAACAGTTCTCTATGATAAACGTATAATATAATATGCGAATGATTGATGGCCGTCAGATGGAACAAATAATAACAGACGGGCATATAGATTCCCAGGAAAAATTTGAAATATTATGGGAATATTATTATCCGCATCTTTTGGTTTATACAGGTTCATTTAAAGGATTATCGAATATTGATCCTAAAGATATTGTTTCTGATATTCTCTTTAAGGTATTTAATAATCTGCATAAATATAACCGAAGATATTCCTTATCAACATGGGTTTATAATATAGCAAAAAATCATTTAATAGATGCGTATAGAAAAAGCAAAAGAAGCACCAGGACAGTTTCTATTGACGAAATTGCTGAGCAGGATATAATTGACCAGAGGAGAGACAATAATATTGTTGATAAGGTGATAGAAAAAGACAGCATTGAAAAATGCAGGCTATGTATAAAATCATTGAATAAAAAAGATCAAAGGATGATTTTCCTAAAATATTATGAAGGGCTTAACTCAAAGGAGATTGCCCTTATAGAGGGTTTGTCTCATAATACGGTCCGTAAACGGTTAATGACCATTCGATTGCATATCAAGAAACTATTGGGAGATGATTATGAAAATTAATATGCTAATTAGAAGCGTATTTGAAAAAGAAGTAAGGCAATTTGAAACCTACGTTCCTCCGTATAATGGCTTTGCTATCTCTGAAGACGAGGGAAAAGACAAAAAAGAAGGGCATGTTTTTTGTTTTTTGTCCATTATTACGATCTCGGTGCTATCAATATTTTTGTTAAATACAGGAATGTTAAGAAGTCCCCTGGTTATTGAATGGACAAATATTATAAACTTAATACCGGAAGATTTTGCGGTGGCATTTTTTGAATTTATAGGTGCAATTAGTTCTTCTGTGTGAGGAATGATTATTTTATTTTAAGGAGCGTATTTTATGCTTAATTATCTGCTTGCCGTTATGGCAATAGGAATCAGTTTTGTTTTAACCGTTGTGTTTTCCGGCGGAATCATAACCGACTATTTTGACATACTTTGTATCATTCTTATGGTTATTTTCCCTTTCCTGTATCAATGGGCATTATTTGGCTCTTCAGGCGTCAGGAAGGCATTTATGACGGGCTTCAAAAAAGCCGTATCAATAGAGGACATAAAACTGGCGCAGTTTTTTTTCAAGTCCTATACAAAAATAGTGTGGTTTTCCGCGCTGTTATTTATTGTTACCGTAAACCTTTCAATGCTCATCCATCTGGAAGATCGCAGTGCACTTGGCCCAAATATTCGATGGATGTTAATATTTCTTTCATATGCAATAATAACGCAAGTGGTTGTTATTATTCCTTTTCTTGTTATTTTGAAAAGAAGAATGATAGAATTGATTGAAATATAAAGGTCGCGCCGACAAGCCTTTACGACCAACACGGGGTTTAGAGCGAAAAATCAGCCTAATCTGGGCAATCTGTGGACCGTGCTTGGAACATCCGCCGGCACACCTAGGGTAAGGGGGCATAAAAGGCACCCTTACCTTCTTAGGGTCCCTATTCCAAGCCCATGTGTTCCAGGGTGTTCCGGGCTTTCCGGGCCAGGCTGGTGTTTTTTGGGTCATCCCGTAGGGTACGAAGTTCTGGAGCAAAAGAGCGAAGCTCGTTTAGGGAGATCATATCCAGGGCAGTGGATTTTTCTATGACTCCTCCAGAATCCAAGAAACGACGGACTTGGGTTTCTATCTTCCCGGTTTTTGCCCGGCTAAGGACACCCAGAAAACTGTTGTACAGGCTGGTTTGCTTGGCCTTTTTTGCTTCATCCAATTCAACGATCACCTTTTCAAGGTAAGTCCCTGGGTCATTGGCGATGAGCATCTCCGCGGCCCGGATTCTGATCCGGCTGGCATGTTTGCGTTCAGTAAAAAGTTCTTCAAGAACAAGCTTGGCTTCGGCGTTTCCTATGGCGCCTAGGGCTTTTATGGCCTCATCCCGTACGTTAGGAACCTCGTCCCGTTCAGCCCGGTATTGGAGGTAAGGTATGGCTGCGGTTAATTTTCGGGTACCTGCAGCACTGGCAGCACCGATACGGGTACGGTAATAAGAATCCCTGAAACTTTCCAGAATCGCATCATCTACGGATTTCCCTGAAAAAGGTCCTAAGGCAGCCACCGCAGTGGAACGGACATTGGGATCCGTAGAGGATAAGGCCTCGAGAATCCCGTCCAGACCAGAACTGTCTCCGATTTTTGCCAGCCCTTCCAAGGCCGCCATGCGCAAGACCCCTCGTTCCTGGCTGTTTCCGGCAATTTCGCTCAAAAGGGAAACCCCGGTCTGAGAACCGGTTTCTCCCAAGGCAACGATAAGTTCCCGGCGGTTTTGGTCCGGCGGATTCTCGTAGGTATAGAAGTCAATCAAGTATGCCGCGGTATCATCTTTGTTTTTAGTACTCCCCCCTGAGGCTACCCGGCCCAAGGCCCTGAAGGCTACATCCATGAACTGGGCTTCCTGAGCATCCAGCAGTTGCTCCAGAGGCCCAAGAGCATCAAGGGCTTTAACTTTCCCTAGATAATCAATGGCCGCCATAACCGTTTCAAAGGCCTCATCATCCCGTTCTTCTATGGCCTTGACCGCCCGTTGCTCAAGACCCTTCTTGTTCCGGTCACCGAAAAAGGTAAGCACGCCAGAGAGGATATGCTGATTCCGGGTGTTTCTGGTCAATGCAATGAGTTCATCATCCAGGTTATTTTCGCTTTTAGACTGACTTGATGCCTCATTACTGCTGCGCTCACTTTTTAAGGTCTGGATTAAGGCGGCGATCTCGGTTTCCGTACCATACCGAATGGTATCCATCCGCTGCTGTTCCTCTGATTTGGTCACCGCACTTTCCGCAGCAAAGGCCAGGTTTGCGGGAAGAAGCATCCCGCAAAAACAGTACCAAAACAAGAAAAACAGTACGCCCGAAGAAGTCGTTAACGAGCAAGCCGTTGAAGTGGTGTATTTCATTGAGTATCTCCAGCATAACAGGTTAAAAACGCCTGCTTAAATGATAAAAACCGATCCTCCTCAATGGCCTTGCGGGCATTCCGTACTAGGTCATGCAAAAAATACAGGTTATGGAAACTTGCCAGCATAGCGCAGAGGATCTCCTGGGTTTTAAAAAGGTGCCGTAGGTATGCCCTGCTATAGGTTCGGCAGACTTTACATGCACATACTTCATCTATCGGCCTAAAGTCAAGGCGGTTTGCGCTTTTTTTGAGGGCCAGCGGCCCCTGCCGGGTAAACACATGGCCGATACGACCGGTTCTGGTGGGAAGCACACAATCGAAGAGGTCGATGCCCTGTTCAATGGCCGCCAGGATGTACTGGGGAGTGCCGATTCCCATAACATACCGGGGTTTCTCCTGGGGCAAGCGGGATGTAGTATAGGCCAGGTACTCCAAAAACACCTCTTTAGGCTCCCCTACGGAGAGGCCTCCGATAGCGATCCCCGGAGTTTCCGAGGCAATCACCGCTTCCACGCTTTGTTCTCGCAGATCCTTAAAAAAATTACCCTGGACAATGGAAAAGAGCTTCCCCTGGTATCCTGCACGTACCTGGGCCTCCCAGGCCTGCTTTGCCTTATCAAGCCACTGGTTGGTAATCCGGAGACTTTCCTTGGCCTTTTTATAGGGGCTTTCCCAAGGAGTACACACATCAAGCTGCATCTGTATATCACTGTTGAGCAGGGCCTGAATCTCCACAGCCTTTTCAGGGCTTAAGATATGGGAGGAACCGTCAATGTGAGAACGGAATTCAACCCCTTCATCTCGTATCTTTCTAAGACGCGCCAGGGAAAAGACCTGATACCCTCCTGAATCAGTTAAAATATTGCCCGGCCACTGCATAAAACTATGGAGGCTCCCTGCGGCAGCAATCACCTCGGTCCCTGGTCTGAGGTACAGATGGTAGGTGTTGGCAAGAATGATCTCGAAGCCTATCTCCATCAGGTCTTCCCTGGTGAGGGCCTTAACCGTTCCATTGGTTCCCACCGGCATGAACGCAGGGGTTGAAACCGGGCCGTGAGGTAAAACCATACGCCCAGTCCGGGCATGACCCGTAGGATCCCTATGGTACAAGGTAAAAAATGGTTCCCGCATAGTTTTACTATACTTGATATACCTGCGGTGGGCAAAGGGAGTACGGCTTGGTTATTAAGGACGGGGTACGTCCCTTCGCTCCTACTTCTAGGCACTGTCAGTAATG
This sequence comes from Treponema sp., assembly GCA_031263265.1. GTDB lineage: Bacteria > Spirochaetota > Spirochaetia > Treponematales > Breznakiellaceae > JAIRLU01. The sequence continues at coordinate 4,957 of JAISGE010000102.1, forward strand.
TAACATTACAGAATTTACAGTACCACATCCGTCCACAGGTTCAACGGACAATATATAGCACAAGCATGCTCCTCCCCATGCCCAAAGCATCTGGTACTTCCCGACCGTACCCGTCCTGTCTGTCATCCGGCAGTTTCTTCGTAATGTTAAATTAAAGGCTCGTTAGTAACGTTATTTCACTGCACCGCCAATAAGGGTTACCCGTCCGTCAGTCTGGGGAACCAGGGGCAGGTCCTGGCATAGATGTAGTCAATCACCACGGCACTTATGGGAAGCCCAGTCTTCTTTACCGATGTCCCCTGCTCAATGAACATCCAGTACCCGTCCCCGCCATCGTATAAATAGGAACTGGTGGCTATACGGTAGTCCTTTTGCGGATCCAACTCAACACCGTGAATGGTCAGATCTTTGAGCAACGCATCGCTCGTATCCCTATCCGTGTAGTCCAGTATGTAACGTACCTCTTTTGATACCATGCCCCAGGCTCCGGTGCCACTTCCACCGCCACCACCGTGCCGGACTTTCGCCGCAAAGTTAAACAGTTCCTGCACAGATGTGCCTTTCATGGTCAAAATGGTGAGTTGGTCTTCGTTGTAGGGAAGAATCCCCTTAATGGTCCCCACCGTAATATCCCCTTTACCCATCCCATTCGTGATGATCCCCCCGTTTATATAGGCAAAATCCACCGGGTCCTTGAGTACTTCCCGCGCATACCATGCCGCACCGTCACAGACCAGGTCTCCCAGAGCCGTCTCCTTCTTCCGGCTCAAACGATCCCCATTATCCTGGTCTTCGTTGATAAACCGTTCCGTTGCCTCCCCGATCTTAAAACTCGCATTATCCCGATCCAGGGCGGGCTTGGCATGGGTTTCGGCGCTTACCCGCTCACTCGGAGGGGAGTTTCCCTTGGCATTTACCGCAATGACCCACACGTAGTAGACCTGGTCGTTGGTAATCCCGTTCTGTATCACCGCGCGTACCTCTTGCCCATTAAGGGTTAGGTCCACATCGGTATCAGGAACCGGTTCCGCAGGCATTTGTTCCGCGGTACTGCAATAAACCAGATAACTTTTTGCCCATTGTACCGACTTCCAGGTCAGGGTGAGCCGCCGGTCCCCGCCAAGCGCAGTCAATACCGGTTTCCCTGGAGGAGCAGTCGCGCCTATAGGCGTAGCGCTGGCAGGAGT
>JAISGE010000111.1 GCA_031263265.1 Treponema sp.
GTGGATTTAACCCTCTTCACCGGGGGCGGCATGAAGGACTTCCCCATGTCGGGAACCATGACCCTGACCTTTGACCCCGCGATCTTGCTCCAGGGCTTCGGGTTCGGCGTGGTGATCACGTCGCTCTGCACCCTGTTCCCCAGCCTAAAAAGCGCCTTCGTGGAACCGGTGGAGGCCCTGCGGCGATGAAGGATACGAATTACCACCGAGTGGTAAAATTATTTTTTTCGTTATGGAGGTTTTGTGATGAAAGCAAGAGCAGTACTTGTATCGGTGTTTTTAGGTACGTTAGTGGCATTTGTCCACGGGCAAACGCCCTCGGCTGCGGAATTACTACGCAGGGTAGATGCTAACGAGATCTATACTACCATCGAATACGACGGGGAAATGGTCATCGAGTATCAGGGGAGGCGGTTTGTAAAAACCATGAAAGCCTGGGCCCGGGACAATTCCGACAGCTTTATCGAGTTTACCAACCCCGAAGACCGGGGAACCAAGTACCTGAAACGGGGAGGCCGACTCTACGTGTACTCCCCAGATACCGAGGAGGTGATGCTCATTTCCGGGCATATACTCAAGGAAAGCATGATGGGGTCTGACATGTCCTACGAAGACACCATCGAAAACGAGACCTTGTCTGCCCGGTACGATCCGGTTGTTGCGGGTTCCGAGACATGGAACTTCAACGGCACGGATCGGGCCTGCTGGATACTGGACCTTACCGCGAAAAAGCGGACCGAAAGTTACCCCAAACAGAAACTCTGGCTCGACAAGGAAACCGGGGACTGCCTCCACTATGAACTCTTTGCCCTTTCCGGGGCGAAACTCAAGGAATACAACCTTTTAAAGATTGAAGTATTCGGCGGCCGCCGCTTCCCCGTGGAAATCGAGCTCCGGGACCTTTTGCGGAAAAACAGTAAAACCACCATGATGACGCGGAACGTGGTAATGGACCGGCCCATCCCGGATTCGGTGTTCAGCCAGCGGAATTTAAGCCGCTGATTCAGGCTGCGAGGAGCTTAACGATGAGAATAACACGGTGGGTAATGTTCATGCTGGTCCTGGTCCCCTGCTTCCTCCAGGGGGAACCGGTCATTTCCGGGTATCTGGATTCCAGTGTCTCCCTGGGGGCTGGTACTGGCTCAAACCCGGCCTTCCTCTACGGTCTTGAGGAATACGCCAATATCCGGCTCCAGGCAAGAAGCCGGGAGGGAGCCGTCTTTTACGGTTCCCTGAATCTTATTGCCGCTTCGGGGACCTACGCCGAAACCGGGGCACTACTGGGCATGGTCGCAGGGGAGAACTACGCCGCAGCCCTGGAGCTGGAACGGCTTTACTTCAAGGTTTCCCAGGAACGGATCGATTTCCAGGGGGGCCTTATGCGGATGGCCTTTGGTTACGGCTTTGCCTTTGGGCCTATGGACTTCCTGAACCCCCGGAACCCCCTGCTCCCGGATGCCCGGCCCCGGGCGGTCCTGGGCGCGGATCTGGCCTATTACCCTGCGGAAAATAGCAAGGTCCTGGGTTTTACCGCTGCCCCCCGGAACCCCTTTGCCGGATCCGGGGCCGGAACCCTGGGGGGCCTTGCAGGGGAATACCACGGGGATCGTCTAAGCCTCCAGGGGCTCTATGCATACCAATCCCCCCACGATGCCTTTGTCTGGGGTATCCACCGCTTCGGCCTTTCCCTCAAGGGGGACCTGGTCTTGGGCCTGGCAGCGGAACTACTCTACACCTACGATCCCCAGACCCCGGCCAGGGAGGATGGCCTTGCAGCCTCCGCGGGCTTTGATTATACCTTCCCCGGCGGGAAGTTCTACGTCCTGGCAGAGTACCTCTACGCTGGGGACGATGCTTCCACCGCGGTTTCCCTGGGTTTTAAGGGGAACCACTACCTGTTTGCCCAAGGGCTGTACCGTTTCAGCGACTATACCAGCCTGGGCCTGGGTTGTATGGCCGCCCCGGAAGATCGGTCCTTTACCCCCATTATAACTGCGGAACACGAACTGTTTCAGGGCCTTACCTTGAGTCTTAGCGGTCAAATCCCCCTTCCCCCCGACGCGGACGCGGGCCGTTACTTCCAGGGTCTCATCAAGGCGCGGCTTAGGTTTTAGGCAGGACAAACCAGGCGGCTCATTCTTAGCACAACTCTTGACACAAGAGCGTATAGGCTATTATGGTATAATTATAGTTCTCTATTTTTCTAGATAAGGAGTTAACGCATGGCAAATGAAGAAAAAGAAAGTAGTGGCGTATGGTATGGTATCTTAGATGCGGCACTGAAAATCCCTGGAGCCCGGGTAGATAGGACAAATTTCTTGGAAAAGGAATTTTCCCAATATGCCGGGGATAAACTGGCCACTATTCTGGATCAAGGACCGGGAAAGGCGGGGATTGCTCCTGATGCCTTGGATAAGATAGCTGATGGAGCGATACGATCCCATACAACCATTGTAACTGGCACCTCATTTCTTGCGGGACTTCCGGGGGGAATAGCTATGGCAGGAACCATACCTGCGGATTTGGCTCAATATTATTATCACGTCATTGTCATCGCCCAAAAATTGGCATACGTTTATGGGTGGCCTGATTTGCAGGTGGACAGTGAGGGAGAAGCGGACCAAGACGCCTTCCTCGCGGTCTTAACCATATTCATTGGCATCATGAGCGGGGCGAAAGAAGCAAATAGCGCATTAAAGCCCATGTCGGAAATTCTGTGCCAAGAAACCACCAAGAAACTGCCGGTGATTGCCTTGGCAAAAATCGGTTTACCCCAAATAGCAAAACAGGTGGCTAAGGTGCTGGGAGCAAACCTAGCCAAACAAGGACTCGCCAAGGGTATTGGAAAGATCGTGCCCATCATTGGCGGCGCTATATCCGGGGCCGTAACCATTGCGACCTACTTACCCATGGCAAACACCTTAAAGAACGAACTGCGGAATCAAATTATAAAATAAGCGCCTTGTACTGTTGCCTTGTTACTTTCATTGCTTCTATAAAGAAGGCATGGGTGTTTGTAAAGGATAGAATCTATGCAGGTACCATGGAGCATTGATTTCAAGATAGGAGTTGTTTTGGCGCTTCTTGTAGGGGGTATGGTAGTGGTAAGTCTCTTCTATACCCCCTATGAGTATAACCGAATGGCTCCCTCTGAGCGTTTTACCCCTCCAGGGCGACAGCATCTTATGGGAACTGATAATTTTGGCCGGGATGTGTTTTCTAGGATTATGATCGGAACGAAGTATACCTTGTTCGTATCGGTATGCACGGTATTGGGAAGTGCCCTTATGGGCGCTTCTTTGGGGCTTATTTCCGGTTATCAGGGTGGTTTGTGGGATGAAGTGCTTATGCGTCTCATGGACACCCTCAGTTCCTTTCCTGGTATTCTTGTGGCTCTTATGATGGTTTCCCTCATGGAAAATAAACCCTATACCCTGATGATTGCCCTGCTTATCTTGTTTATTCCCAGTTATGTACGGATCATGCGAAGCGGTATTTTGGAATACAAAAACCGGGATTTCGTGAAAACCGCGGGGCTTATGGGGGCATCTCATATTCGCATCATCTTTGTGCATATCCTGCCAAACCTCAGAAATTCCCTGTTTTCTGCCACGGTCTTAGGTCTGTCCAATGCCATTTTAGCCGAAGCAACCATGAGTTACCTTGGCCTGGGTATACAGCCGCCTATTCCAAGCTGGGGACGCATGCTTTCAGAATCCCAGAATTTCTTGTTTAATGCCCCTTGGTGTGCCCTTGCTCCAGGAATGATGATCATGATAACGGTCATCGCCTTTCACGGTATTGGTGAGGGAATCCGGCAACGGTACTGGTAAGTGGACAAGGGTGCAACTGAGCGCAAACAGATGAATCCCTTATTGCAGGTACAGCACCTTTCAGTGGGGATCCAGCGCGGTAGAACCTACCTGCTGGGGGTTGATGATATAGGATTTCAGGTACAAGCTGGGGAAATGGTGGGGATCCTCGGAGAATCAGGATGTGGCAAAACCCTTACCGCATTATCGATCCTCGGCTTGCTTGCTCCGGGGATTCAGATTACCCGGGGAACCATCCGCTTTAATGGCCTTGAACTCAAGGGGCTTTCAGAACGGGAACTGTGCGGTATTCGGGGAAAGGATCTCTCTATGGTATTTCAGGAACCTTCCCTTAACCCGGTGTTTACGATTGGACGGCAAATTGCAGAACCCTTACGCTTACACGGAAGCAAAAACAAGCGCCTCATCCAGGGGGAAGTGTTGGATATCATGGATAAACTCGGCCTTCCAGAACCTGCCAAACTTGCGGCTGCCTATCCTCATCAGCTTTCAGGGGGAATGCGGCAGCGGGTGATGCTTGCCTTGGCCATCGTGTGTAAGCCCAAACTGCTTATAGCCGATGAAGCCACCACCGCGCTAGATGTAAGCACGCAGGCCCAGATCCTCCACCTGCTCAAACGGATCAATCGGGACTTTGGTACTGCCATCCTGTTCATTTCCCATGATCTGGGACTCATAAGCCGTCTCTGCGATCGCCTCATGGTTATGTATGCCGGTAAGATCCTGGAGGAAGGTACGGTTGATGAGGTTTTCGCGGATCCCCGCCATGAGTACACCAAGGGCCTTATGGGTTCCATTCCTCAGCAAAACCAAAAAGGCAAGCCCCTGGTCAGTATTCCTGGTAAAGTACCTTCTATCGAGGAAAAGCCTCCAGGCTGTCCCTTTGCGCCTCGTTGCCGCAAGGCTACGTCGCGGTGTACGACCCGGTTCCCGGAGCCCCTGAGTCTGGGTGGGGAGCACCTGGTACGCTGTGTTTTGGAAACCGAATATGTCTAATGCCTTGGTAGCCATACATGACGTCTCCAACACCTATCGTTCCCGATCCTATGGGGTGTTCGGCAGGGAAAAGGTTAAGCCGGTGCTGGACCATATCACCCTAGAAATCGCTCCTGGGGAGATCTTTGGCCTTGTGGGGGAATCCGGCTGCGGTAAAACCAGCCTTGGAAACAGCATATTGGGGCTTATAGCGTATGAAGGAGACATCACCATAGACGGCTTGCCTCAGAACCGGCAGGGACGGCTGAAACGATCCAAAGCACTGGCACGGAAGGTCCAGGCTGTTTTCCAGGATCCGGGAGCAGCCCTTAATCCTACCAAGCGTATTGGGTGGATCATGGAAGAACCCCTCAGAATCCACGGGATCGGCACGAAACAGGAACGTATTCAAAAGGTGGATGCCATGCTGCACCTGGTAGGCTTGGATCCGGGGTATAAGACCCGGGGGATCCAGGAGCTTTCTGGGGGACAGAAACAGCGGGTGTGTATCGGGTGTGCGTTGATGCTTGAACCTAAGTTCATCGTGGCCGATGAGGCGGTAAGTGCTCTGGATGTGTCCGTGGGAGCCCAGATACTGAACCTATTCCAGGATTTGCACCAAGGTCTGGGTTTGGGGATGCTCTTCATTTCTCACAACCTGCAGGTGGTCTATTATGTATGCCACCGTATTGGGGTAATGTATAAAGGACAAATCGTAGAACTGGGTACTGCCCAGGCACTCTATTCCCATCCAGCCCATCCTTACACCCAAGCCTTGTTAGCCGCGGCCTCTGCGTTGGAACCTTCGGGGCTTACGCACGCGTTACCCACGGAAGGATTGTACCAGAAGCAAGGTTGTCGTTTCGCCTGGGGGTGTCGGTGGAAACGTCAGAGCTGTATAGAGACCACCCCAGAACTTATCAATATTGCTCCTCCTAACTCCCCTCCCCATCATGTACGCTGTTTTTTTGCTTGTCCATCTATGTTCTATCATGTTGGGGTTTTCTAAGTTCCGGTGCAGATCGGGCCAAAATTTCTGAGTTATTTTTTTATTTTTTTGAAAAGGCCCTAGACAAACAAAAATGAATGTGCTATAGATAAATACAAGTGCTTTTATGGATCTTAAAAAAAGTTCGTAAGCACTTAGGCTGCAGATGAACCGGATGATACCGGGGTATGATGCAGTGTATAAAAACGGCGATATGCTGTTATAAAAGGTAGTATTACTATTGTGAAAATAGCTTGTAAGTCTTTATGTTACAATGAATTATACCCCCCCCCCCCCCCCCCGATAATTTCCCTCTCAGGATGCTCATCGGATAGTTTTTCTATTCTTTTTTATATATTCTGTTGGACCTATTTATCATCAATACGGAGACTGTAGCGGCTTTAGCAGCGCGGTAGTTTTTTATAGTTCCTACAGATCCGATATACTCATTGATGATGTTGCGGCTCACAACAGGTATGCGGTGTTATATGTCTAAACACTATTCCTAA
>JAISGE010000120.1 GCA_031263265.1 Treponema sp.
TAACCCTATATAACTGGTGGCGGTGTTGCACGCTTCGGCCAGTTTTTCCTGTGTTATCTTCTTCTCCTTGCGAATCCGTTTGATATTGTCGATTACTAACTTTTCCAGGCTCATCTTATCTCAATCTTGATACATTTACGTCATGGGCTCAAACAGGCAGCCACCCGAATGGAGCCTGTATCTGGGTTGTACATCAGGAAAATAAAAGGTATCATTACTATATAATGAAGTATACTAGGTATATCGCCGGTTTCTCATGGCTGCTGGTTATTGGTATAGGCCTCTTTATGAGCTGTGATATAAGTAAACCCTTGGAGAACGCTCAGAGAAATCCGGCCGATGACCTACATCTTATTATCCCCAAGATCAATCCTGCAAGCCCCTATACCGGTTCACCAGTACACAAGATTACGTTTGACGATTCAACCAGTACGGAGCTGACCTTTGAGGGTGTAAAAGGACACAGCCTCTTTCTCGTCAAGGTAAACCTTTCACCAAACCAGGTAAGCGCTCAAGAGACCGGCCATGGGTATCCATTGAATACAAGCCAGGCCCTTACTGCGGTTCCTCAGGGATCGGTTCTGTCTGTTCCTTTACTAAGGGAAAGCGGCAGATTTGCCGCAGGAGACAAAACCATTACCCGCTATGATCATCCCGGCGCCCAGGGATTTATGCGTAATCCTCCTCCGCTCCCGAGCCTCATCCCTTCCCGGAAAACCCAGTACCTTGAGTCCTCAGGTTTTGCCGCCCTTCCCCTGAGCGCCGTAGGTACTACAAAAAAATTTTGGGTTCAGGATAAAAACGATAAATGGATAGAGATCCCCGCGATCTTGCAAGCGGAATCAATCCACAGCAAGGTATGGGTAGCCCAAGCGAATTATAGTACTACCAATAAACCAGGGGAGAATACGCTGACCCCGGCTCAGGCTCAGGCCATAGCGGAGCAGTTTGATACGATTTATCAGTATGAATCCTCCTTATTCGGCCATGAGTACGGGGGCGGGGTTCCCAGCACCGACTCAAGCTATGGGGGCGTTGATACTGATCCTGCAGTACACATCCTGGTGTATGATATTGGTTATGATTATACTCCTTTCCAAACCAGCGGGATTTTTGGGTTTTTCTGGGCAAAAGACTGGTATGATCAGCAAGCCCTGGATAAGGAGCAGTCAACGCTCAAGACAAACCATGCGGAACTCTTTTATATTGATTCGTTTTTCGCGAATACCTACCCAAAGGCCATCTATTCAACCTTAGCCCATGAATTTCAGCACATGATCCATTTCAATGAAAAGTATGTAAAAAAACAGCAACCCTCTCAAGCGTGGTTTGATGAAATGCTTTCCCTTCTCGCGGAAGATATGATTGCTCCGAAGATCGGGGTTCCGGTTACCGACACGAGTCATCCTATCCGCAACAGAATACCCACCTTTCTTGATAATTATAATGCCGCAGCCCTAACCGAATGGCTTTCAGGGAATGATGCCCTGATTTCTTATGCCAATGTGTATGCATTCGGCGCTTACCTGGCCCGGAACTACGGCGGGGCAGCGCTGATTAAAGCCGTCATGGAGAATAGTACGACCAACATACCCTCTCTATCCGCAGGACTTACCAAAACTACCCCAGGAATGGATTTTAACCGCGCCTTGAGCCGGTACGGGGAAGCCTTCATCTACAGCGGCGGCCATAAGCCCCAAGAAACCGTTTCCTTTGATACTACCATAAGCCAGACGATAAACGACATCAAGTATACCTTCACCGGCTTTGATCTTTGGACCATACCCGATGCAGCCAGGGGCTATGCCCCTATCCCGGAAGATTACACAGGGCCTTTGATATGGGATGCCCAGTATCGGTTTGCTATGCCGGGTTATTCGGTGATTATTCAATCTCTTGATGCATGGCAACAGGTACCGGAGGATAGGGTAACTATCAAGTTCAATAAACCGTCTCAGCAAACCATTGATCTCTATATTATGATACGGTAGTTATGAACCACAGGCTATGGCTTGGAAATGGGGCAATCTTCACGGTATTGGTCTTGGTATTGGCTGCCTGTATGACGGTCAATACCCAAACGATACGCTGCCGGGTGGAAGTATACGGCAGCGAACCCCACACCTATGTGGGCATCCTCAGCGAAGCAGACGGTAAGCGCTACGCGGTGTATCCCCCTGAGCAAGAAGCGAAACTGCGGGCATTGCAAGGCAGGCGGCTTGAAATGACCCTTCGTTTTCTTGAGAAACCCCAAGGATACGGCGGTCTTTTCTTGAAAGACGGCACCGTAAACCCGGTCTCTTGGAAGATCGTGGAGCTAGGATGCTTATATCCATAGTTCTGCACGGAAAACAGCCTGCCCCGTATCTTGTCGCCGGCCCTCAAAGGCGAATCCTGAATCGCTTAAGGGAGCAGACCATAATTCGGTAGTTTCCCCGCCTTTAATCTCATGGAGGTAATTGACATCCAGGCGCATGTGCGGAGCTTGTTCCAGAAGTTCTGGGTCGATGATATCCTGAATCCATTGGATATACCGGGCGTTATTAACGTGTCGGTTATAGTCAATATCCGAATAAGCGGCCCGGCGCTCCCCAACTTTGGTAAGCACTCTGGTATTAAGCCCTGGTAACCCCTGGTGAAGCGCGTCTAGGCCCTGGTTCAAAGGCAGCTTGTCCACCACTCCCTGGGGACGCAAGGGCCGGTGTTTTTCCATGTCCAAGATAAGCCACGCGCTTCTCGCCCGAACCAGGGGCGTAGCTGATGCATCCTGGATAAGGTAATCCCGAAGGGCAAAGAGTTTTTCTGTGCCCCGGGGCCAAGAACGGAGGGTAATGGTTTCTCTATACCGGGGCCGGCGTTCAAGTACCACTGATATGCGGGAGAGAATCCACAACTGCCCGGTTTGGGCCATAGACGCCCTGCCGACTCCCAGGTTCTCTGCATGGTTAATGGATGCCTCCTGAAAATAATCAAATAGCGCGCCGAGCGTGAGCCTATCCGAGGGATCTATATCTCTGAAACCCACGGAAAATGTTTCTTGCCATATATCCATACTACATCCTACTCAAGGAAATGTTGCCTGTTGTATTTTTGTTCCTACCTAGTATAGCATACCCTATCGAGCATTGGAATGGATAAACCTAGGTGTTTGCGATAAAGGAGACCTCTATGCAGCTTGAATTGATCAGTACCACGTTTCCCGAGGGGAAAAAAAGTGTGTGCCGCCGTTGTTTTTCGTGCATCCCTGATCCGGGTGCTGAAAACGAAGTCGTCAATCTGTACCCGGAAATTGAGTATCAGACCATTGAGGGTTTCGGCGGCGCGTTTACCGATTCCGCAGCCTCTGTTTTTTCCCTTATGAGTGAAGCTGCGCAGCGTCAACTACTGGACGCCTACTTTGATCCCAAGAAGGGTGCGGGCTATACCCTGGGACGTATTCACCTGGACAGTTGTGATTTTTCCCTGGAGCATTTTGAAGCGGTCTCTGACCCTCAGGATACTGCCTTTAAATCCTTTTCCCTTTCCCGGTGGGGAAGGTACTTACTGCCATTCATTCAGGCTGCGGAGAAGACTCGGGGAAAGCCCCTTACGTTTATTGCCGCGCCCTGGAGTCCGCCGGCTTTTATGAAAACCACTGGAAAGCGGAACAACGGAGGTGCACTGCGGGAAGCGTACCGGGAAGCCTATGCAAAGTACCTGGGTACGTATCTGCTGGCTTTGCGGAAAGCAGGTATTGAGGTGCGCCGCGTAACCGTGCAAAACGAACCGCTCGCGGTACAGCAATGGGATTCCTGCGTGTACACCGCAGAAGAGGAAAAACAGTTTATCCGCGATTTTCTTAGCCCCACGCTTCGGGCCATGAATCTGGGAGAGGTGGAACTGTTCATCTGGGATCATAATAAAGAACGGGTTTATGAGCGTACCCGGGATATTCTTGACCAGGATACGGACGCCCTGATACGAGGCGTGGCGTTTCACTGGTATTCTGGGGATCACTTTGAAGCGCTCAGGCTCATCCGTGAGCAATTCCCCGAAAAAATCCTGATACATACTGAATCCTGCCTTGAATACTCCCGGCTTGATAAAGGTGACCAGATGCGCAATGCACAAAAATATGCCCATGATCTTATCGGGGATTTAAACAACGGCGTGTCGGCGTTTTATGACTGGAACCTGGTCTTGGACGAGCAGGGAGGGCCGAATCACGTCCGCAATTTCTGCGACGCTCCTTTCCTGTTCCATAGGGATACGGGGGAACTGGAAGAACGGCCCTCCTTTGCGCATATCTCCCATTTTAGCCGGTACATCCACGCCGGAGCAAAAGGCATTGCCTTTTCCCGGTACACGGGTTTGTTTGAAATGACCGCGTTTCGTAATACCGATGGAACCATAACCGCGGTATTCCTTAACCCCACGGATAAGCCGCTTCCGGTACAGCTTCGTTTAAGGGGGAACGTGAGTACGTTCTCTCTCCTGCCTCAGTCGATTGCTACGGGGATTCTGCGACCCTAGTCAAGGGAAAGGAAGGAATGGGCCAGGTTTTGAAAGCAGCGCTCTACACGATGGCCCTTGCCGCAGGGTTTGTGCGGGTACGGATCCTCTCGCCGTTTGATCCTGCTCAAGGTTCCCCTGCCCTCATCCCGGAATCGTACCAGGCCGGGGCGCCTTCCCTGCTTATAGCTGCGCTACCCTATGGAAACCTGCAAGAAACCGTCCCTATTCCCCCCCCTGGTGAACGGGCCGCTTATATTGCCCCGTTTGCCCAACGAAACTATTACCGGGAAGGGGTAAAACGGCTGCAAAAACTAGGGCTAAGCTTTCGTACCCAGTATGGAGGCAGGCGCTCTGATTTTAGAATCCTCTGCAATTCTCCGGTTCCTGAAAAACCCCTGGCTCAAGCTGCGGGCTTGGGCGTCCTGGGTAGAAATGGACTCATCATTACCCCTGAAGCCGGTTCTTTGGTGATCATCGCTGCCATGACCCTGCCCTTTTTCCTGGACCAGGATGGACCGGAGCCGGACTTACACCAGGCGGAACCCTTTCCCTGGTGTGTGCAGTGCGATCCGGTACAGCCTCCTTGCGTTCGGGCTTGTCCCACCGGAGCGGTCAGAGGGGATGGAACCTTGGAACTCACCCGGTGTATTCAGTGGTACGCTTCTGGACATGGACGTACGGTTCCCCCGGAGATTGCCCTGAATTGGGGGAACCGGCTTTACGGCTGTACTGAGTGTCAGGATGCTTGTGTTCATAATCAAAGGACCATTCAGGGTGTTAGGAGTACTGAAGGGCCTTTGCCGGCATATCTGGATCCGGTGGCATTAGAGGCGTTAAGTGATGAGGAATTGAAAGCCCGGTTTAAGGGAACTGCTCTAGGGCTTTCCTGGCTTGGGCCTCAGGGAATCCGGCGCAATGCCCGGTTAGCTGCCTCCAGAAAACAATACTGATCAGGCAATAAATATATTGACCTATAATGAGAATAACCCTATGATTGGAACATGGAAAAACAAGACGGCAGAAAGCTCAGTAAAACGGCGTTGGAAGAAAGACGAAGCACCATTATCCGTATGAAAGAAAACGGATGTAGTCCTTCTGAAATAGTAGCGACTACTGGTTGTTCACGCCAGGCTATATACCTGCTCTGGAATGACTTAAAGAAAACTAAAAACAAAGAAAAAACCATCACCGTAAAAAAATGCGGCAGGCCCTTGGGATATGGACGAACCCTTACAAAAGTACGGGAGAAAGAACTGCAAAAGATTTTCATTGCTAAATATCCTGACCAATTGAAACTTGATTTTTTCCTGTGGACACGGGAAGCGGTCAAATTGGTGATACAGCAGAAATACGGTATAGATATGCCGATACGGACGGTCGGGGAATATCTAAAACGGTGGGGGTATACCCCGGAAAAACCAGGAAGGACGTATCCTGAGATACAAAACCGGGTAAAAGCGGAAACTGGGGATATGTACTGGATTGATGAGGCGACGATAAAGCTTGAGAAAAAGGAACACGCGAGTATCGTATCGGCAATCACCGGTTCAGGGAAGGTATATTGGAAATTACATGAAGGCAGTATCAACGCGGAAAAATTTAAGGATTTTGTGCAGCGTTTGCTATATGGCAAGAAGCGGAAAGTATTTTTGGTATTAGACGATGCGAAGATACATCATAGCAAGAAACTGACCGAGTGGGTAGAGAAAAACAAACAACAGATAGAACTGTGCTATGTACCGACTACCGTATCGTCCTGATTTAAATCTCGACGGCACATTAACGCTGCTCCCGAAACGGATAAGGGATTTACACGATTCGGGAAGCCGCTAAACTGGATTTTTTAATTTTTTACCAAAAAAATTGATTATTATTGTAGTATACCTGCTGGTGTCAGGCGGTATATGACAACGCTAAACAAGAATACCATAGGAGTGTATATGACGAAGTATATATGCGATGTATGCGGTTATGTCTACGATCCCCAGAAGGGCGATAGTACGAATGGAATCAAGCCGGGAACCTCTTTTGAAGACCTTCCCGACGACTGGGTGTGTCCCACTTGTGGGCTGGGGAAAGAGTCCTTTTCTCCTGCGCAGTAAGGTGCTTGAGAAACCCTAAGGGTTTGCCCTCTCGTGAAATCTAGGGGATTTCACGAGAGGTTTAGAAAAAACAGGCAAATGAGGTTGTATGCTATCAAGAGAAGATTTTGTATTTACCATTGGATACGATGGTCCAGTCGCAGTGGTGGATAACCAGGCTAAACATCGATACGGTACCCTTTCGACCAAAGCATTGGCGGAAAAGGGTTTTTTCCGAGCAGCTTATGCATCTGCCATATACGCCCAAGACCAGGAAGCGGTAAAACTGGTGGTGGACATCTACAATAACCTTGCCGGAACCTCCTACACCCTTGATTCCCCCTTGGATAGGCTCTTCGGAGTCTTTCTGGTAGAGGTCAGCCGTTCCATAGTCTTGTAGAAGACACGCCTCTTTCCTTTTATATTCAGATTTATGATATTTGAAATGTAGATTTCCTTCATTACGAGATATTATAATGAGGATGTACCTATCGCTTATTTCAAGCTGGTATCGAATCCTATACGTGTTACCGTAATAGTACATTAATAAAAAGGCTGGTGTATGTCAGAACAAAGTGTAGTGCCTATCGATCAAATCCTTCCGCCTAAATTGCCTCTGGTGGCGCTTATGGGCCGTCCTATATTTCCGGGGATATTTACCCCGATCATGATCGGAAACCCCGTGGATGTGAAGGTTATTGATGAAGCGGTGGCTAGAGACGGCCTCATCGGGCTGGTGATGTTGGCCAATGAAAGTGAAAACCCTACGATTCTTGATCTGTATAAGGTTGGTACGGTGGCTAAAATCGTTAAGAAGATCAACCTTCCTGACGGCGGGGTGAATATATTCATCTCTACCTTAAAACGGTTCAGGATAAAAAAGGCCCTTAATCCGGTAAATCCTATGGTCGGCGCGGTGGAGTATCTTGACGATGAGGAGGATGATACCAGCGAGGTAAAGGCCCTCACCCGGGCCTTGATCAGCGAAATGAAGCAGATATCCGAGAATAATCCCCTGTTTTCCGAAGAAATGCGCCTCAACATGATTAACATCGATCATCCTGGGAAGATCGCTGACTTCATCGCCAGTATTCTCAACATTGATAAAGCGGAGCAGCAGAAGATCCTGGAGGTTCTCAATGTCCGCAAGCGCATGGAGCAGGTTTTGGTCTTTATCAAGAAAGAGCAGGAACTCTTACGGATTCAGAAACGGATTCAGAAGGAAATCAACGAAAAGATCGAAAAGTCTCAGCGGGATTATTTCCTCAAAGAGGAACTTAAGGCCATCAAAACCGAATTGGGAATGACCACTGACGCTAAAAGTTCTGAATACCAGCGTTTCAAGGACAAACTGGATGCCTTCAAGTTTGAGGGGGAGGTCAAGGAGGTAGTAGAGCAAGAACTTGAAAAATTTAACCTCATGGATCCCAATTCAGGGGAATTCATCATCACTCGAAACTACCTAGATACGATTGCGAGCCTGCCTTGGAGTGAACCTGCGCCGGAACATTTTGACCTCAAGGTTGCTCAGAATATACTGGAAAACGACCATTATGGGCTTAAGGATGTGAAGAGCCGTATTGTGGAATATCTGGCGGTTCGAAAACTCAAAAAAGATTCCAAAGGTTCTATCGTATGCCTTGTGGGGCCTCCGGGAGTGGGTAAAACCTCGGTGGGTAAGTCTGTAGCCCATGCCTTGGGTAAGCAGTTTTTCCGTTTCTCGGTAGGCGGTATGCGGGACGAGGCGGAGATCAAGGGGCACCGCCGTACCTATATCGGGGCCATGCCGGGGAAGATCCTCCAGGGACTTAAGATCGTCAAAACCAAAGATCCGGTTTTTATGATCGATGAAATCGACAAAATGGGGGTGAGTTTTCAGGGGGATCCTGCCAGCGCCCTTCTTGAGGTCCTGGATCCAGAGCAAAACAACAACTTCCGGGATCATTACCTGGATCTTCCCTTTGACATTTCTTATATCTTTTTTATTGTTACTGCAAATACCCTGGATACCATTCCGTCTCCGCTCCTGGATCGGATGGAGATCATCCAACTTCCGGGCTATATTGATACGGAAAAGCTCGAGATCGCCAAGCGCTACCTGGTTCCCAAGAGCCTTACGAAAAACGGACTCAAAAAAAATCAGGTTAAATACACCCGGGAATCCCTGATGTACATTGCCAATGGGTATGCACGAGAAGCCGGGGTGCGTAATTTTGAAAAAAACCTCGATAAGATCCACCGTAAGCTGGCAAAACAACTCGTAGAAGCCGAAGAAGAGGCTCAAGCCCAGGACAAGGCTGAAAATGCCGGGGGAGCGCAGCCCATAAGCCTAGTTACCACTGAAGGGACTGAGAAGAGGGCAGAGGAAAAACCCGCAGGTGAAAAAGGTATCGCGGAAAAATTTACCATTGATAAAAAACTGATCGAAAAACATCTGGGAAAACCCTTGTTTCCTGAGGGGCAGGTTAAAAAGGCGGATCGTCCGGGCATGTCTGTGGGTTTGGCCTGGACAAGTATGGGAGGAGACACCTTGGTGATCGAAGCTACCTCGGTACCGGGTAAAGAAGGGCTTACCTTAACCGGTAAGATGGGGGACATCATGAAGGAATCCGGCACCATTGCCATGACCTTAGCGCGGAAACTGGGAACCGAACGGTACGGCATTGAGGCGGTCTGGTTTGAAAAGAACCATATCCACCTGCACATCCCTGAAGGGGCCACTCCCAAGGATGGTCCTTCTGCGGGGATAACCATGGCCACGGCTCTTTTATCCATGCTCCGCAACAGAACCATTGTGGATAAGCTGGTGATGACCGGTGAGCTGAGCCTCACCGGACAAGTGCTTCCCATTGGGGGGCTTAAGGAAAAAACCATCGCTGCCCGGCGTAACAAGGCAAGGCACGTCATTATCCCTAAGCAGAACCTACGGGATCTAGACGATATACCGGATATGGTAAAGAAAGGGATGGAATTTCATCCGGTGGAACGGTTTGAAGAAGTTTTGGCCCTGGCTTTACCGGATTAAAAGAACGACCGCAGGTTCCAGGTATGCAAACAGAACGCTGCGGTCTTTTGTGTCATCAGCCTAACCCAGCTTTCCGCCGAGTATATACATCATAGAACACCGCCAAAAGGAGAATCAGGGCCTTTACCACGTACTGCCAGTCAGAACCAATATTCATGAGGGACATACCGTTGTTAATGGCGCTCATCACCAGGCCCCCGACTATAACCCCCACCACGGTGCCAATACCCCCGGATGCGGAAACACCGCCGATGTAACAGGCTGCAATAGCATCCAGTTCAAAGAGGTTCCCTGCTTGGGGAAGGGCTGAGTTCATGTACCCTGTTGAGACCACCCCGGCAAGACCGGAGAGCAAGCCCATGATACAAAAAACGAGAAAGGTAATCAGTTCAGAATTGATACCAGACAGTTTGGCGGATCGGGCATTGCCCCCTACCGCATAGATAAACCTGCCAAGCACGGTGTTTTTCATCATAAAATGAAAGATCAACACCGTAATGCCCAGCACTACCACCACGGTGGGAAGCCCCCGGTACGTGGCAAAGCGCTGGCTGAGACCAAGAACCAGGAAGCCTATCAGGATCAGTTTACCGATGAAAAGCACGCCTGGACTTACGTCAAATTTGTTCTGTATGTTTCTCTTGCGGGATATACATTCGGTAACCACGTAAATGGCAAAGACCAGGGCTCCCACCAGCAGGGCCGTGAAATGTACACTGCCAACCTGTAGGGCTTTACTATCCAACATCCCGGATGCAATCTGCTTATACCCGTCATCTTTAAGCCCAATAGGATTCACATGGGTAATGATATAGGTCAGTCCCCGGAATAAAAGCATCCCTGCCAGGGTTACGATGAACGCGGGGATTTTTAGGTAGGCGATCCAAAACCCTTGGAAGGCTCCGATAGCAAGCCCCACAACCAGGGCCGCCAGCAGGGTTGCCCCCATGCCGATCCCGGTATTGTAGACCATAGCACTGACCGCTCCCACAAACGCGCAGACCGAACCTACTGAAAGGTCGATCCCACCAATGATGATGACCTGCACCATGCCAACCGCGAGGATGAGCACGTAACTGTATTGAATAAAAATGTTGGTAAAATTCCGGGAATTCAGGTTCGTACCCCTGGTCAACACCGCAAACACCACCATGATCAGGGCCAACATGAGGAACATGGAATAGTTCCGAATGTTATTTTTGATTAAATTTGCAATGCTCACCCCCTCTCCGGTCTTTTCAATTGCTTGATCCCTCATATATGCTCCTCTCTCGGCACCCTACCCAACCAGGGCGATTTGCATGATTTTTTCTTGGGTTGCCTCATCGTGCATGAGCATACCCTTTATCTTTCCTTCGTTCATAATGTAGATCCGGTCCGCCATGCCCAGGGCCTCGGGCAATTCAGAACTGATCATGATGACGCTTTTTCCCTGATCTACCAGGGCGCTCAGAATACTGTAAATCTCCGACTTGGCACCTATATCAATCCCTCGAGTAGGTTCATCTACGATGAAGATATCTGGATCCGCCAAAAGGCTGCGGCTTAATACCACCTTCTGCTGATTGCCTCCTGAGAGATTTCGGGTAAGCTGGTTAATAGAAGGGGTCTTGATCCGCAGCTCCTTCCGGTATTTTTCCGCTTCTTCTATCTCCTGTTGCGCAGAAACCAGCCCAAAATGGGACAGCTTTTCTAAAGAAGAAATGGAAATGTTGGTCTTAATATCCTGAATCAAGATGAGGCCAAGATTTTTCCGGTCTTCCGACACATAGCCGAGTCCCTTATCAATCGCCGCCTTTGCCCTGTTCAAGACAACCCGCTTTCCCTTGATGTACAATTCCCCCTCGCTCCGGGATCCGTAGGATTTACCGTAGATGCTCATCATCAGTTCAGTGCGGCCCGCGCCCATAGGACCGCAGAACGCGAGGATTTCACCCCTGCGCAGGTAAAAAGAAGCATTATCCACCACTTTAATCGTATGGTACTCAGGATGATACACGGTCCAGTTCTTTACTTCCAAGATTGTTTCACCGGGATTGGGCTTTCGTACCGGGAAACGGTGGGTGAGGTTCCGGCCTACCATGTCTTTGATGATCATGGCTTCGGTGAGCTTATCAGCCTTAACATCAAACATCGCAATGGATTTCCCGTCCCTAAGCACGGTTACCGTATCCGCCACTTTGAGTACCTCATTGAGCTTATGGGAAATCATCACCGAAGTAATGCCTTGGCGTTTGAACTCAAGCATCAAATCCAGCAGTTTTTCGCTTTCATCATCATTCAAAGAAGAGGTGGGTTCATCCAAAATCAACAACTCCACCTGCTTGGAAAGCGCCCGGGCGATTTCCACCAACTGCTGTTTACCGACCCCCAGTTTACTTACGATGGTAGCCGGGTTTTCCTGAAGACCCACCCGATCCAGGTACTGTTTTGACGCGCGGATATAGTCATTCCAGTTGATGATGCCGAAGCGGGTTTTCATGTGTCCTAGAAAAATATTTTCGTAAATTGAGAGATAGGGACTCAGGGCTAATTCTTGATGAATGATGGCCAGCCCCTCTTTTTCACTATCCTTGACACTGTGATAATTGGTCTCTTGTCCCTTATAGAAGACCTTTCCCTCATAGCTGCCTTTGGGGTATACCCCGCTGATAACGCTCATCAGGGTAGATTTTCCTGCACCGTTTTCCCCGCAAAGGGAATGGATTTCCCCTTTTTTTACTTTTAGATTGACCTTATCTAAGGCCCGCACTCCGGGAAAGTCTTTACTCAGGTTTTCAATTTCAAGAATGTAATCCCCCATAATCTCCCCTTGTTCGCGTATTAAAAAAGCACGTTTTGAAGGGAACGGTTCCCCCCAATCCGTGCTTTTTTTGGCTCCTTATTTCAGACGAGCCGATTCTTCAGCAGTGAAATGCCCTGCATCAAGCGGAACCTGCCAGTTAGACTGGGTAATAATCACCGGTTCCAAGAGGTATGCCTTAACCTGCTTCTTGCCGGTGTCACCGATGCTGACAAGATCCCCTGAAGCCAGAGTTGCCCCAGGAATAGAAGGGGTTTGGCCTTTGATGATCTGGTCTGCCAATGAAACCGCAGCTTCCGCCAACTTAGCCGTATCCTTGAATACAGTCATGTACTGCTGCCCATTTTTGATGGATAAGACCGAATCTGCTTCCGCATCCTGACCAGTAACCACCGGCAGCTTTCCATCGGCATATTTGGCATCTGCAAGACAGGCTTCGATGATGGCCCGGGCCAAGGTATCATTCGGGGCGAGGATCCCGTCCAGGACCACATTCGCCGCATCGTTATTGAGGAGGTTTTCCATCCTGGTTTTGGCAATAGGGGCCTGCCAGTTTTCGGTAGCAATTCGCTGGAAGTTCGCATTATCCGCGGACGTCTCAGGATAAGGGCCGATTACTTTGAGGGCACCGCTCTTGATATAGGGGTTGAGCACACTCATGGCCCCATCAAAGAAAAACTTCGCATTGTTGTCCGTGGGAGAACCGGCAAAAAGGGTGATGTACTTAGGTGCATCCGCGCTTGCCTCTTTGAGGTTAAGCCCTGTTTCAAGCCCCTGGCCCTGGAATTGACCCACCTTGTAATTGTTAAAGGTGATGTAATAGTCATAGTCCCCAGAGTTCATGATGAGCCGGTCATAAGCAATAACCGTTACGTTATCCTGGGCAGCATCGGCAATGGCAGAGTTCACGCCATCATTGATGTTACCGACGATGAGCAATTTGGCACCATTGGTCAAAAAGTTCTGGATCTGTTGGTTCTGCCGGTTCTGATCCGCATCGCCGTAGGCAACTTCCGCGCGATACCCCAGCTTTTCCACCGCGGCTTTGAGATTAGCGCCGTCTTTCTGCCAACGCTGCACATGGGTCTCAGGCATGGCAATACCAATCAGCGCGGCCTGCGTGCTGCTGCTTCCGCCCCCCTGCTGACCGCCTTTGGCGAACCCCAGGGAACCGAGGGCTACAAGAATAATGAGCGTAATACCCAACTTCTTCATTAATTTCCTCCTAAAAAACGAAATATACTTATAGTATCCTTGAAGAATTTTAGTTTGTCAATCTTAGAATAGCTTTGGTTTACCCTTTGCAGGCGTTTGTCGGGGTCAGTATCTCGCGGTGAGGCTCAGGTTGTAGGTCCTTCCTGCTTGGGGAAAATAGGGGCGTATCTCGTAGAGCACGTCAAACACATTTTCAACACTCATGGAGACGCTCAGGTTTTTGTGCAGTTCGTAGCTTGCTTTCAGGTTGACCAGGAAGTAGCCGTCAATTTCGGTTTCCCCTTTGGTGTCTGCATACCGTTCTCCCACGTATTGAACGCTGGGGATGATGGCGAGGGCTTTGATGGGGGTAATGGTTCCGTAAGCGCTTGCAGTGTGGGCA
This sequence comes from Treponema sp., assembly GCA_031263265.1. GTDB lineage: Bacteria > Spirochaetota > Spirochaetia > Treponematales > Breznakiellaceae > JAIRLU01. The sequence continues at coordinate 14,001 of JAISGE010000120.1, forward strand.
GGGTAGAGGCTCAAGGTTTCTACCCCAAGCGCACTGTCGATGATGTTGTACCGGTTCCATGAAAAGGTAAGTCCCGCGGTGAGGACCGGATGAGGGCTCCATTCAAGGCTGGTTTCTATGCCCCACATCGCGGTCTTATCCAGGTTGACACTGTAGGGAACCGTAACCGCGGTGTAGTCTGGTTTGGGGACGCGGATGTCTACGATTTTTTGGGTGATACTGCTGTAGTAGGCTGCTGCGGTCAGTTTTACGCTCGTAAGGGGCCGGCCTTGGTAACCCAGTTCAAAATGGTCGGCCCATTCAGGCCCAAGGTCCGGGTTGGGAGTACTTTCACCGAGCCGGGTGGAGTAACGCTGGAACATGGTAGGGAAATGGTTCTTACGCGCGTAGGTAAAATGCAGTTCGTGATTGGAGAGCAGGGTGTAGTATATGCCGGCTTCTGCAACCCAGAGTTTCCAGGCCCTGGTTTTTTCTATATAGCCCAGATTGTCCAAGCCCAGTTCCTTGAAAAATTCGTTGCGTTCTCCCCAAAATTCATTGGGTGAAAAAAGATCAAACCCTAATCCCGCGCTAAGGTGCAGGGAGGACAGGGGGCTTACGGTGTATGCCGCGGCAAAGGACCATATATCCTCGTTTACGCGGACGCTGAGTTCTTCACCGGTGAGTCCCTGGTGCTGGTCCTGCCGAAAATTTATCCCGGCTTCGGCCTTGTTCCACTGGTTTATCTCCCAGGCTGCCTCCAGGTGAAAGCCTCCGGTGTAGTCATCGTAGTCAGAATAGGGGTTGTGCATGTCCAGTTCGTAATTAGCCCATGAGCCGTAGTCTATCAGGCGGTTGTCGAACTTTTGGAAATAACCTGAGGCTTTGAGGGTAAGCGAGTCGGGGGTCCATTCGCCGTTAAGACTGATGGTTTGGCGTTTGTAATAGGGCCATTCCCATATTTCGTAATCCATGCCATTGACCGCAGGCGCGGAAAAGCCCTTGTTGCTGTCTTGATAGATCCAGGTAAGCGAAAGGTCCAGGTTGTCGGCAGGGGTCCAGCCGGCCAGGAGGGTGAACTTTATATCGTTGGACGCGGACCAGAGACGGTCTCCTTTTTGCTGGGGGTTTTTCTTGGTCGGTTCAAACAGATAGGGGATACGGTAGTGGTCTATGCCCCGGTATTGAAACGTGGCTTTCGTGTAAAAATGTTCTCCCTTGGTCCCGACACTGGCTATTTCATGGTTATCCGCGAATTTACCCAAGACATCAAACCCAAAACCGCTGGTAAACAAGGCTTCAAAAGGCGCTTTAGGCCGGGCAGTCCTGATGAGGATCGCACCGCCCATGGTGTTGGGGCCAAGGAGCATCGTGCTGTACCCTTTTTCTATGGTGATGCTTTCTATATCCCCGGTTAACATACGGGCCGCGTCATTGTCTCCCCGGTAGGGGTTTGCCTGGGTAACCCCGTCCACGAAGACCGGCATAGAGGCCGAATCAAAGCCCCGGACGCTGAACCCTGAGTCGTTGCGCGCACCGCCGCCGGATTGGATGACCCCGGGAACATTGCGGACCGCCTGCCAGAGGTCGAGGGCGTCTTCCCGGTCCATCTCCTCACGGGTAACCACGTTGGGGGTATCCTGCTGTTCCACCACTTCCGCGGGGGCTAAGAGGATGGGATCACCAGGGGCCTCTTGAGCACTGAGCGGCCAAGAGCCAAGAGCCAGCAACAACATGATTGTTGGATAAGTCCTTATCCCTTGACTCATAGGCCGCTCCATTTTAACGCTCGTTGATGCTGCTCGACTGGCTTGCACCGGTTACGGTATCCGCTTGCATGGTCGTGCTCCACACTTCCCCGACAAGGGTAATACGGCCGTCGGTTTGGGGAACCAGGGGAACCATGTCTTGATCGTAGATGTATTCAGCCAGGGCCTGGGCGATGACCAGGCCGGTGTCCTTGCGCCGGTCGGTGAGCAGGTACGCGCCGTAGCCGTCGCCGCCGTCTACCAGATAGGTAGAGGTTATGAAGGTGTAGTCCTTATTGGGGTCTATGGGTTCTCCATTCAAGGTAAAGCCTTGCAAGTCTCCTCTGGTGGGGTCGCTGCCGTAGGTGTAGTTTATGGTGTACCGGACTTCTTTAGATACCTGACCAAAGGCCCCGGTACCGCTGCCCCCTCCCCCGGTATGGCGTACTTGGGCCACGTACTGGAAGAGATCAAGGATCTTGTTCCCCTTTAAGGTGAGGACGCTCATTTGGTCGCCGTAGAGCAGGCTTAGGACGGTTCCCACGGTGATGTTCCCCTTATCCAGGCCACGCGTGATGACCCCGCCGTTTACAAACCCAAAATCTATGGTACCGCTTATCTGGTACTCGGTTTTATGTTTACGGATCCAATACACCATAGAATCCACCAACAGATCCCCCAGTGCGGTTTCCTGTTTACGGCTTAACCGGTCCCCTTTGCCGGTTTCTTCGTTGGGGAACCGTTGGGCGGCTTTCCCGATGATCAAGTTTCTGTTGTTTATGTTCAGCTTTTCTTTTTCATGAGGGGTGGTATTATTTGAAGGGCTGAACCCGGATTCGCCGCTTTTGTTCGTGGCCTTGACCCATACATAATAAGCCTGGTCATTGGTAAGACCCGTAATGGCCGCGTTCATGGTTCCTGGGGCCGCGCTTATTTCATCTTCCAACAGGGTTGCACCAGCAGGGTCGGTGGCGGTGTGGTAATACACCTGATAGGTTTTGGCCTGTTTGACCGCGTTCCATTGGACGATGATCTTGGATTCCGAGGCGGTAAGCCGGGGCCTTCCCGGGGCGGTGGGAGTCGAGACCGATGGAGAGGGGCTTCCACTTATCGGGCCTTTGAACCCGGTTTCCCCGGAGGTGTTCTTGGCACTTATCCATAGAGCATAGGTGGTTCCATTGGATAAGGAGCTTAAGAGGCCCATGACCTCACAAACCGGGTCCCCTGAAAATTCAGCGTGGTGGCTGTTTGGGCCTGGCTCGGTTCCGCCCACCGTGTCCCAATACACCACGTAGGAATCAGCTTCAGCCACTTGGTCCCAAGTTAGCTCTAAGGCCTCGTCGCTGGGAGATACGTTAAAACTTGCCGGCGGGCCAGCAGGTTTGGCACGAGGGGTACCGGTTCCCGGCTCGCTAAAAGCAGACACCCCGCCGTTATACATTGCTTTGGCCCAGACAAAGTATTCAACCCCGTTCTGTAACCCGGTTATAAACGCCTGAACCAGGTTTCCCGCCACCGTGATGTCGCCGGTAAATTTCGTGGCGGAGTCGGGATCTTCCAGGGTATGGTAGTACAATTCATAGGCCGTGGCAGTGGCCACCACGGTAAATTGGACTTGTACTTGACTATCCCCAGGGGTGAGGGATGGGCCAGGGGAGGGCGCGGCATAGACCCGGTTTGGGTCTGGCTCAGTGGTGCTGTTTAAGTTATCACAGCCGGTCAATACCGGGAACAGCAGCAGGGCAAGGCAAAGGCCCCCTTGAGAGAACCAAACAAAACGATTCCTTGTTTTCATGCATAACTCCTTTTTTGTAACGCTCATGCTAATACCTTGCGCTCAAGGCAAGGGTATAGGTTCTTCCTGCCAGGGGAAAATATTCCCGTATTTCGTATAACTCATCGAACAGGTTTTCCACAGACAGGGAGATGGAAAAATAGGTGAGAAAATCATAGGCAACTTTTACATTGAACAGGGTGTATGAGCCCAGTTCTTCGGTTCCTTCGATGTTCACATACCGGGCGCCGGTGTACTCCATGCTGGGGATGATCCTGAGGCTTTTAAGGGGGTACAGTTCCCCGTACAGATTAAAGGTCCCTTCCGGGTAGTAGGTGATCTTCTCGGCCCCGGCAACGCTGTCCAATATCCGGTATTTGTTCAAGGCAAAGGCCCCGCCCAAGGTGAAATACTCAAAAAGGTAACAGGTGAACCCCAGTTCCAGGCCATACGTAGCGGTTTTATCCAGGTTGATGTAGTATTCCACTGAAACATCCGGTGATACAGGATTGGCTATCCGTATCCGGGCGATTTTACCGGTAATTTCGCTGTAATACGCCGCGGCGTTCAGGTGGAGCATCTGGGCGATAATACCCCGGTACCCCAGTTCAAAATGGTTGGCAAACTCGCTTCCCAGCCGGGGATTGGGCAGGGTTTCACCGAAACGGGTAGAATACCGCTGGAACATGGTGGGGAAGTGGTTTTTCCGGGCATAGGTGAGGTGTACCTGGTGGTTATCCGTAAGATCATAAAAGATCCCTGCCTGGGCAGAGAGTAAAAACTTCTGTTTTGTCTTGACCAGGTACCAGTCGCTTCCCAGGGCGATCATTGCGTCGTTCAGCCGGCTTTGAAACTCCTGGGGAATAAGCGCGTCAAAGCCGATGCCTGCACGAGCGGAAACCTTTGGTAAGAACCTGCCGGTATATTCCACCCCTGCGGACCAGGTGTCTTCCCTTATATGGCTGGTTTCCATGCCCGCGTCTATGCCCCGGTGATCTTCTTGCTTGTACGTAACCGCTCCCTCAAGTTTGTGGGCCGGGTTAAACGCGTACCCTGCTTCCAGGTGGGAACCAATGGAATATTCATCGTAGTCGCTTGAGGGCAGGTGCATATCCTGCATCCAGGCCCGGTAGTTGTAGTATTGATCCAAGCGGTTGTCGTATTTTGAATAGTTGGTCCAGCCTTTGAGGTACAGGGTTTCAGTATCAAAGGCGTAGTTCAGGGAAACGCTGTGCCGGTCCCAGCGGGGCCAGTCCCAGATCACATACCCGTCCCTGCCCCCCAGGACCGCGGGGGGAGAAACCCCCTTGTCCGCGGTTTGCAGGATGTACACCCCGCTGAGGTCAAGACCAGGGATGGGGGTAAGGCCGGCCAAAAGGGTGAGTTTGTGATCCACTGAATCCGACCACACCCGGTTCCCGGCTTTTTGGGGGTTGCCCCCCTGTTCCGGGGGGGCCTCGTCCAAGGGGATGAACCGGTCGCTCAAGCGGAAGTGGTCGATGTTCCGGTACTGAAAGGTCGCCTTGCCGTAGAACCAGTCAAGTTTTGTGCCCACACTGCCCACCTGGGTATTACCGCTGTAAGCAAAGCGGCTGTCCAGGTCCAGGCTGGTTTTGAAGCTGAGTTCTAAGGGCTTTTTAGGCCGGGCAGTGCGGACCTGGATCGCCCCGCCCAGGGTATTGGGTCCCAGCAAGGAGGAACTAAAGCCTTTCTGGATCTCGATCTCTTCCAGGTCTCCGGTTAAAAGCCGGGCCGCGTCTCCGTCTCCCCGGTAGGTGTTGGCAATGGGTACGCCGTCCACAAAGATAGGCACACTGTCGGTGCCGTATCCCCGGACCATGAAGTTTGAATCATTGCGCTGGCCTCCGCCGGTGATGATAAGCCCCGGCACGTGGCGCACCGCTTCCCATAGATCCCCGGCCCCTTCCCGCTCCATGTCTTCCTGGGTGATGCGGTCCGCGGTATCCGGGGTTTCCACGACCCCGGCTTCGGGGAGCAGGATCAGGTCGTCCCTTTCCGGTTCAGCGTCCTGGGCCTCAAGGGAGAGACCCAGGCATAAGAGCCACAGGACCACCGGTTTCCATTGGACCCTCACGGTATAACCACCCCGCCTATGAGGGTGATACGGCCGTCGATTACCGGCTGAATTGGTTCGTCAAAGTCATAGATATAGAAGGCTATGGCATCCCTGGTGGATATGCCGGTTTTCACCAGGTTTGCCGTGCCCTTGTCCAACGCCCCCTTATAGACCTCGTCGTAGTAGGTGTAGTCGTCTCCCCCTTCAAGGAGGTACTGCATGGTAACGATCCGGTAGTTTTTGGTAAGCAGCGCCGAATCCGTAGTGGGCTGATGGTCCTTGACCAGGACCACGCCGTTAATGGTCAGGTCCTTGGTTACCCCGCGGGTGTTGGGCTCTTTGGTGGTGTAGTCGATGGTGTGCCGGGCTTCGGAGGATATGAGGTGGAAGCCCCCGGTGGGATGACCGCCGCCGCCGTTCCGGGGGATGTCCGCGGCGACCCTAAAAAGGTCGATCACCTGGGACCCGGTGAGGGTGATGATCGAGAGGGACCAGTCGTACCCGTATGAGGCGGTGTTCTGCACGGTGGTGAGGGAGGCTATGGTAATATTCCCCTTGGACAGTCCGCCGGAGACGATCCGGGAGGGGAGCAAGACAAAGTCAATGGGTTCTTCTGGGTATTTGGTGCGGATGTACCACGCAGAGCTGTCTGCAAAGAGGTTGCCTATGGAGGTTTCTTGCTTGCGCCAGCCCCGGTCGCCTCCTGTAGAAAAGTTTGCTGCGGCTTTACCCACCACGAAGCTGCTGTTGTTCAGGTTCAAGGCTTCTTTGCCGTGGGGAGTGGTGTTGTTGCTGGGGGAGAGGCTGGAAGACCCGGCGCTGTTCTTGGCCTGGACCCAGACGTAGCAGGATATCCCGTTGCTGAGGCCGTCGATGCGCGCGCTGACTGTGGGGAGGGTCGCGGGGATCTCTTTATGCCATGGGTTGTCTTGGGTGGGGGTGGAACCGGTGGTGTTGTAATACACAATATACGAGGAAGCAGTGGAAATTCCTGGCCAGGTTACGGTAACCCGTCCGTCCCCGGACGCGAGACTTGGCTTTTGCGGGAGTGGCTGGGGAGCAGCGCCTGCACGACCCGGGCTTTGGGAGACCGGGCTAGAAGCCGGAGATTCATCTGCGGAGTTTCTGGCTGCAAGCCAGATGTAATAGGATTTTGAGTCATCAAGGCCCTTAAGTAAGAAACTGGTGTTGAGGACCTCTTCCCGGGAACTATTGTCCGGTGGGCTTACCCCTCCTGTAGTATGGAAATACACCACGTAGGATTCCGCGCCTTCTACCGGTGTCCAGCTCAGTTCAAGTTGCCCTGAGTCGGATTGCTTGACCAGGGGAGGGGCCGGGGTAGAGGGCGGAGGAATGGGAATGGCTTCGGCCCCTTCACTAAACCCGGAAGCCCCGTAGGGGTATATGGCCTTGGTCCACACATAGTAGGTCATACCATTGGTGAGGCCGGTGATCGTACCGCTTACCAGCCGGCCTGCTACGGTAAGCTCCGGCCCCCTCAAGGCTGTTGAGGGGGAAGGACCGGTTCCATACCACAGTTCATAAGAATCAGCCGTGGCCACGGTGGTAAAAGCCACGTCGATCCGCTCATTCCGGGGGGTCAGGGACGGTTGTTCCGGCGCGGCCAAAGGGATTTGGCTTTCCGGATCGTCTGCCGGCCCCAGGGTGTCTTCGCAGCCGGCCCACAAACAGATGCAGGCCAGACAGATGAGTATCCATTGCTTATTCATAATTACCTCCATAAAATAAAGAGCATTTCCTTTTTTTGCATTGTTTTTTATTCCTCCTCTTCATTTGTTCATTGCTTTACTGCCTACCCATGTCGCTCTATATTGGAACCATGACCATAGAACAAACCGTTGAAATAGACCGGGACCGCCGGGTCCTGCGGCTTGAGCAGCCCCTGCCGGAAACCATTGACGCCGGACGGACCAAACTCACCCTTATCTTTTCCGATGCCGGGGAAAAACGGCCGGAAGCAGCGCAAACTGTTCCAACGCGCATCGGTTTTTTGAAGGGACGAGTCTCTGTTCCGTCGGATTTTGACACCCTGGGGCAGGAGGAAATAACCGCGCTTTTCGAGGGGAAAAGATGAAAATCCTTCTTGACACGCACATACTCATTTGGGCCGCCGCCGGAACGCTGCCAAAAGCGGCGGTTCCCTGTATTGCCAATCCTGAGAATGTCCTTTGTTTCAGTCCTGCAAGCATTTGGGAAATCGTCATTAAAAAAGGGCTGGGCCGCCTTGATTTTCACCTTGATCCCTTTGCGCTCTATCGAGGTTGTTTGGACAACGGATACGAGGAACTTGACATCACGAGCCGTCATGTCCTGGCGGTCGGCGAACTTCCGCAGATTCACAAAGACCCCTTCGATCGTCTTCTGCTCGCTCAGGCGCGGGCAGAAGGCATATCCCTGCTTACGTCCGACGAAAGTCTTTCCCGTTATCCAGGCAACATAATTTACTTTCCCTAACTTCACTGTCCTCTACTCCTTATCCTCTCTGAAACAGCCGCCCGGCTTGAACCCTGGACGACCCCCTCTTCTCTTCCTTTGCTCATTGCTCTTAGTTACGGGATAATCGCCGAATATATCTCCCCATCCGGGCCTTTCAGGTTCGTCGTGGATTCCCATCGCAAGCAGAAGTACACTCGTTTCCCCCGATCGCTTTCGTCAAAGATCAGGATGAAGGAGGCGGCGGTGTCAAATTCCGAGTGGATAAGCTCGCTCACCGAGGACGGGGGGTGGTCCAGGATGGCCCAGCGAATCTCCGCGCCGTGAACGCCGTGGGGTTTCCTCCGCTTCTTGGTGAGGCTGTCCCAAAAGTAGATGATTATCCACCGGATCACCGAGGTGTCCGCTTCCGGGTAGCTGGTGAGCGCTGCGGCCGGGCTGTGGTTGGGGTCCGGGGTGTGGATGCCTTAATACCGCTTGTCCTCCTCCGCCATGAGTTTGTTGTAGCGGATGGAGGTGTTGGCGAAGTCCCGCATGTCCGCTTTCGCCGCTTCCTTGGCCTCGTCTTTTTTGATCCGGTTCCGGGTGGAATTGTCCTCCCGGTAGGCGGCCCGGGCGGCCGGAAAGCCGGAGACCCGGCCGCGGGTAAGGGTAACCTCCTCCGGTTTCCATCCGAAGGCCGTGGTGTTGGCCGGGTCGGCCAGTCCATCGTCCCATGTTTCGCATAAGTCCTGTAGGTCCTGCTCTGTTTCGGGGACCCAATCTTCATTGCCGGACATATAATCTTCCTATAATAAGTGTGGCGCCTGCCCCTGACCGGGGGTTTCCCGGTAGGGGCAGGCTAGGGCGATTTTTACCTGGTTCTTAGGTCAATTGTTGTAGACGCCGACGCCGGGGCCATTGTCCGGTCCGCCGCCGATAAGGTACTTTCCGTTTCCGTAGGTGATGGCGTTGACAAAGGAGGTGGTACCGGGGAACTGTCCCTGAGCTCCGGTAACGGCCCAGTTGAACCCATCGGTTGAAGCGATCGACTTGCCCAAGCTGCCGCCTGCCACAAAGTAGCCGTTGGCATAGGTAACGGCGTTAAGCCAGGAGCTTTTGTCGCTGATCTCCATGATGTCGGAAAGCTCCACCCCTACCCAGTTCGTCAAACCGCCGGCGCCGCTGCCGGTGGCATACGCGGCCTTGTGGTAGCCCACGATCACGAACTTGGAGTGGACAATATCAAAAGCCACTTGCTTGATACTTGCCTGGGAGGGTTCGCTCCCGGAGAAAATCGCCGCGGTCTGGCTGGTGGTGGGGGTCCAGTTTATACCGTTCATGGAATACCCGGAAACCGCATTCTGACCGGTTAGCACAAACATACTGGCAGTCCCCAGAAGCTGGCCAAAGACAACGCTGTTGTAGTTGCCGGAGGTGGATATTCCCGAGATCGAAGTCCAGCCAGTGTAGGCTGGATACCCTGTTTTATATTGCGCCTGTCCGCCGGTTCCCACGATGACGGTAATCCCGTTTCCATAGGCAATGCCTCGGATATCCGAATTATTAAGCAGCCCGGTGCCGATGAGATACCAGTCCTTACCGTTTGTGGAATACGACATGGTTCCGCTATCGCCGACCGCATAAAAGGTCCGGTTATCTTCAACGAAGATGATCGAGGAGACATGGGCATTTACGTTGGGAAAAATCCCATTCGGTATCGGCGACCAGCCTGAGGGCACGTTGCCGTTGGAGTAGGCCGCGGAATTGTCGTTCCGGTTTCCTACGACAAAGAGGTTGTTTCCATAGGCCGCGGCATTCACCGAACCGCTGGTAAGCGCCTGCGAATTGGTCCAGGAGCTGTAGGGCCACAGGATGTTGTACGCCGCGTTCGGGTTTATGTCGACTGTAATCGGGGTTCCAGACATAAGAGCGGATCCTGGTATAGTACATCTGATGTATAAGGAACTTACTGCCAAGGGCGTACCGATTATGCGGATTATAGCACTCTCGTTCAGGGCATATACTATCTGTGCACTTAATCCTGTGGGGATGTTGGTGAACCAGCTTGTTACGTCCCATACCCCGACATCGAAGGCATCATTCTCGTCCAGGCCAATGGCCACCAGATAATTCAAGGAAGTATTTATGGTGCCGGTAATGGTAACGTCAGCGAAGGTTGCGGTTCCTGCGGTAACTGACCGGGCCGCGGGAACATCATCCGAAAGCGCCGGGTTATTACAGGCGGTAAAGAACATTGCCAGCGCGATAAGCGCCGCAATGCCGATGGATCGTACATGGAACCAGGTTCCATGGTTTTTCTTTTGTATCATATAAACTCCTATAGATACATATAAAAATACTGGTAATTTGACTGTCCGCTATAGGGACAACCAAACCGTAGAACACACACGGGTTATCCCGTGGTCTTTTGCCCGAAACCTCTGGGTCTAGGGCGGTTTAAAAAGGTATTTCACCATTCCCTCCTTATGTATACGGTCAGAGCTGTTTACTCACCGTACCGTTATGCCGCTTATAGACGAAAAACCGGTGTCGCTTGAGGCCACTGGTACCTGTTGCAGGATCTCTCCGGTCTCTGCGTTAATTTTCCAGTACGCCGCGCTTGTTGCATGTGAGCGAACAGCGTATAGATCCGTTCCGTCCAACGCAAGACGTGTCATTGATGTTGCGCCATCGATTGGACACCAGGTAGAATCCGTATCATTGCTGACCTTCCAGTATCCCCCAACGCTAGGACTTCCCTGTGATCCTGACAGGTAAACGGTGTCCCCGGATACGACAATATGCGTAATAGTACCTGTGGTATCAACCGATATTTTATCAACATGGTTAGTTTCGGTATTCAGTTTCCAGTAGAAAGGCCGGGGTCCTCCATCCACCTGCTCTCTTCCTGCCAGATAGATGAAGTCGCCTGACTTGGCTATGCCGCCTATAATCGCGCTTGTTTCATCGCTCAGGGATACTGCTTCTGCTGAAGCGGCATCTTTAGGGTATTTCCAATACACGGCTTTTCCACCGACAAAACCACCCATGTAGAGGTTGTTTCCGCTCAGTACTACGTCGCCATAGAGGAACAGCGAAGTACCCGTGGCTATGACTTTCCTATCAGAAGGGGCGCCATTGGCAATCTTCCAGTAATTAATATCAGACTGGTTTGAGACAACTACCAGATGGACACTATCCCCGTCAACTACGATGAACGGAGTGTTATTACCATTGAGGGTCTTGGGTATATCAATTTCAATCGCAGGTCCGTTATTTTTTTGGTATATGAGTACTCC
>JAISGE010000194.1 GCA_031263265.1 Treponema sp.
CCCAGCGAAAGGCGGCGGCCCAATCCGCCCGTTCAATAACGGTTGACTCGTTTACGGCGGATTACCTTTTGACCAGGGCGATAGCCGCCCATAAAACCCCTGCGGACATCATCGGCGAAATGGTACGGGAACAGATCGCCGCTGTATTGTAGCAGCCAATGCCTTTTCCCCAAGGCCTCCTGGTTCAAGGGAATCCTATGTTACCTCCCATTCCCCGCATCTGTATCGCGGTTCCGGTTAGGGGAAACCTTTGACCTTACAACCGGATAATGCGCGCATTGGTCAATACTTCAAACCCTTTGGGGGTGAGCAGTATATCGTTTTCCAGACGGCAGCCCCCGTGTGTAGGATCATAGAGTCCCGGTTCTAGGGTAAAGATCATACCAGGTTTCAGTACCCAGCTGTTGTCTGTCCGGTTACTGAGTGCCGGTGACTCATGGGCCTCAAGTCCAATACCATGACCCAAAGCATGGGGCATACTCTTTTTGGCGTTGTTGAAAAAGGCGCCCACTGCTGCGGCTATGGTCTTAGTAGCTACCCCTTCTCCTATCATGGCCAAGGCCAGCCGATAGGCCCGTTCAGTGAGGGTGAGCATCTTCTCTTGAGCCCGTGAAAGGGGGGGACGGACAAAGGTCAAGGTAACATCGCTGGTATAGCCTGCATACTTAAGCCCAAAATCCAGAATGGAAAGTCCCGCCGTGGCAAAGTCCCCACTCGTATACGCGGGGAAAGGATGAATACCAAAACTCCGCTGTGGACCTGCGGCCAGGGTCTCAAAACCCGTACCTTCGCAACCCCGCTTCCGACATTCTGCTTCAATGAAGAGCGCTACCGCCTCTTCGGTATTCAGTTCACCGGAACGGATCCGCTGTTCCAGTACATCCATGAGATCATTGGTGATGGCTGATAGGGTTTGGTAAATTGCAATCTCCGCCGGGTCTTTGACTGCTCTAAAGAACTCCACTTCCCGATGAAGCCCTCCATCCCGGCATAAAACCTCAAAATCAGTGAGGGCCTCCACGTAGTGAAGAAAAAGCGGATAGGGAGTAACCGGAGGGATTTCAACTTTACTGCCAAAAGGGATACTGAAATAAGCTGCCGCACCCTGGATGGCCTTGAGCGGCTGCCGCTCAAATTCAGTATAGGAGATGAGGCTGTCCACTTCGGCATGGATCAGGGCGATATTGATATCCCAGGGAACCAATAGAGAATACCCTTTCCCTTGGCGATCAAAACCCAGGAACAAAAGGCCATCCCCTGGATGCCCCGTCATCCAACGAATCGCAGAATCCTGCCGACCTTCGGTATGCTCAAACATAACCAGTCTAATCCGCTCTTCAACCATCAACTGGTAGAGTTGGTTCCTACGCGCTTCATAACTCATGATGCCTCCCCTGTTTTTCCTAGAAATGCAGCTCTGGAAACCGCTAGGATACGCTCCAGGTCCTGGTCCCCTATCCAGTAATGGGTAACAAACCGGAATACCCCCTCTGAAGGAGGATTGATGAGAATGTCCTGTTCAGCAAAAAAAGCGTGTATCCGGGCGGCCACCGCTGGATCCTGGGCAGGGGAAAAGGAGAAAAAAACCAGGTTAATATCCGTTTCTTGGGGATTGATGCAGATACCCGGTATGGCTGCCAGTCCCTGGGCCAGCTTCTTGGCCCGTTCATGATCCTTGGAGAGGGTTTTTGTCTGCTCTTTGAGCGCGATGATCCCTGCGGCAGCCAAGATGCCCGCTTGACGCATAGCCCCGCCTAAAATCTTTCGTTTCATCCGGGCTTCTGCCACAAAGTCCTTTGATCCTGCCAAGAGAGAACCCACCGGAGCGCATAGTCCCTTGGATAAGCAGAACATCACTGAATCTGCCCGGGCTGCGATGGTTTTTGCGTCTGTCTCAAGACAAACACCGGCATTGAAAATCCGGGCACCATCCAGGTGAACCGGAATTCCCCAGGTATCTGCTAAGGCCCTCACCGCATCCATAGCAGCTAAGGGTACTACTCTGCCCAGGGAATGAGCGTTCTCAAGACAAATCAGGGAGCTTGCCGGCTCGTGCAGTTCCCGTTTCCGCAGCCGCCTGCGGATCTGGTCAGGGTTGAGCGCTCCTTCAGGCGCGGCCACAGGTCTTGTCTGCACCCCTGCAATGATCGACGCGGCCCCTGCTTCATGCTGGAGGATATGGCACTCCTCCCCCAGGATCACCTCGGTCCCCCGCTGACACCAGGTAAAGAGGGCTAATTGGTTTCCAAAAGTCCCGGAAGGCACAAAAACCGCAGCCTCTTTCCCCATCAGTTCCGCTCCCAAGAACTCAAGCTCCTGTACGGTCGGATCATCGCCATACACATCATCTCCCACTGGGGCGGCGGCCATAGCCTGACGCATCTGCTCAGTAGGTTTGGTTACCGTATCACTTCGTATATCTATTTTTTCTTTCATCCCGATCATACTATCCTTTCAACGGAAGGTACTGTTTGCCCATTGTATAAATTCCATGAGGGAAAACACCATAATTTCCTTATCTTTGTTTTCTCCGGTGGTATATCTCTTATACTTGACCGCATCTTTCAGCCAAGATACCGCGCCGCTTCGGGCGCCGTTACCATCCACCACGATCATAATCTGTTTTTCCGGCATGGCCTCAATACAATTCAGATACAGATAGGGGAATTTCTCATCCACACTCCCTGAAGACTGCTGCCATTTACACTCGATCCTCATTGCCCCTTTGGTACCTTGATAGGTCTTTGACGTGAGCAAGAATTCAGTATATCCGATATGCTTATAAATATTCGTAAAAGGACAATGCTTTACAAGGACATTATCTGAATAGGCTTCTCTCATCCGCTGCCAATCACGAAACATGACAATTTCAAAGCCCTTGGCTTTCAAGGTCGATTCCACCGTGGTTTCTAGTACTTTGCCTTGCTTGCACGCATACGCGCCTTTTTTAGCATCGTACAGCATAGGCTTCTTCCGGTTCTCCCGCATGGTTAGGCATACCAGCGCGTAATCGATTTTCCGTTAATTCGCAGAATACCCTATCAATCTCGACGCCGATATAAAACCGCTCCCCTACGATACTACAGGCAAGACCGGTGGTCCCGCTCCCATTGAAGGGGTCAAGGATGATGTCCCCTGGTTTCGTGGAAGCCAGGATGATCCTCGTCAAGAGGCTCAAGGGTTTTTGGGTTGGATGCCTGCCGCTTATCTTTTCTTGTTTGGCGGGAGTGGGAATGGACCAAACCGAACGCATTTGCGCCCCTTCTGTTTTGAGTTTATCCTCGGGAAACGCGCCGGTTTTCATAGCCTGGTAATTAAAGTAATGTTTCGCCTTCTTATCCTTACGGACCCAGAGCAAGGTTTCATGGGAAGCGGTAAAAAACCGACAGCTTAAATTGGGGGGAGCATTGGGTTTAAACCAGACAATATCATTCAGGAAGTGAAAATCCTGCTTTTGCAACACATAGCCGCACTGATAGATGCTGTGATAGGTACCGCTTATCCATAGGGTTCCTTCAGGCTTCAAGACCCGGCGGCAGGCCGCTATCCAAGTCTCATGAAAGGCCGTATCCTCTGCTATTCCCTTGCTTGTATCCCAGGCCCCTTTATTCACCGGGGCCATTCGGCCGCTCTTACAGGTAAACCCATTATTGGATAACTTATAGGGGGGATCTGCAAAAATCATATCAATGGTATTCTCAGGAATACGGGC
>JAISGE010000115.1 GCA_031263265.1 Treponema sp.
CCTTCCAGCCTTTAGCTTCCCACTTTGTCGTCAAGCCAAACTCTTCCAACACTTCCTCAAACGACGCTTCTGACATCCTCAGTACCTCCTTGAACCCAGGACTATTCGCCTGTAATACAACGTACATATATGCCGATAACGGTGCCCCTTTCGGCATCCCTATCCCTCTCTCTAATATCGCCCGTAATCCCTCCCCGTTCAACCCGCTACGCAGCCCTTGGAGCCAGACCCCTGCTTCCCCATCTAAGCGCTTGCTCTCCACTAGCTGGATCCCCACAATATCTCCCTTCACCTGGTATATCCCGGCCCTTTCTTCCACTACCTCGTACCGGTACGCCTCCTGTAAATAATGGACCAGCTCTCTCGGATATGCCTCTGCCACAAAACTGATGGTCATGTCCCGGATGTCCACTCCGTTCAAGACACTGTACAGCCTCGCGTAGGCCCCTACCTGGTGAAAATCTGCTATCGAAACATGATCCTTGGGACTTTTGTACTCGATAAGGTTTACCGTCCTGAAGATAGCCCCGATGGGCTGTTCTATGGTTATGCCCGGCTTTTTCTTGATGATAAGCACGTCTATTCTCAAAGGCTGGCTGTTCAGGGGGTGCTCAAACTCAAAACTCAGGACATCCCGGTAAGGGTAGAGTTCCAGTCTGATGGCATCAAAGAAGGCGGTATGCCAGGCTATGGTCATAGGCTTAGAATGCAATATCCCGTGGACTGGTGCCTGGTGATTGGGTCTGAACCTGGGTGGGGATGCCCCGTTTCAAAAGCGGGTTATTTGTCAGGGCAACCAGCACATCCTCTAGTGTTTTGAGGCTTGTCCGCACTTCCATAACTATCCCCGCGGCTTCTCTGGGCAGCAGATCAGAGGTTTTATCCAGGTTTCCCAGAATTCGGGAGACAGACCTAAGCGAGGATACAAGGCTTGAGTAGACCGAATCCGCTTCCTGGGTATCAAGCACCCGGGAAACAAGTCCCTCAGGTTCAAGAACCTTATGGGAAAGGGTATCCACATTGGCGATTATCGGATGTAATTCCCCTAAAATGCCGCGTACCTCAGTCAAGACCGCATCCAAGTCTTGATTAACGGTTCCCGATAGCCCCTGAACCTGGGCGATGGTGGTTTCCAGGTTTCTAAATGTCCGGCCCAGGCTTGAGGTATCTGTACCCTGCAAGGCATCCCCCACGAGCCGTATAACCCTATCGGTATCTTCCAAAAGCACCGTGGTCCTATTGATGAGGAGCGTGATACGGTCATCCTGGACAGGAAGCGCCGCAAGCCCACGTTTGATGAGCTGTTTCCCTTCAGGGGACTGGACACTGGGAACCAATTCCCCTTCGGCAAGTTGCTCCTGCCCTAATCCGGGATGAAACTGAAATTGGCTTCCCAAGCCTATGAGGCTTACGTTAATATCCACTAGAGAGCCGGTTCTGACCCGGTCAATATAGGCCTCATAGATAAAAAACACGACCTCCACCCGGTCATCTGGGGTGAGCCGGTAGGACTTTACATTACCGATGGTAAATCCCTTATACTGAACCGGCATATTACCGCTTAAGCCTGCGGCAGTGTCAAAATAGGTGGTATAACTGTAATCCTTGGCAAACCACCGTTGACTCTTCCCCAGCATGAAAAGGATAAAAAGCAGGGAAAAGAGCGCCACGATAATGAGGACCCCCACTATTTGGTCGGCAAAGCGGATCCTAAATTTCATGAGGCGATTCCGGTTTCAATATAGTGGGCAAGATACTCATCTGCAAGGATATCGGTTATCCTGAGGGTCAACGTAATCTGCCCCCCCAAGATCATCACCATATAATCCGCAAGACTCTTAATGATGCTTAAATCGTGGCTTACCAAAATGATGGTGGCCCCCTGTTCCTTATGGTATTTCACCTTATCCACCAGCCGCTGGGCTGCGCTCCTATCCAAGGACTCGGTCCATTCATCCAGGAACAGCAGCCGGGGCCGGCAGAGCATAGCCCGGGCAAAGGCGATAAGTTTCTGTTCCCCCATAGAAAGCTGCGCGGGCCGTATCATCAGGTCTTTTGTATATCCTACCTCGGAGAGGACTTCTTGCATCCGTTTTTCCCGATCCGCCTTGGATATCTGGGGAAAATGGATGCGCAGGGGAAGTTCTAAATTTTGATACAAATTCTGGTTTGCCCAGAGCGCTGAATCCTGAAAGACCACCGCACTCTGCCGGCGAAACTCCAGGGTCTGCCCCCGGTTCATGGCGGCCATATCCTGCCCGCGAAAGCGGACAAGTCCCTCATTGGGAATTAAGAGACCTGCGGCGAGTTTGAGTACCGTACTTTTACCCCCGCCAGAAGGACCCACCAAGGCGGTAGTTTTTCCTTCCTGAAATTGATAGGATATGTCCCTAAGAATCGCTTGGTTTTGCGTTGAAAACGATACTGCTTGTAATGCAATGATAGGCTCCATCATCCCGCTCCTTACTCGTAAATGTACCGATACTAGGCTTATTTTTAGCTAAACAGGATACGAGTGCCTTATAATGAATAATACAGCGCAGATAAGAGAATATCTATCACAATACACCCGGTAAACGCGGAACTTACCGCCCGCAGTCCTGCCACGGGAATCTCCGTACTTGCCCGTTCCACCGCAAAACCCTCAATGATCGCCACGGTGGATATGATCATCCCAAAACTGATGCTTTTAAGCAGGGAAATGAGCAGATCCGGCAAGGTTAATATTTGCAGCAGGTTATCGAAATATACCGATGCAGGCAGGGGATTAAAAAGCTGGATTACCAGGAAAGACCCTACCAGACCAAAAAGAGAAAAATAGCAATTAAGCAAAAACATGGAAATGGTTACCCCCAGGAAACGGGGAACTGCCAGGTGTTCAATGGGGTCAACTCCCACGGCAATATAGGCTTCCACTTCGTGGGAAATGACCATACCGGCAATTTCAGTAGCAATGGCAGTAGCCGACCTTGCTGCGATGATGAACGCCGCAAGGAGCGGCCCCAATTCCCGGGTAATAACGGTAATGAGCAGGGAGTATATGAGCCGTTCCTGAGAAAAGCTGACGAGAAACGGCATCCCAATACCAATAACCGCCACGCCGATACCCAACGCAAGGAGGCTGCTTATCCCCAGGGCCTCCACGCAGGTAAACAGGATCTGCATGATAAGAATCTTAAACGCGATATGCCCGCGGATAATGAAATAACCGGTGCTGCGTATAATCTTGGTGAAAAAGCCCAGGGTATATAAGGTATTATCCAACGTATTTGATAAAAAGGGTATACTCACTGCCACGCCTCTCTGCTGGGTATACAGTTCAAACGTACTTAATTGTACGTTACCAGGTACGGTAATGTAAATATCCCTTTTTTCCCCGAACTAAAACATGGAGATCCTTGACCGGGACTTGCGCAACATTTCAAAAATAACTACAATACTTTCATGCTTTTGACCAAGACAGAGCAACCACAGCCTACGCTCCCGGCTCCCGGCTCCCGGCTCCCGGCTCCCGGCTCCCGGCTCCCGGCTCCCGGCTCCCGGCTCCCGGCTCCCGGCTCCCGGCTCCCGATTATACTTTATATAAAAGACGGCGTGTCAACCCCCTAAAACCAGACCCAGCACGGAAATACCCAAAAAACCTACACAACCAAACTCAACCCGCCCGTTGGCAGATTCAACGAGAATCAGTCTCATTCCAGTCTTCCCACCGCGCAAGTAAGCATAGAAACCTATCTGCTGGGACTGCACGAACTGGGGGTGAACGGACAGAGGTTTTACGTCTCATAATTTTGTCGGCGGGACATTAAAACCGCAAAGGAGTTTTTATGAAAAGCATTAAGGTACGGTTTTTTTGTATGCCGGTTGGATGGACCTTGCTTTGCGCCGTTCTTTCAGCCTGCGGCGGCAGCCCGGCTCCTGTCTCCGCACAAGCCCCGGCGGGTGAGGCGGACGCTCCCATTCTGGTTCCCGTCTCCGCGCAATCCACTGGCCCGGCGGACGAACTGGACGTGGCGATCCGAGAAGCCTCGACCTACCTCAACGGCAGGGTGCCGGGGAACAGCAAAGCCGTGTTTCTCAACATCAAAAGCGATTACCCCGACCTTTCGGAGTACATTCTCAGCGTCCTTTCGGAGAACGCTGTAAATGACGGCGTATTCTCCGTGGTAGACCGGCAACAGCTGGACACTCTCCGGGCGGAACTGAACTTTCAGATGTCCGGGGAGGTGAGCGACGAGTCCGCCCAGAGTATCGGGCAAATGCTGGGGGCGCAGAGCATCGTGTCTGGCACAGTGAGCAAGATAGGTTCACTCTACCGCGTACAGGTGAAGGCTATTGAGGTACAAAGCGCCGGGGTGCAGGGCCAGTGGAGCCGGAACATTCCCAATGGCACGACTATAGCGGCGCTTACGGAAAGATACGCCCCGGCTCCCGCCACAAGCGTCGCGACAGCAAGTGCCGCCGCTTCCGCAAAGAACGCCTCGTCCGGTGGCGGCACGGCGCAAGCCCAGACACCGGCATCCGTGGTTACACCCGCACAGGCACAGGTGGCGGTGCAGACTCCACGGCAGGTTTCCGAGAACGATCTTGTCGGTGTTTGGAAGGGTAGCTATACCGCAGGACAAGGGGAAACCGCTCTGATATTAAGTGTTTATGAGGAACGAGGTGCTTACCTGGCTATTTTTGATTTCTACAATCTTCCCGGTCGCTCAAACTCTAGCGAAGGCAAATACTATATGCAGGTATCATATAATCGGTCAAGAGAAAAATTTTATCTTAAAGGCACTGAATGGATTGAACGCCCAAGTGGTTATGGCTTTGCTGATCTGGAAGGAACAATAACCGGAGATGTTTTCAGCGGTTTTCTTACAGGTAGCAATACTAGATTTCGAATCGTCAGACAAGACACAAATTAGATGTTGAGGCAAATGTAAAGTGTAACGCCTGAAATGGCGTTTTAGCAGAGAACTTAACCCGGTTTTGCTTTGGACGCGGACCGGTTAAGAAAAGCGGCAGAAACCGCAAAGGAGTTTTTATGAAAAGCATTAAGGTACGGTTTTTTTGTATGACGGTTGGATGGACCTTGCTTTGCGCCGTTCTTTCAGCCTGCGGCGGCAGCCCGGCTCCTGTCTCCGCGCAATCCACTGGCCCGGCGGACGAGTTGGACGCTGCAATCCGGGAGGCCTCGACCTACCTCAACGGCAGGGTGCCGGGGAACAGCAAGGCAGTGTTTCTCAACATCAAAAGCGATTACCCCGACCTTTCGGAGTACATTCTCAGCGTCCTTTCGGAGAATGCTGTAAATGACGGCGTATTCTCCGTGGTAGACCGGCAACAGCTGGACACTATCCGGGCGGAACTGAACTTTCAGATGTCCGGGGAGGTGAGCGACGAGTCCGCCCAGAGTATCGGGCAAATGCTGGGGGCGCAGAGCATCGTGTCTGGCGCGGTGAGCAAGCTTGGCTCTTTGTACCGGGTACAGGTGAAAGCCATCGAGGTGCAGAGCGCTGGGGTGCAAGGACAGTGGAGTCGGAACGTTCCCAACGGCGCGACCATCGCCGCGTTGACAGAGCGATTCGCCCCTGCGCCCACCACAAGCGGCGCGACCGCAAACGTCGCCGCTACCACACGGAACGCTTCGTCTGGTGGCGGCACAGCGCAAACGGCGCAAACAGCACAGGCGGCACAGGCGGCTCAGACCCCGGCGCCAGAAGTGCCTAAAACCTACAAGATCGGAGACAAAGGACCCGCCGGTGGGTTTATCTTCTACGACAGGGGAAACGACTCAGATGGCTGGCGGTATCTGGAAGCCGCGCCCGCCTCCACCGAAGGGAAAAACATCCAATGGGCGGCGAATCGTGGCGCTGTGAGTAGAACAAACACTGAAGCGGGAACGGGGAAACAGAATACACAGACAATCATGAATCATGCGCTTCAGACCGGGGAAAATATGGCAGCGGCGCGGCTCTGCGACAGGCTGCAATCCGGCGGCTATGACGACTGGTATCTTCCGAGCAAGGTCGAGTTGGGGATTATGTATTTGAATTTAAAGATGGATGACATTGGCGGCTTTGGCAATGACTGGTACTGGTCCTCATCCGAGGGTGGCGAAGGTAATGGCGCATGGTCTCAGAACTTCAACAATGGAGAGCAGAATGGCACTGGCTACAACAGCGGCTACGGGGGCTATAAGCTCCACGGTCATAACGTCCGCGCCATTCGGCAGTTCTAGGGACGCGCGGATGTCTGACACCCGGTTCGCGCTGGACGCGGGCCGGTTAAGAAAGGCGGGCGTAGGCTTGCTTACTAAGAAACTCCGCAATGAGGATAAACTACGGAAGGAGAAAATTATGGCAAACAAAAAAGAATATCATTATTATCGCTGTTTGCGTTGTGGAGATGAAATAACACTCCCAATAGGAGTACATCCCCCTTCTTCGCAGCTTTGTCCAAGCGGTGATTGTTTTTGTTTCTATAAGTTTGTGGGATTTGAAATGTATGAGGATGGAATTCTCACAAGGAGATTCAAAGATGGAATATCCGAGGTGGGAATATAACCCCATGTGGGTGTTTTGCTTTTTTCGGCGGTTTAAAAAACTGCAGTTTAGAGGTCGGTGGTGATCTGCAAAGTATGCTGAATAGCAGAAAGGCAAAGTAGCCGTTGTCTGCGGGAACCACCGCGATAGAACAGGCTGTATAAGTTAAAGGTCGTATACAGATAGTTAAACGGCATTTTTTGCCCAGACTAAACGCGATCAAGAAAGCGGGGCGAGAGTGTGAACGATGCAACAAAAAAACTGAAGCTGTCCTGAACGGCGGCATCCGTGTTGCTGCTTAGTTATGGTGATAAAGGATGTTGAAAATGTATCGTGTTAAGAATCTATCCGTGTGTGTCACGGGAAGGAGGTAAAGGCTATGGCGTATACGAAACCGCAGATTGCAGCGCAGAACAGTGCCCCAGGAACATTCGCGGCGGGCTGCCCGGAAAATGGCATCTGCATCCTGTGTTTTGAATACTTTATGGAGAGATTTACTTACTCATGTTACGCATGGTTGACATAATGGCCGGAAAGGATAGTATAAAAGCATGGGTGGGGATATGCTTGATTTATACAGTGATTACCTTATTGAACTCACGTTTTATAGGAACAGTCAATCCTATCAAGCCGCGTCCGCGGCGGTTCTCCGCGCAGGGGTTCAGACTTCAAAGCCGTCCACGATTTTTACAATCGACCGGATCGATGTCTGATTGGCAAGGGCCAACCGGTCAATCTCCTGCGCGCCGTTGTTGACGGTCCGTATGTCCTCGGCCATTTGTGAAACGCTGCCGGCAATCT
>JAISGE010000125.1 GCA_031263265.1 Treponema sp.
AATTTCTTTATTGTGCAGATAGCCCCCGGAGGGCCGGTGGATCAGGCCATTGCGGATATGCAGGGCTTGGGTCAAAACAGTGCGGTTCAGCGTATCAGTGGAGGCGGTCAATCCCCAGGGGCTGGGGAGCAGCTTCGCGGCAGTGGTTCTGCTGCGTACCGGGGCGCTCGGGGCCTTGATCCAGAGGTGATTGCGGAAATCGAAAAACGGTACGGTTTTGACAAGCCCTTAGGGATCCGGTACCTGAATATGCTTAAAAATTACGCTACCTTTTCCTTTGGGGATAGCCTATTCAGAGGACGGTCGGTGCTGGCCCTCATCGCGGAACGGCTTCCAGTGTCGATTTCCCTGGGACTGTGGAGTACCTTGATCATATACCTGGTGTCTATTCCGTTGGGTATACAAAAAGCCATAAGAAACGGCAGTCCCTTTGACCTATGGACCAGTAGCGCGGTGATCTTGGGCAATGCCATTCCCTCGTTTTTGTTCGCGGTGCTTCTGGTGGTATTCTT
The DNA here is from genome assembly GCA_031263265.1 of Treponema sp. Lineage (GTDB taxonomy): Bacteria > Spirochaetota > Spirochaetia > Treponematales > Breznakiellaceae > JAIRLU01. The sequence goes on from JAISGE010000125.1 coordinate 513, forward strand.
CTGTGGGGGAAGTTTTCTGAGGATCTTCCCGCTCCGCGGCTTAGTGTCGGTTACGTTTGCAGACTTGAGCATTCCAGGTAAGATCCTGGATTATCTGTGGCATTTGGTGCTGCCGGTTATAGCCATCACCATCGGGGGCTTTGCTACCCTGACGATGCTCACCAAGAATTCCTTTTTGGATGAAATCCATAAACAGTACGTGATGACTGCCCGGGCTAAGGGACTCACTGAAAAGAAAATTCTCTTAGGGCATGTGTTCAGGAACGCCATGCTCATCGTTATTGCCGGCTTTCCTGGAGCATTCATTGCCATGTTTTTCACGGGGTCGGTCTTAATCGAGGTGATCTTCTCCCTTGAGGGTATGGGGCTTCTTGGGTTTGAGTCCACCCTGCAGCGGGATTATCCGGTGATCTTCGCTACCCTGTACATCTTCACCCTCATGGGGCTGCTCCTCTCCCTTATGAGTGATGTGCTGTATACCATTATTGATCCTAGGATCTCCTTTGAGGCTCAACGATGATGTTTCCTCATGCTTCCGCAGTACACCGGCGGCTCACGCGCTGGGAGCGATTCAAGAAAAACAAACGGGCTTTGGTGAGTCTCTGGGTTTTTGGCATTCTTTTTGTGTTGAGCCTTTTTGCGGAATGTATCGCGAATGATAAACCCCTCTTAGTCCGGTTCAAGGGAAAGTTCTATGTGCCCGTCTTCCATAATTATTCTGAGCTTATCTTTGATGGGGAGTTTGACATCCATACCGATTACCGGGATCCCTACATCACGGAACGCATCGAAGCCCACGGCTGGATGCTCAAGCCCCTGATTTGGTTTAGCTATGACACCATCAACTATGCGTTACCCAGTCCTGCCCCTTCGCCGCCTACGAGGGAAAATATCTTCGGCACCGATGACCGGGGCCGGGATGTGGCTGCCCGGGTCATCTACGGTTTTAGGATTTCAGTGCTCTTTGGTCTCAGCCTGACCATCTTTTCCTCACTCATGGGGATAAGTCTTGGGGCATTACAGGGCTACTATGGAGGCCGGTTTGACCTCATCTTCCAGCGTTTCATGGAAGTCTGGTCAGGGATGCCCACCCTCTTTATGCTGATCATTCTCTCCTCAGTAGTGGAGCCTACTTTCTGGTGGCTCCTGGGGATCACCTTGCTTTTCAGTTGGATGAGCCTCGTTGGTGTAGTGCGGGCAGAATTCCTGCGTGCCCGGAACTTCGAGTATGTGCTTGCAGCCCGAGCCATGGGAATGAGGCATAGCCGTATCATGTTTGTGCATATCCTCCCCAATGCCATGACTTCGGCTTTAAGTTACCTTCCCTTTATCTTGGGGGGTTCTATTACCACCCTCACGTCCCTGGATTTTTTGGGTTTTGGGCTCCCGGTAGGTTCCCCGTCTCTGGGTGAATTACTTGCCCAGGGCAAGGCCAATCTCCATGCCCCCTGGTTAGGGCTTGCTTCCTTTGTGATCCTTGGCCTCACCTTGAGCCTTCTGGTGTTCATCGGTGAAGGGATACGTGACGCATTTGACCCCAGGAGGAACCCATGAAAGCCAGGACTGCACCGAATACCCATTTGATAGAGTACCGCGGTTTCAGGGCTGCCTTTGGAAACCTGCAGCTTACGCGAAAAACTGCCAATTCCCTAGTTCCACCGGTTCCGGTGAACGAGGTGGTTCATGGGATTGATCTGTATATTGACGAGCATGAGACCGTAGCCCTGGTGGGTGAAAGCGGCAGCGGTAAAACCGTAAGCGCCCAAGCCCTGATGCGGCTCGTGAGCGAAGACTGGGTTAGCTATCCTGGAGGGGAGATTCTGTTTGAAGGCCGGGATGTGCTTAAAATGAACGCGGAGGAACTGCGCAAGCTCCGGGGGAGGGACATGGGGATGATCTTTCAAGAACCCATGAGTTCCCTCAATCCGCTTCATACAATAGAAAAACAGCTTGCCGAATCCCTCATGCTCCATCAGGGTGTTTCCCGGGCTGCTGCCAAGCCCCAGATTGTAGACTGGCTTAAACGGGTGGGGCTGCATGATGCGGAACACCGGCTCTCCGCCTATCCCCACGAGCTTTCCGGTGGGGAACGGCAGCGGGTGATGATAGCCTTAGCCCTGCTCAATAAGCCCAAGCTCCTCATCGCGGACGAGCCTACTACAGCCCTGGATGTAACCATTCAAGACCAGATCCTGAGGCTTATCAAAACCTTACAACAGGACTTAGGCATGGCAGTGCTCTTCATCACCCATGACCTGGGGGTGGTGCGGCGTATAGCTGACCGGGTTGCGGTGATGAAGGACGGCAGGATCATCGAAACCGGTCATCGGGATACCATTTTTTCCGTTCCCCAGGAAGTCTATACCAAACTACTCATCGGTTCCGGCACCGATCACCAAAGCCCGGTTCCTGATATGGCTGCCCCAGAGATCGCCGCCGTACAGGATCTCAAAGTGTATTTTCCCATTAAAAAGGGATTGTTCCGGCGGGTAACCGGTCATATCAAGGCAGTGGATGGGGTGAGCTTTACCTTGCGCCGGGGTCAAACCTTGGGCATTGCCGGTGAAAGTGGGAGCGGCAAGACCACCTTAGGGAAAGCCCTCTTGGGCCTTGCGAAAAGCAAGGGGAGTATCCGTATTGACGGCACGGAAATTCAAGGTTTTGGTGAAGATGCCCTCCGCCCGCTGCGGCGCAAGATGCAGATCATCTTTCAAGATCCTTACGGTTCCCTCAGCCCCCGGATGACCATTGAGCATATTGTAGGGGAAGGGCTCTTGATCCATGGCCTGGGAACTAAAGCAGAACGGCGGGAACGGGTGCTTACCTGTCTTAAAGAAGTGGGTATGGGAGATGAGGAAGTGCTTTCCCGGTACCCCAATGAGTTTTCCGGCGGTCAGCGCCAGCGGATCTGTATTGCCCGGAGTCTGGTCTTGGAGCCGAGTATCCTCGTGCTCGACGAGCCAACCTCAAGCCTCGACCGGACCATTCAGTTTCAGGTGCTTACGCTCTTGCAAGAACTCCAGGAACGGCGGGGACTCTCGTATATTTTCATCAGCCATGATCTTCGCATTCTCCAGCGTCTCTGCCATAATATCCTCATCATGAAACAGGGAAAGGTCGTGGAAGCCGGGATTACCCGGGAAATCATGGAAAACCCCCAGCATGTCTATACCCAGGAATTGCTACGGACCGCCTTTGAAGGAGTGGAAAAGGCAGGTTTATCGGATCGAAAATCCCCGTAGTTCAAAAAACTGCTCAAGTCCCCTTATATACCGTCGATATATAAGTATCAGGGGAGGGAACTACCTCAGATTATACAGACGATACACAAATCGACGTCCAGGTGTATCGTCTTTTTTATTATGCCCTAGTCTTGTTTATAATGTTCCAGAAAATAACCTATTCGACCCATAGCATCCCGCAAGGTTTCTTTATCCGGGAGGAAGACCACCCGGAAATGATCCGGCTCCTTCCAGTTAAACCCCCGGCCATGGACTAAGAGCAGGTGCTGTTCCTGGAGTAAATCCATAACAAACCGCTCATCGTCGGTGATGCCAAATCGTTTGGTATCGATCCGGGGAAAGCAATACAAGGCTCCCCGGGGCATGACTACCTCAAGACCAGGAATGGTTTTGATAAGATTAACCACGGTATCCCGCTGTTCCTTGAGCCGACCTCCAGGAAGTATCAGGTCCCTAATGCTCTGATAACCCCCCAGCGCGGTTTGTATGCCGAACTGGGCCGGCACATTGGGACATATCCGCATGTTGGAAAGCATTTCAAGGCCCTCAACATATTCTGCGGCTATTTTTTTATTCCCCGACAGGACCATCCAGCCAGCCCGAAACCCCGCAGATCGGTAGGCTTTGGAAAGGCCGTTAAACGTAATGGTCAGCACTTCCGGGTCAATCGTGGAAAGAGGAATAGAGGATACCCCGTCATACACGATACGGTCATAAATTTCATCGGCATACAGGATAAGCTCATGTTCTCGGGCAATCCGGACAATGCCTTCCAAGACTTCCCGGTCATACACCGCGCCGGTAGGGTTGTTGGGGTTTATCACCACGATGGCCTTGGTCTGGGCGTGTATCTTGGCCCGAATATCATCCATATCTGGATTCCACCCGGCCCCTTCATCGCACCGATAATGTACTGCGGTACCCCCTGAAAGGGTAATCGCCGCAGTCCATAGGGGATAATCGGGCATGGGTACGAGTACCTCATCCCCTGAATCAAGCAGCCCCTGCATGGACATGGTAATCAGTTCACTTACCCCGTTGCCGATGAAGATATCCTCGATATGCACATCCATCACGCCCTTGGACTGAAAATCATGCATAACCGCTTTCCGGGCAGAGAATAGCCCCTGGGAATCGCAGTAGCCCTGGGCATTCTGGAGATTGATGATGATGTCGTGGATGATCTCATCAGGGGCGTTGAAGCCGAATACTGCGGGGTTACCGATGTTGAGCTTCAATATCCGAAAGCCCTCGGCCTCAAGGCGTTTCGCTTCTTTGAGTACTGGCCCGCGGATGTCGTAACACACCTCATCTAGTTTTGACGATTTAGAAAAAACTCGCATAGATACTCCTCCTCCCATGCAGCGTGGTGCTACCCTCTCGTTAATTGATGTCTATATGTTAATGTACACTTCTGCAAAATGAGGAAACAGGAACAAAGGCAACAAGGGTGATTCCTTATTACCTAAAAAACACCCTTAAAGCCGGCTGATGGGAGTCGAACCCACGTCACGAGCTTGGGAAGCTGGAGCTGGCTATTTTTCCTATTTCATTATCTTACATACAATTCATTGTAATACAATAACTTTGATGTTATTTCAAGAGGTCTCAAAGGGCTTATTTGGCTTAAATGGCTTATATACAGGTTCCGCTTATTATTCTCGCCGATGAGGGCTGGTTTATGCGGATACTTTCTGCTCTATCCTGAGGCGGAATCCCAGGATGTCAAGCAGTTTCAATACAGTCTCAAAAGAAGGGTTCCCGGTAGGGGCCAGTGATTTATAGAGTCCTTCACGAGTTACGCCTAATTCACGGGCAATTTGACTCATGCCTTCGGAACGGGCAAGGGCGCCGATTATGTCTAAAAGAAATTCGGTATCATTTTCTTCCAGGGCAACGGCAAGGTGCGCAATGACATCTTCTTTCGTGTCGATAAATTCCGCCATATCCCATTTACTTACTTTCATCTTGTTTCTTCTCCTCTTTAACAAGTTTCTTAGCCCTTTCAATGTCGGCTTGCTGGGTGGATTTGTCTCCAGCACAGAGCAGGATTATGATTTCCGGCCCAGCATCGTCAAAGTAAACCCGATAACCAGGGCCATAATGGATACGCATTTCGGACAATCCGTCACCTATGGGACGGCAATCTCCAGCATTACCCTGCCGGAGCCGATTCACCCTGCGGTCTATGTGGGCTTTTCCGGTAGCATCCTTCAGGTTTTTCATATACTGCTTGAAAACGTCCGTTCTTCGTATCTCTTTCATAGTTCCATTGTAAATTATAATTCACACGTTACCAATTTCAATCCTTTCAATCCATGCTCCCACGGGGTACGGCTATCCTTTCTATACCTTTATAACCAGGCTGTCAAATTAATCAATTTGAGGAGAGCAATCTCCCCAGCCAAACATCTTGAAGGTTTTTTTAGCTCCTCAATTATCCACAAGCCATACCGTCCCCCTTGCCGCCATGAGCCTTAAACGAAACCACCTCTTTTTATGCAAGTATTTTAAATCCGGCAAATAAAACCTCAAGTCCCCGCATAAATTGTTCATCACTACTCAATGGCTTATAGGCTGTTCCTAAAATACTGGTAAATGGATTGGGGGTTTCCTTGTGTTCTGTCTGCATAATAATTTCATCTGCAACAAAAGACAAAATATAATTGTTGTATATATTTCCGGCAAGTAAGCAGTTTTCTTCTTTAATGCCGATATGTAACAGGCAAATCAGGAGATTCTTGATAAGTTCAAACCGCTGAGGCGTAACCGGGGCTGAATGCATAAATATTTCAACCGAATCCCGTACTGCCTGCAGTTTTTGACGGTAGAGGACACTCACTTCCATAAGATAGGCCCGTGGGTCCTTTAATCCACAGGCTGGCTGTATGTCAGCGCACATTTTTTCCGCAATCTGGTCATATAAATCCTGTTTATTCTTGATATGCCAGTAAAGAGAAGCGGCCTTAATATCCAGGGCCTCTGCCAAAGAACGCATGGTGAGCTTTGCAATCCCTTTCTCGTTTAAGAGATCGATAGCTTTCTCTACAATCCATTTTTGAGAAATTTCAATTTTCTTCATATTTTTTCATACCGCATAAAAACCCTTGACACTAACACCGTTAGTTAGTATCATAGATATAGTTAGATATAAACGATTAATTTTACATCATTAAGTCTAACGTAATACGCTTGAACACACAAGAACCTTTCGGAGGATTTTATGAAAATTGGGCTTATAGGGTTTTGGGTACTGCTTTGTACCGGTAGCATAGTGGTAAAGGGTTTTGCTTCCGGTAAAGGGGAAGTGGTACATACCCAAACCATACCCCTGCACAGGGTGAGTACCCTTTCGGTTGCCTACACAGCCAGTACTATCCAGGTACGTACCGGTGAACCAGATGTATTTGTCCTCAAGGAATATATGAGCCAGAACACAGAAGCTCTAAAAGCCACCTATTCCCATGAAAATGGCAACCTCGTTATTACCGGTGGCAGACGGGGCATCGGTCTTGGACAAACCCCAGAGATTGTATTAGCCATTCCCCCTGCATTTTCCGGTAATTTGCTGCTTTCCCTTGAAAGTGGGAACCTGAGTATTGAGACCAGCCTTATATCCGCAGGTACTATTCAAATCAACCATAAAAACGGCACCTTAGAAATGGGCTTGATCAGAGGAGAAGACATTCACATTACGCATGCATCCGGTACTTTTATGGCTTCAAACCTGGAGGCTTCTGGAACGTGTATCCTGAACCTTACCAGTGGAACAGGAACCGTACATGAGATCCGCAGCAACACATCTACCGTAACCGTGATAAGCGGTTCTCTCGCCATACCGGTTTCAACGGGAAGGGGATCCTACACCGTAACCTCAGGAACGATTACGCTGGGAAAGCATCTCCTTTCAGGGAATATGGCCCTTGAAGCGGTAAGCGGCACGATTGAGATGGGAATTCCTGTGGATGGAGTTTACCGTATTGACGCTTCCGCAACCAGTGGCCAGGTAATAGAAACTTCGGGCACGGTTGAAAATGTACTGGTTTTTTCTCCTATGGGATCGACCACACCCACCGTAAAACAGGCCATTATCGGGCAACCAGGCATTGCACCGCAATACGCCATCACCGCCAAAGCATGTGCGGGCAGTATCATTTTTTCGAGGTAGGCGGTACGCACCATGATGCAGTATATGCGAAAAATCAAAGACCTGGGCATCACCGGCAGCCTAGCCAAGTGGTATGACAAAAACTCCCGGGAAAACCGGCGGGAAGAGCTGCAGATGTATGCCAAGGAAATTTCCAGTACCGTGAAGCCTGGGGA
>JAISGE010000145.1 GCA_031263265.1 Treponema sp.
TGGAAGCTCTGGATGCCCAAGGGGAAACCCTGGGGGAGCGTAAGGAGCGGCTTCTCCAATTGGAAAGCCTCACCACAGAAGCAGGAAACCTCAGTATTGAGGAAGGGGTCTTGAAAAGCCGTATCAGTACCGGGGAAGCGCGGCAAAAGGAATTAACCCAGCGGATTCTGGGCTTGGAAACTACGGTACAGGACCTTGAGCAGGCAAAAAAGGCAGATATGGCGGTCCACCTGGCGGCCACGCTTATCCCTGGGGAGCCGTGCCCGGTATGCGGTTCTGGAACGCATCCTCATCCTGCACTACCTGGGGCAGCGGTTTCTGGTATGGACCAGGATCTCGAGTCTCTGGCACATGCTTTGAAAAACGCTGAACGGGATGCGGCCATCCAGGAGACCACGCTGAAAACCCAGAGCCAAGAACTTGGTAAGGTGCAGCACCAGCTTGCAGTCCTTCGGCAGACTGCTATCCAGATCAGGGAGGCTTCCCAGGGGGATCCGGCTCTTACCGAGTGTTTCCCTTCTGAGCTGCCAAGTGCGCAGGCGGTATCCCAGCTCCTTAAAACGACGCACACCCTGCTTGAGGATCTCACCCGCAGGCGAAACGAGGCCCGGAAGGCCGGAGCCTTGATTCCCGGCTTGTATGAAGCCCTTCGTGAATTGGAAGGGGCCTTAGGGAAAACTGAACAAGACCATGCGGTTATCGCAGAGAAACACCGAGGTCTTAGGCTTGCGATTGAGGATATCCAGGAGAAACACCGTCTTGTCTTGGAGGAACGGGGTTTTGGCCGGGATACTTCGGGGAAACCGGTCTGGGTCAGGGCACAGGAAGCCCTCCAGGTCTTGGAACAGGGAATCAAGGAACGGGAGCAGCGAATTACCGCATACCGGGATGCCCGGGAACAGGCAGGCCGGGACTTGGCCGGTGCAGAAGCACAAGAAACCGCAGCCCGGATAAACCGGAATGAAGCGGCAAGGAAATACCAGGACGCGGTCGTTGCCCTGGAAGCGGCCCTGGCCGCTTCCCCCTTTGCCGCCAGAGAGGACCTGAAAGCGGCTATCCTGCACCCTGACCAGGCAGAGGCCCTAGAAACCGCCATTACCCGGTGGCGGGAGGAAGGTGCACGGCTCACGTCCCTCCTGGCTGAACTGAAAACCAGTCTTGAGCAGATTCGAGTCGAAGCAGCGGCTTTTGGCAGCACCGGGGAAGCGGATCCGGGGATAGTACGGGGTAAACTTGAGGACTTGGCCAAGGCCCAAGAACAAGCAGAACTCCAGCGGGATCAGGCCCAGGGGAAATTGCTTAACCTTGAGCGGGACGTGGCGCTGCTCAAGGAGGCTGCTGCACATCACGAAACCCTGGCAAAGGAGAGCGGACGCCTCAATGCCCTGAGCGCAGATCTCGCGGGGAAAAATCCCAAGAAGCGCTCCTTTGATGCGTGGCTGTTGGGCTTATACCTAGCGGAAGTTGCTTCCTTTGCTACCAAGCGGCTTGAGCGGATGAGCGAGTCCCGGTACTCCTTGATTCTGGACATGCAGCGGGAAACTGGCCGGGCTTTGACCGGGCTTGACCTTGCAGTATTTGATGGCTATACCGGCAAGACCCGGCCCTGCGCCACCCTTTCAGGGGGGGAAAGTTTCATGGCTTCTATCAGTCTGGCCTTGGGGCTTGCCGATTCCATCCAGGCCCGATCCGGAGGTATCCGGTTGGATGCGGTCTTTATTGATGAAGGTTTTGGGAGTCTGGATGAGGGGAGCCTTGACAAGGCTCTGGTGATTCTGGACGAACTGCGGGATCACCGTATGGTGGGTCTCATCTCCCATGTGGGGGAGCTTTGTTCCCGGATTCCTTGCCGTATAGAGGTGATCAAATCGGTCTCCGGGTCCTTTTTAAAAATATAACTCATAGGAGTTTTGGTATGCGGAGAAAAGATCGGGAAATGTCCCGGGATTTTGCAGAGACAGTGATTGACCGGTGCGTCTACGGCGTACTGGCAACGGTCAATGCGGATGGAAGCCCGTACTGCATTCCCCTTTCCATTGTGCGGGAAGGGGAATGGCTGTACTTTCACAGTGCCCAGGAAGGGCGGAAAATCAATAATCTACACGCCCGGAACCAGGTATGTCTTTGTTTTGTAGGGGAGACCCGTATACCGGAAGGCAAGTTTACCCTCGCCTATTCCTCTGCACTGGTGTTGGGTACTGCGGAATCCGTGCAAGAGGACGCTGAAAAAATCCACGCCCTCCGGCTGCTCGGTCTACGGTATACCCCCCAGGCTATGGCTGGATTTGATAAGGTCATCGCCCAGCAGCTCGCAGTAACCGGGGTATGGAAAGTCCATATAGACGAAATTTCCGGGAAGCAGAATCCGGGATGAAGCCGTAAAAACCGCGGGCTGTCCTTACATCGAAGCTAGGGTTTTTAATGGCTCAACCTGAACCACATCGATCTTCTTACGCAGTTCTTCAAGCAGCGGCTGCGGCGCTTCGGTATCGGTGATAAGCCGGGTGATCTCCTGAAGCCGGCCATAGATAAAGTTGAGCCTGCGCCCGATCTTGCTCTTGTCCGCGAGAATGAACCGGGGGCCGGTAACCCGGGTAAGCATCAGGTTATTGATGGTGGCCTCCTGAAGTACCGCAGTAGTTATCCCCTCCTCCGCGGTGATCCCGTTGCAGCCTAGAAAACATTTTGAGGCGGTTACCTGCTTAAGGTTATTCAACGCGAAGTCCCCAACCATAGCTTCTTTGGGAAAGCGGAGCTCTCCTCCGGTAAAGACCAGGATCATGTCGTCCCGGCGATCCGAAGAAGCGGCCTTTACGTTGTTGGTTATCACCGTAACCTGCTTTGCGGTGATATAGGGGAGTATTGCCAGGGCAGTGGAACTAGTATTGATAAAGATCGTGTCTCCGTCCTCCACCTGTGCGGCGGCGTACCGGGCAATGGCAAGTTTGTTCCGGGTAAAACCGGAGCTGAATATATTCTCCTCCCTCCCGTTGTTCTGTTTAAATAGGGAAGCGCCGCCGTAAAAACGGTCGATTTTCCCGTTGTCCAATAAGGCGTCAAGGTCCCGGCGGATGGTGAGGGGAGAGACCCCCATCTGCTGCGCCAGTTGGTTTACCTTAACAAAGCCTGAGTCTTCCAGTAGTTTGAGAACCTTTATCCGCCGGGCATCCACGACGGAACGGCTGCTGCGCATATTTCCCCCCACAAACCTTATTTATGACCGATGTTGTTCATAAATTGATATACCATAAATAGAGGTATCATGCAATTCCCACAAGACGCTTTATTATAAATATTTATGATAAAGAACAATCGAATAAAGAAACTTTTGATAAAAATACATCTTTTTTATTGCATGATTTGAATGGTCATGATAGAATAAATGAAAACAAAGATTGAAAAATCAATTTATGAACTTTTTGAATGTTTTGTGATTTAAACGTTTTAGCGAGGAGCTGGCAAGATGAGTAAAATTGATGAGATTACGATGGAATCATGGATTCTCAGCAGTTATCCCGAATGGGGTACCTGGCTTAACGAGGAGATAGATGAGGAGCAGGTGGCGCCGGGCACGGTCGCCATGTGGTGGCTGGGATGCACCGGCATCTGGCTCAAGACCGCGGGGAATACCAATATCAGCATTGACCTTTGGGCCGGTAACGGCAAGCGGAGCCGGAAAACCAAAACCATGGTCGCGGGGCATCAGATGGCCAATATGTGCGGTGGCCGCCTGGTCCAGCCGAACCGGCGGGCAGCCCCTATGGTGATAAACCCCTTTGCGGTTACCAAGGTTGACGCGGTGTTGGCTACCCATTACCACGCGGATCATATGGACCCTGCGTATGCGGCGGCGGTGATCAAAAACATCAAAAATCCCGTGCCCTTCATCGGGCCGAAAAAATCAGTGGAACTCTGGATAAGCTGGGGAGTTCCGGCGGACCGCTGTAGAGTGGTAAAACCCGGGGATACTGTGAAGGTCGGGGACCTGGAAATCTTGGCCCTGGATTCTTTTGACCGGACATGCCTAGTAACCACCGACGGGGATGTGAATATCCGCAATACCTGTCCCTCGGACATGGATGAAAAGGCGGTGAACTATATTATCAAAACCTCCGGGGGCAACATCTACCACAGCGGCGACTCCCATTATTCGGTTTATTACGCCAAGCACGGCAAAGACCACTGCATTGATGTGGCCTTTGGTTCTTACGGCGAAAACCCGGTGGGGATTATGGACAAGAT
>JAISGE010000112.1 GCA_031263265.1 Treponema sp.
TTATTTGGTTGCTTCGGTAAGAATATCAGGATTATTGACCGCGTATTTCAGGACATCAGCCATAATACCGGTATACCCATTACCCATGGTTTTATACTTTTCAAGAACATCCGGGGCAACCAAGATGGTTACCGGCTGTTTCTTTTTGAGCCGGTTCCGTTCAGTTGCTAGGTGAGCGAATTCTTGTAAGGCTTCCGGGGAGGATTCCGGGCAATCCTCGGTAAAGACAATCGGGTACTTTTTCGCTTCCCCCAGTTCTTTGCGTATCCGGGTCATTTCCGCGTTAGATGGCTTTTGTCCAGCCTTTACCGTCGATACAATACCCATTATATCTTCTCCTTTCCGCCTTATTTGCGGGCGGGCCGATATAAGGCGTTTATTTTCACCTTTTTTATCTTCGTCCCATTCAATACCAGATAACGGCATACCTAGAACGTATTACCGTATGCCCTACCTATCAACTGGTAAATGCCCGCCCCGGCGCTCATTGATTCGCGGTTTCTGCCTGCTGTTTGTCAGCGTCCTTACGTGCATTTAAAGCAGTGAGTCGATCTTCCAACATACGCATGAGTTCTTCGGCGGGCGTACCCTTCCGTAACAACTCGAGGGTTTCTTCTATATTGCGGGTCTCCTCACGGGTCTCAAACTCCGCTGCCCAACCTGTCCTGATAAGAACCTCTTCTACCGCCTTCCTACCGCTCATTGATCCACGGTTTCTGCCAGCTGTTTGTCAGCGTCCTTACGTGCATTTAAGGCCGTGAGTTGATCTTCCAACATACGCATGAGTTCTTCGGTGGGCGTACCCTTCCGTAACAACTCGAGGGTTTCTTTTATATTGTTGGTCTTCCCACGGGTTTCCCCACGGGTCTCTCCGCGGGTCTCCCCACGGCTCTCAAACTTCGCTGCCCAGCCTGTCCTGATAAGAACCTCTTCTACCGCCTTCCTACTCATATACTCCTCTAACCTCTTCACATTCGCCTGTACTATGATATCCAAATAGGCTTCCATGTACTCTTCTTTATATTGTTTACTCTCCTCAAATATCCTGTCAAGATTCTCTACCACCAGGTTATGCCTCAGGTCTCTTAGCCATAAATCTTCCCCCTCATCCAGTTTCCCGCTCTCGATGATCTGCATCGCCAAGGGCCGCCCGCCTTCTACCTGGTAAATACCCGCCCCAGCTTCCCTTACCTCCCAGCCCAAAACCTCCCGAATATGCTTGAGGGCCTCCCGGGGATAAGTACTCACCACCACACTCAGGCTTATCTGGGTTATCGGGCTATGTTCCAACGCCGCATACAAAAAACAATACCCTAGGCATTTGTACCAATCATCCACCGACAGATAATCCTCAGGACTTTTGTATTCCAGGATGTTTATGTTCCTGAATATCTGGGCAATCTGCTTATGGATAACGACGTCCCCTTTCTTTTTAATAACCGCATCAATGCGCAGGGGTTTCGCATTTAGGCTTACTTCACCCTGAAATTCCAGGGTGTCTTGGTACGCTTGAAACTCCAATCGCAGGGCGCTGCGGAATCCCTGATGCCAATCAATGTGCGTGTCCTTCATGGTTTTCCTATCCATGTTTTCCTTCCTTCTGTTTCCCTATGATGCTTATTATACCAGAATCGGACGAGGAATTTTGACGTTGAAAAAAGTAAATGCCGATCTTTTTTACGACAATTTCTACCTCCTGCATGTATTTATCATGCGCCAACAAATACATTATAACTATTATACGATTTTAATTTTAGTAACGTCTAATATTGTTTGAAATGTTGAGAATATGCTAAAACGATCTTATAATAGTAATACTTTAGTATATGCGGATTAAACAATTTTCTACGATGAGCAGTAAAGTCGGCATTTTTCGTAATAGCATTATGCTTCACAAGCCTCAATACACCTCTAACCAAACTCAAAACGACATACTTGCCTAATGCAAATAAAGCACTTGCAATTTCCTCATTTGAATTGTCGTCTTTAGGGTCTTTAGGTAACATACAATTTTCCTTTGCCTGTCATACAGTATATTGTTTACTCTCCTCAAATATCCTGTCAAGATTCTCTACCACCAGGTTATGCCTCAGGTCTCTTAGCCACAAATCTTGGCACCCTGCTTGGTATATGAGCCGTCCTCACGGCATTGTCAAAGGGGATCAATTCTTTTATGGTATACCTATGAATGTCGAAAAGTTAACCATCAAAGCCCAGGAAGCCCTTAACGGGGCTACCACCCTCGCTCAAAACGCGGATCATGCCCAGGTTGAGCCAGAACATATACTCCTTGCCCTCTTGCAGCAGGAAGAGGGGATCGTTAGCCCCCTTATTGAACGGGTCGGCGTGAATCCGGCTCAACTTAGTGCTCAGGCCCAAGCCCTCACCGCAGAAATGCCCAAGATATACGGAGACGCGGCCCAGCTTTATTTCTCTTCCGCTGCCTCCAAGGTACTGGCAAAAGCAGAAACAGAAGCTGCCGCGCTCAAAGACGAATATGTGTCCGCCGAGCATATCCTTTTGGCCCTGAGTATTAGTGAAGGGAAAACCGGGGAGGCGTTGCGTAAGGCGGGGATTACCAAGCAAGGGCTGCTCGCGGCATTGAAACAGGTCCGGGGAAATACCCGGATCACCGACCAAAACCCGGAGGATAAGTACCAGGTCCTGGATAAATATTGCCGGGACCTCACGGCCTTGGCACGGCAGGAAAAGGTGGATCCGGTCATTGGCCGGGACGAAGAAATCCGGCGGGTCATGCAGGTCCTCTCCCGCAGAACCAAAAACAACCCGGTGCTCATAGGGGAGCCTGGAGTGGGGAAAACCGCGATTGTTGAAGGACTGGCCCGGCGCATCATAGCCGGAGACGTACCTGAGGGGCTTAAGGGAAAACGGCTCCTCTCCCTGGATCTGGGGGCATTGGTGGCCGGCGCGAAATTCCGGGGGGAATTTGAAGACCGCCTCAAGGCGGTGATCCATGAGATCCAGGCTGCTGAGGGGAAGATCATCTTATTCATCGACGAACTCCACACCCTGGTAGGCGCCGGAGCCGCGGAAGGGGCCACCGACGCATCCAACCTCTTGAAGCCGGCCTTGGCTCGGGGAGAACTCCGGTGTATCGGGGCTACCACCTTGGATGAATACCGTAAGCACATCGAGAAAGACCCGGCCCTGGAACGGCGCTTCCAACAGGTCTATACCCCGGAGCCTTCGGTAGAGAACACCATCGCCATACTCCGGGGCCTCAAAGAACGGTACGAAGTGCATCACGGGGTACGGATTAAAGATGAGGCCCTGGTAGCTGCGGCGCGGCTCTCAGACCGGTACATCACCAGTCGCTTCCTCCCGGACAAGGCCATAGACCTGGTAGACGAGGCAGCGAGCCGGCTCAAGATGGAATTGGACAGCCGTCCTACCGAACTGGATAAGCTGGAACGGAAACTCTTACAGCTTTCTATCGAAAAGCAGGCCCTCAGCAAAGAAGAAGACGGGGCCTCCCAGGAACGGCTGGCAAAACTGCACAAGGATGTCGCGGACCTCAGTGCAGAACGGGACGGGATGCAGGCCCGCTGGGATAAGGAGAAGCAGGACATTCAGCAGATCCGGGATATAAAACAGTATATCGAAGAACTCAAAATAGAAGAGACCCGGTATGAACGGGAAGGAAACTTGACCAAAGCCGCGGAGTACAAACATGGACTCATCCCGGATGCCCAGAAAAAACTCAGCCGCCTGACCTGCCAAATGGAAGCGCGGCGGGGGGAGGAAACCCCTGCCTTGCTGCGGGAAGAAGTGCGGGAGGAGGATATTGCCCAGGTGGTTTCTGCCTGGACCGGGATTCCGGTGTCTAAGATGCTCTCTGGGGAATTACAAAAATACCTGGATTTGGAAAAGGTCTTGGCAGAACGGGTGGTGGGTCAAGAGACCGCCGTAGCTGCGGTAGCGGACGCCATCAGGCGGAACAAGGCCGGTCTTTCCGATGCCAGCCGCCCCTTGGGTTCTTTTCTCTTTCTAGGCCCTACCGGTGTGGGCAAAACCGAGCTTGCCAAGACCCTGGCGGATTTTCTCTTTAACGATGAGAAGGCCCTAACCAGGATAGACATGAGTGAATACGGGGAAAAACATGCGGTAAGCCGCCTTATTGGCGCGCCTCCCGGGTATGTGGGGTACGAACAAGGGGGCCAGTTAACCGAAGCAGTGCGCCGCAGGCCCTACAGCGTGATCCTCTTTGATGAAATCGAAAAGGCCCATCCTGAGGTGTTCAACCTGTTCCTCCAGATCTTAGATGACGGGAGGCTTACCGATGGCCAGGGCCGGGTGGTTGACTTCAAGAATGTGATCATCATCATGACCAGCAACCTGGGTTCAGACCTTATCCTTGAGGCAAAACAGCGGGACCTTATGGAGGGAGCCATAACCGAACTTTTAAAACAGCGTTTCAAGCCGGAATTCCTCAACCGTATTGATGAACGGGTGATTTTTAAGCGCCTGGGTAAAGCGGAGATCCGCGTCATCGTGGAGATCCAGCTTAAACGTCTGGCCCAGCGGCTGGCAGAACGGAAGATACAGCTGAATCTGACTCAGGCGGCCAAGGACTTCTTGGCGGAACAGGGGTATGATCCGCTCTTTGGCGCCCGGCCCTTAAAACGAACCATCCAAGGTGAATTGGAAAACCCCCTGGCCAAGGCCATTATTGCGGGCAACATAAAAGAAGGAGATACCCTGACCGTGGATACCCAGGGGGCAGGATTACGTTTCAGTAATGCAAACTGAGTTTGCTTCGTATATGCGGGGAAACATACAAATTCCTGAACTAGTGATGGTGGCACTCCTTATCATACCGGCAATCCAGCCCTATATCAGAAGGCTGCGCGGCCAGACTGGTTTAGTCTGGTTCCCCCTCTTGGCCCTGGGTATTGGGGCGGGCTTGTTTCCTGCCTACGGATTCCGGGTTGAGTGTATTCCTTTGCTGCTCTGTATGGTGTTCCTGAATATCTGTCATGGGCCTAGGCTGTTTGCGTATTTGGGGTGGCTGGATCAGGATGATACACCTCCGTCATCGAGTTTCACCCTGGTATGTCTGGGGTTCCTTGTCGGTACCACTGCCTTTGCCTTGTATTTCTCTCCCCGGATGGATACTCGTTTAAGTGTCCAAGGGGTACAGACCCGCATGATCCAGGATGAAGCCCGGCATGTAAGGTTATTCCTGCGTCTCTACGGCCCCAAGGATCCCCAAGCTGCTTCACCGCAACGGCCCCTTATGCTTCTGGTTCCTCCGGTATTTGGTTCGGTAGGCATGGTGGATCAGGTATGCGGGAAACTCCGGGATTATGGATTTACCGTACTGAGCTTTTCCCGGCAGGGCTTTGATCTCCCAGCCTTTGGAACAGATAACAAGCGGTATAACCTGCCAATCCAAGAGCAACTTAGGATCCTCCAAGCCCTTGCCCAGGGAAATACCTCAGCAGCCGCGAATGCTTGGGGCAGGGCCTTAGAAGACGGCCGGATAGAAGATGTACGGTTTCTCCTTTCGTATATCAGGCATGGTCTGAGTACTGATTTCCCGGAAGCTACGGTGGATCTGAATACCCTCTTTTTAGCAGGCTACGAGGCAGGCGGATCCGCACTGGCGCTCTTGGGAGCTTCCTCAACATTCAGGGCTGCCAATCCTGAGGTGCAAGGGATCATGGTGGTGGAGAGTCCCCTCTGGTCGGTCTATCAGTTTGATGACCCGCTCTCCCAGTCCAAGGCCGTTTCATGGGGACCTATCGCGCCTCCCCAGGTTCCCATTCTGTTTATGACCTCCGATAGGGTAACCGATCCCCAGAAGCGGAACCGTTGGTATGGACCGCTACTTCAGATCTTACAAACCAATGCGCCGGTGATCTTAGCTGCGGTAAACGGCGCGGGACCCTTTGATTATTCTGATTGTCCTGCCAAATATCCCCTGTACTCGGCTTGTGTACCAGGGAATAAACCGGTTCCCTGGAAATATACCCAGTTTATCGAAGGTACTGCGGCGATTATGACCAATTTTGCCAGCCTGATCCTGGAAAACGCTCCTCATGATACCCCAAGCATCTCCGCGGCCTTATCTCGGCACAAGGGCTTGGGGGGAACCCTCCATTTTGAAACCGGCGGGGCTTGGAATTTACCTGATTTTGGGTATATACTTTCTCCATGACCACAAGTACATTAGATGATTTTTTCAGGAGTATTTTGGATATTGAGGGATTCAACGGTATAGACGTTTCCTTGAACGGGATACAAGTGGATAATGACGGAGCGGAATTAGGAAAGATCGCCTTTGCGGTGGATGCATGTCTCGAAACCTTTAAGCGGGCTGTGGCAGCCGGGGCCGGGATGCTTTTTGTCCATCATGGGCTTTTCTGGGGGGATCCGCTGCGGATCCAGGGGGCCCTCAGATCCCGTATACAGTTCCTCATGGATCACAACCTGGCCCTTTATGCGGTACATCTGCCCCTGGATGAGCACCCTCAATGGGGAAATAACGGGGTTTTGGCAGAACGTTTAGGGATTGTGGCCCCTGAGCCTTTTGGCTGGTATCATAACCGCAAAATAGGGTATAAAGGAACCCTCAGGACCCCGTTGACCATAGACGAAGCAGTCCAACGGATCAGTTTCATGGATAGGCCCCCCTTGGGAGTGTATCCTTTTGGAAAAGAGCAGAGCCAAACCTGTGCGGTAATATCAGGGGGCGCTGCCAAGGAAGCCCTTCAAGCGATTGCAGAAGGTGTGGATCTGTATGTTACCGGTGAACATTCCCATCAAGTGTATCATGAGGCGTTGGAAGGTCGGCTTAATATGATTGCCGGGGGGCATTACAGTACCGAAGTATGGGGAGTGCGTAAGATCATGGAACAGTGTGGCTTGCAATTGCATATAGATACTGAATTTATCGATGTTCCTACAGGTTTATGAGGTGAGGAGTACTACGTGAGCGCTGCCCCTGCATCTATGAAATCAAAAGCCCTGCCTTTCTTGTTAAGCGGTCTTATTATCCTGTTAGATCAGCTGGTTAAGGGATTTATTGTGAAGCATTGGTCCGATAACCGGATTCTCGATGTATTCGGAAACGACGTGCTCTGGATCATCCATGTGCGTAATAAGGCCATTGCGTTTAGCCTGGGCCATAATCTGCCGGATTCCCTGCGGCCCCTGCTGTTCATTGTGCTTCCCCTTATCGTGTTAGGTCTTCTCGTGGTGTATTATATGAAGACCGAGGAATTCTCCTGTCTCCAGCGTTGGCTTTTCGCGGGGATCATTGGAGGAGGAATCGGCAATATCCTGGATCGTATCTTCCGGCCTGACGGGGTAGTTGACTTTATCAGCATTAAATTCTACGGATTCTTGGGTATGGAGCGGTGGCCAACCTTTAATATTGCTGATACCAGTGTGGTGATCTGCTGTATCATCCTCTTACTATCCAGCCTCATAAGCCCAAAATCCAGAGATATAAACGCATCTAAAACGGAGGTTTCTCATTGAGTAAAAAAACGAACACCCTGCTTTTTATCCTGGGAGCAACGGTCCTTAATGTACTGGTTATGCTCCTCTGCTTTGTGGTGCTGATCGTCATGTATAGCCGGCTTCTGTTGCCCCTACTTCCTGAAACAGCCCAAGTCTGGGGGCTTCCCCTTATCTTCGTCGGTTCCATTGCTCTATCTTTTTGGCTATACCGGATTATCCTGAAACGACTCTTAAAACGGGTAAACATGGAAAAGTATTTTGCCCCGCTCTTTGGCCGGAAAAAAAGGTCATGAAGTACGGGGCGTTCAAGTCAACCCATAAACCGTAACCTGTTCTTATCCTTCAAGCAGCGCAGAAACATCCCGGTTAAGCCCCCGCTGGGTGTACGATCCCACCTGTATCGACCTGATGATCCCCGCTGCATCGATCATATACGTCTGCGGGATAGCATCAATAGCATATAAACGGGAAATCTGGTAATCCTTATCCATAACCACCTTGAGTTTTAATCGCCTTTTTTCAAGAAACGAAGAAACCGTCTGGTCTGGTTCCGCGCAATTTACCGCCAGCACAGTGAGATCCTGGGCCTTAGCAGTACTAAGGGCCGCGATAAGGGGCAACTCCTGGATGCAGGGACCGCACCAGGTGGTCCAGAAATGCAGGGCCACAGGCTTTCCCCGGTAAGAAGACAATTTTCTGGATTCACCCTCAGCAGTGATAAAGGTAAAATCCGGGGCTGTTTTGCCGACCTTTAGTTCCTGGGCCTGGAGCGAAGCTACTGATCCTAAAAAAAACAGGATCCAGAGTATACGTATAAGTTTCATGATTTCTCCTTAGTTCTTAAAACTTCTTAAAAAAGTATGCGAAAGTGCCTGTTTGGGGCACTTATGGATACATGCACCGCAACGGATACATTCCCGATCATTGGTAATCGTAGTATCCATTTTACAGTGTTTTGCACAGGTTCCACAATGGGTACAGGTTCCCGCATCAATCCGTATTCCCAGTAGGGCGTAGCGGTTAAAAAGCCCATAAAGCGCGCCTAAGGGACAAAGGAAGCGGCAGAAAAACCGGAATAAGCATACCGAAAGTACGACTATGACGATGAGGATGCTCAGTTTCCAGAAAAAAAGGCTGCCGATACGTTCACGGAGCGCATCGTTCAATAACACCAGGGGAATTCCCGCTTCCAGGGTTCCCGCAGGGCAGAGTAGTTCGCAGAAAAAAGGCGCGCCATACCCTTCGATGAAAAAGAACGCCAGGGGTAAACCGATGACCAACACGGCCAGAACCCCATATTTAAACCAGCTTAGTTTCTTGGTGAGGGCATTTTTCCGTATTTTCGGCGAGGGTATTTTGTATAAGAGTTCCTGAATGAAGCCGAAAGGGCATAAAAATCCGCACACTCCCCGACCCAGGACTATACCAAACAGTAAGAGCAGGCCCATAACCAAAAACGGAACCCGGCCTTCGGCTAATGCGTTCTGCAGTGCGCCCAGGGGACAGGAGGCGATAGCTCCAGGACAGGAATAGCAGTTAAGCCCAGGAACGCAGGTGTTTTTGAGAGGGCTTTTGGACAGGGATCCGGTCTTGAACTGAGGTAGATCCGCATTGCAGATCAACATGGCCAGACATTGAATCAGCGTACGTTTACCCAATACCGATACACTCCAAACAGACAAAAACCGCTTTTCTAAACAAAACAGCAGCATCACCCCGGAATATACCGGTTACGATGCAAAAAATCGCGCATAAAAACAGGATAATCTGTATAATCTTGTGCTTCTTCAAGGAGATTTTACTGTTTTCCCTCACCCCTTCCCTTCTTTTAGGATAGTGCCGACTTCCTGTTCGCTGAGATGCGTAATGGCCGCTATAGCCGTGACGTCCATTCCATGTTTAGCCATTTGGAGGATTACTTCCTGGCGGCCCGCCTCTAGTCCTTCCTGGCGGGCGCCTTGCATTCGGGAATAATCATCCCGCTGCGCTTTTAACCGTGCTTCATAAAGCATCCGGGTTGCCTCGTCTTCACTCATCACTTGCAGTTTGCTATACGCCTCTCTTATCATCGGGTTCTTCCTTGCTAACATCGTAAACTCCTCCTCCCGTTCCGCCTT
>JAISGE010000151.1 GCA_031263265.1 Treponema sp.
TCGCCGCATCAATTATGGATAAGGCCCAAAATCTCACGATTACCGCGGATATGCCCCCCACGGACGCCGCTCTGACAGGAAATGCGACCTTCAGGATCTGGCAAACCGTAACGACTCTACGGGGTAAAATACTGGAACCGTATAACGAAGAGGATCGGAAATTTGAACCGGTGTCTGCTTCTGAAACCCTCCTGTTTGGAAAGAATAATGCCTACTCCCTGCAACAACAGATAACCTATGATCCAGAACTCAAGGAATATACCAATTTTACCACCAGTCTTTCATGGGGCGGCCTCTCCGCTTCGTATACGGCCATCCGTTCCCGAACCTATACCCTTGAGTCGAGCGGCTGGGTACAGTCTACCTCGGAAGAGGTATTGAATCCCCGGGAATTCAGGATTGCCTATGCAAAGACCTTTAAAAAAGAGAACTTGTGGAATAAACGGCTTTCCTTTTCCCTTAATCTCAATTCCACGTTATCCCTGGATTTACAACGGTACACCTATTCTCAACATTCCTTTACCCTGGGTTTTACCTTGGGGATATCCAATTTTCTTGATATATCCCTGAATACCTCCTCCCTGAATACCGTAGTTTTCCGGTATTTTCAAAACTTGCCGTTCTTTGATCTGCCGATGGAGCTTCCAGGCGAACAAAACTGCTTCGTGGATCTCCTTAATTCCTTTCGGTTTGATGATGATGAGCTGCGCAGAAATTCGGGGTTCAAATTAAAATCGTTCCGGCTGAATCTGGACCATCACTTAGGGGATTGGAATGCCAAGCTGGGCATCACCCTGTCTCCCTATCTGGACCAGAGTGCCGGCAGGCCAGTATATAAATTCAACAACGAAATCTCCTTTCTGATCCAGTGGGTGCCTATCAGCGAAATAAAAACAGAAATAACCGCTAATAAAGACAAAATCGTATTTAAATAAGCCCGCTTGGAGGTTTACGTAAGCAGTGCAGGTGTTGACGATTTCCCCCTGATTTGGTATGGTAAACAAACCCGCTTGATGTTAAACGTCAAGCCAATTTCAAAACTCGATCGAGTTTTGAAAGAGCCTTGGTCTATTATTTTTAGAGGTATGAACGTTCATGGCTTCAAAAGACAAAAAAATTGGAGGCGCTTCTGATGCTGCTCCATCAGAGTTCATGCGCCGCTTTAAAACCCATCCCTTCCTTTTTATCGGGACCATCCTTGTTTTGGTTATCGTTATTGTGGCTTTCGTGTTTGTTCCTGCTATTGTACCAAGTGGAGGCCCTTCGGTTGATCTCAGCTTTGGCTCCTATAATAAGATTCCCCTGAGCTATGTGCCGGGGAATTATTTCTCCCAGATCAGGGAAATGATAGCCCGCTACCGGCAATCTTCAATGGGTGATGCTAACTATCAACTGGTCAATTACCAGATTTGGCGGGAGGCCTTTGAGGAAACGGTCATCCATACCGGTATGCTGGATGAGATGAACCAGGCAGGGTATCAGGTTCCAGCCGCGACAGTGGATCGGGAAATGGCCCAGCTTCCCCAATTCCAGGAAAACGGCCGGTTTTCTACTGCCAAATACCGGGCTTTGGATAACGCATCCCGTTTGTCCTTGTGGCGGCAAGTCCAAGAGAGTATTGCCAAGGACTATTACCGGTCGGATATAGAAGAACTCCAGGTTTCTTCCCAAGAAAGCGCGTTCATCAAGGACATGGCTTCTCCGAAACGGAGCTTTTCTATGGCGGTCTTGCCTTTAAGAGCCTATCCTGATGGGGAACTCATCGCGTATGCCGCTGATAATAGCTCCCTTTTCCGGGTTACCCATCTCTCCCGCATCACCGTCACCTCTAATGAGCGGGAAGCCCAGCAGATCCTCGATACCATTACCGAGGGGACCAGTACCTTTGAGGATGCTGCCCAGACCTACTCTCAAGATGGGTATGCTGAACGGGGGGGAGATATGGGGGTTAAAATGGCCTATGAGCTTACCGCGGAAGTGCCGGATGATCAGGAGCGGGAATCGCTGCTCAGTCTTGCTAAAGGCGAGTTAAGCCCCCTGGTGAAGGTTCCCACAGGTTGGGCATTTTTCAGGGCTGAAGATACTCCTTACCCCGCGGATCCTGAGGATAGTACCTTATTGGAAAAAATTCGTACCTATATCATGGAGTTTGCCCGGGGCCGTGTTGAAGACTACTTCATTCGCGAGGCTGAATCCTTTAGAACTGCGGTTACTGAAAGCGGCTTTCCTGATGCACTGATCCAAAAAGGGCTTTTAGAACGAACCTTTGGTCCTCTGCCTATCAATTATGGTGAGGTGCCGATCTTTACCGGCCTTTCCTCGTTCTCAGTGCCGGAACTAAGCGGGGCAGGATCAAACGAGCTTTTTTGGCAGACCGCGTTCTCTACCCCTTTAAACACCCCTTCTGAGCCCCTGGTCCTCGGTAATACGGTGGTAGTGTTATATCCCACAGAAGAGCGCGATGAAGATGAAAGCAACGCGGAGTATATAGAAACCGCCTATACCTCTTATTGGATGAGTTCCTTTATTAATCAGAACCTGCGGTCTTATTTTCTCACCAGCAAAAAACTGGATGACCGTTTCTTTGACGTCTATTTTAAGTACATCCAGCCCTTAGATTAAGCAGCATGTCCGATGAACTACCCCGGCAGTGTAAAGCGCGCCGGGGCTTTTCGGTTTCTTATAAAGGAAAAACCCTGCTTTCACTCATAGACCCCATAGCCCAAGGGGAACGGCTGGCCAAGACCGCTCCGTTGGGAGCAGGGATCCTCTATTTTTGCCCGTCTCCTTTGTATGGCTATGGTATTGAGTGGCTCCTTACCCAGATAAGCCCTGATTCGGCCATGCTCTGTGTGGAATTGGACAAAAAGCTCCTGGACTTATCGAGCCAGGCTATGGGAGAGATACTAAAAAAAAATCCCCGCTTGGGCCTAGTCGGTTTCGAAGATCCGGTCCAGCTCTGCGTGTGGGTAGGAAAGACCTGGGGGACCCGCCGGTTCCGCAGGCTCGAAATCCTCCGTTTGTCTGGGGGCTGGCAATTATACCCCGACCGTTATACCAGCCTGGCAGCCGCGCTTCGTCAAGCTATTGCCCGGGACTGGGGCAATGCCATTACGCTTACGAAGATGGGTCGGCGATACCTGCGGAATGCGCTCCGTAACCTGGCCCTCATTCCCCACGCCCCTTCGCTACGGGACTTGAGCCTGGGCGCTGCACCGGTTCTGGTTTTGGGGGCAGGTCCTTCTCTGGATGGGGTTTTGGAAGGGCTGCATCGCTATTGGGGCGCGGCCCTTGGGGTAAGGCAAAGGCCCTTCAGGATAATCGGGGTGGATACCTGTTTGCAGCCCTTGAAGGATTGGAACATCCAGCCCGATCTGGTGGTTGCGCTGGAAAGTCAGCATTGGAATATCCAGGATTTCATCGGTATGGGTTCTTGGGAAATCCCGGTAGCCATGGATCTTTCCGCACTGCCTGCCACCAGGGAAGTCCTGGGCGGCCACCCGTGGCTCTTTGCCACACCCTGGACAAAGCTGCGCCTGTTCACCCGGCTTGCCGCGGCAGGCTTGCTGCCGGAAACCTTTCCGGCCTTGGGTTCGGTGGGACTCACCGCGGTAGCCATAGCCCAGCGTCTCTCCACCGGGCCTATCATCACCGGCGGCCTTGATTTTGCCTTTACCCTGGATAGGTTTCATGGCCGATCCACCCCGGGCCACCGTGAAAGATTGCGTACGCAAACCCGTTTCAGGAGCATCCTCACGGTTGATGCTGCGTTTCGATCGGGTACGGGGGCGGTTCGTTCCAAAACAGGGATAGCCCAACGGAGCGACCCGGTGATGAAAACCTATCGAGACCTCTTTGAACAGGAATTTGCCCAGGAAACCCGGATTAAGGATATTATGGGCCTGGGTCTAGCCTTAGGACTGGAGAGCTTGTCCTTGGAAGGGGCCTTAGCCCTATTGGGGAAAGGTTCGTCCCGTAGCATGGTTCCTCAAGTCTTGGGTAAGGCAGCCGCAACAGGCCCTCAGGTAGAAGCCTTCATCTGCCGGGAACAGGAGGTACTGATCCTGCTTCGGGATATACTGACGAGAAGCAGGTCCGGGGCGCCTGAAAACCTTGAGGCTTTGTTAGACGAATGTGATTATCTCTGGGCGCATTTTCCTGAATGTGCCGGAGCCTGGGGGCGCCGTCCTTTAGGAACAGACCTTTCCTTTTTGAAACGGATGCGTGCGGAAATTGACCCCCTGCTTAACCTATTTGACGTAACCCTTCAGGAGCTACGAAGTTACCGTTCTTGGTGAAGCATCATGGGGAAACTATTGGTGCAGGAACCTTGTTCAGGGTAGTACTTCATGAACATAGCCAATTCCGAGGCATGTGGCCACCGCGCGTTCCTTTCCAGGAATGAGCTTGTGGATGGGAGTATTCACGGCCCGTACCTTACCGTCTGGATATTTCAGGGCCAGGGCAGTAGATCCCCCTCCATCAAAATTAAGGCCATCAGCAGCACCTAATTTTTGTAATATAAGTCCCACCTCAGCTTCGGTAGCCCCTATACTGCCAAGCTGCCGTCCGTCAATGACCAAAAGATAGAGTAGTGCTCCGTCAGCAGATACCCCCACTGCGCTCCTGGGATGCCGGGCGTTTCCCCGGGTAAACGCCTCTTCCAGGACCATCCCGCCCCGTAATACTGCATAAAATCCACCCACCGCGTCTTTGATGGTTCCGCTGGTATGATCCACAGTCAATGCAGCTTGATTTACGATAGCGGCTTTTCCATCATGGTAAAACACCAAGGCATCAAAGGGTGGGTGAGGAAGCGCCACCACCACTCCCTGGGAAACGGTTATCCCCACAATGGTCCGATCCTCCCCCTCTTTTCCTGATACCGGGCTAAAGGGATTGGTGTTTATCCCTGCAAGACAATCATAACGCCGGACAAAACTCGTGATCTTGGTACTAGGGATGACACCGTTGATTTCCCCTTCTGCTTCGCTCACCACAATCCGCAAAGCCGGTTCAGTCAAATCTACCCGTAAGGCCCAAAAACGGAACTTTGGTTCCCGGACACTTCCCTCAAAATAGTCAATGCCTGGACACCACTGGTCTGCAAACGCCTGCCATTGGGGAAGGATCTCTTCAGGAAGAGAGAACGCCCCTTTTTCAGGCGGTGTAGTAAGGGGAGAAAGCGTTCTACAGGAAACAAACAACAGGGCAAGGAATAGATACAAACCCGCTGCTAAACCATACCGTATTTTTCGGTACGTCTTAGTCATGTTCAGTAGTTTTAAGGTAATCAACATACGTATAATCTTTAATCAATAGGGGGACTTCACTCTATACACTACAAAATCAAAGTCCCCTAAGCGTTTACAGGGCTTTACGCCAAAATCGTTAAACCCTTGCAAACGCTCACCGCATTCTAGTAATCGGATCTGCCTTTTCGAGACTTTTTAAGCAGTTTCCGCTGAATCGCCTTTTTTTTCCGATTAAGAATGGTTGAGGGCTTTTCATAATATTCCCGTTTTTTAAATTCCCTGATGATGCCTTCTTTTTCCACCATCCGTTTAAAACGTTTGATGGCTTTTTCCAACATCTCATTATCATCCACGATGATATGCGCCAAAAAAAATCACCCCCTCTCCATCATAATGGTCAATATTACGTAAAAACCGTAGCATACGTTCAATTACTGTTACCCAAAAGAGCAGCTTTGTCAAGAATGGGCCGAGACACAAAGGCGTCAGGGTCGGTATTCTCTCCGGCCACCCGGATTTCCCAATGCAGATGCGGACCTGTTGCCAAGCCGGTTGCCCCGGATTCACCGAGGAGCGTACCGGTACGTACCATAGTTCCTTCTTGTACCGCGATATGGTCAAGATGATAATAAAGGGAATAGACTCCAGGGAGATGTTCAATGATCACCGAATTACCGGTAACGATCCGGGAACGGGCAAGAACCACCCTACCCTCTGCACAAGACCTGACTGCGGTTCCCCGGGGAACGCCGTAGTCAATACCTGCATGAATCGAAGACGCTTGAGAACCATCCACATACCTAAAAATCCGGCGATCTCCAAAGAAACTGGTCCTTCGTGTAGAACTAACCGGGGCGGTAAAAGGCCCTAACGTATACACTTCGGTTCCGGTACGGCTAATGATGCCCCATAATATTGATGACTCAGCGGTTTTTTGAGGATCCGGGATGGTACGCAGGTCTGTATTACCCTGATCTAAGGAGATTTCTTCGGAAACAAAGGTTCTGTTTTCAATGGTAAGGTCGATCCTTCCGATAGGCCCCCCTTGATGCTCCACTTGGATAACGGCGGATCCTGGTCTCGCCGTACAGGGAACCGCTAAAATCGCAACTTTAAGGGATGTACCTTCCTTATCCACGGTAAGATTAAAAAAAGATGCCTTGGTCAGCCGTTGCCCCTGCGTATTGATGAGTACTGCTTGGAACAGGCCAGTAACGTCTTCCTGTTCCCCCGCTGCAGCCATCCCCACCGTTACTGGTTCTCCTAGCCGGGGATGCTCAGGAATAAGCACCAACTTTACCGGGGACTGGGCATAGAGCAAGGCCGCACCAAAACACTGCACCAGAACCAGGACCCAGGATTTTTTAACCAGATACGCGCCGATTACCCATTTTATCATCATAATAATATCCCAGTATACTATACTCCACCCTACCCGACAATGGCCTCCCTATGACCGGACATCGGAATTTTTGCAGTAATACCACAGGGTCACCAGGAACCCGGTAAGTAAGAGACCACTGGTAAGTACGAAAGGGAGGTCCCGGGATATTCCCGAGAGGATCCCTCCTATCAGACCAAAAGGAGCAGTAAGCCCCATGATGATCATGTGCTGAATCGCCATGACTCGAGCGCGTTCTGCAACATCTACATGGAGAGCCACCAGGGATTCGGCAAGCATAGCGAGGATTCCCGCACCAAAACCATCAAACACCAGGGAAACGCCCAGCATACCGTAGGTGAGTAAGCCTGCACTAGGGGTTAAAACCAGCATAGCCTGTCCTATTAGATATGCGGCAAACCCTAAAAGCAAAGGGGTTTTGAGGTTTACCTTGGTAATATGGGGAATAACCGTAAAAAAGAACGCCAAGGAGATAATGGAACGGAACATGGGGAACAGGGGGAGCAATGGATCCGGAATCAGGAGTTTTTTACTCACCACAACTTGCCAAAAGGTGGTGTTGATCATTCCCACCGCACCTACCAAGGCGGTGATGATCAGCGCAAAGATCGTTCCCCGGGATTTTCCCATGATCTGCACAACCCCGCCGTATCCCCCTAACAGGGACCGGATGCTTTTTCCCTGGGTTTCCTTGATACGGATAAGACCGGTCTGGGTTTCCCGGGAAAACAGGTATAACAGGATCAGTTTGCCAGTCATCACCACAAAAGCATTGGCATAGAGGATCCGGATGGCCTTCACCAGGGTGAAGTGGGATACCAAAACAGAAGAAATCGGCGCAAATAGGGCGGAGAGCTGCCCGCAGACGATCACCAAGGAATATATCCGGGTGATTCGGCTCTTTTCAGCATCCTCAACCATGAGACAATCCCAAGAATTAGTGGGTACCTTCATAGCGCCGTTGAATAGTGCAGCAACGAGGAAAAACCAAAAATGTTCCGCCCGGATCCAGATGAGGCAGGGAATACACCAAGCAATAAAATCAAAGACCGCGGTGGTTTTTCGCCTTCCAAGTTTATCGGTAATAGGGCCGCTTAAAAACGCAAACACCACCTGGGAAAGCATGTACACCGTCGCGATAAACCCTATTTCAGCATCTGAGAGACCCAGGGCAATCATGTACACCGAAGCATAGGGCAAACAAAGGTTCATCGAAAGACCCCAGAGGGGTTCGGTATATACACAGGCCCGGGGATTACCCCGCAACTCCCATAGGGTCTTAATCAGGGGATTATTCACCGAGGAACCTTATTGCTGTTTCATCAGAGCGCATCTATTCCATCTCCCTTTTTCCATTTTTCTAAAGCCAATTTCAAAAGGTGCTCGTGTTTTGAAATTCGCTCTTAAGGAAATCCTTGACTTTTCACCCACCGCGATTTACACTAATACTATGAACCTCAAGACA
The DNA here is from genome assembly GCA_031263265.1 of Treponema sp. Taxonomy (GTDB): domain Bacteria; phylum Spirochaetota; class Spirochaetia; order Treponematales; family Breznakiellaceae; genus JAIRLU01. The sequence continues at coordinate 8,123 of JAISGE010000151.1, forward strand.
GTACTTTCAAAAGAAACTATCAGCCTTCATTTGAAGGGGACTACTAAAGAAGCAATAATCAACGAGTTGTTGGATATACTCGTTGCAGCGGATAAAATACTGGATCGTACCGCGGCCCTGAATGCAGTAATGGATCGGGAACGGAAAATGTCTACGGGTATGAAACATGGTATTGCCATTCCTCACGGGAAGAGTGGGACGATTCGTGATTTGGTGGCTTGTATCGGGATTTCGGATGCTCCGGTTGACTTTGACTCTCTGGATGGCCAACCCTGTAGGATATTTATTATGACTCTGTCTCCTATTGAAAAAACCGGTCCTCACCTTCAATTTCTCGCGGAAATAAGTTTACTTTTTAAAAGCTCAGACAAACGAGCGGAAATTCTAGCTGCTACGTCCCCGGAAGCAGTTTTACATGTTTTGGCAGAATAGTTTCCAAAGCTTGCACTTTGGAAACTATAGGTATGAACCATCCGCAATTCGGCAAAGCCGAATTGCTGCTCAGGAATCCTCTAGTCTCCTATAGTATCTAGAGCTTCCCGGGCGAGGGTGTGGATACCATTGGTCCAGTTATGGGCAATCACCTGACGGAGGACGGGCTCTCCTACGGCTTGGCCTGTAGCGCCTAAAGCAGGAATTAATACCCGAAGAAACCGTTCATCCCGCTGGGTCAAGATTCCTCTTTCGAGGCTATTGTTCATCAAGGAAATGAAGGAGGACAGCAACTGGGCAGCATCCTCAGTGCCGATTTTCGATAAAGCCCCTATAGCACCGATCCGTTCTTCTTCATCAACCCCTTTCATATATGAACGTTCCAACAGGGGATACACGGTTTCATCCTCGAGACCATAGCGGCTGATCATATCAATGGCAAGTTTCCGCATACTCGCCAGATCTTTCTGTTGCCGAAGCTCATTTGTCGAACCCCTCCAGCCTTCATACAGTGCAGCCAAAGCCCCTTGAGCCTTCGATCCATCAGCAACCTCGGATTCCTCCAAACTCCTGAGAGCCAGGTACTTATAAGAGTACCCATACCCTGGTCTATGGATAACCTCGATCAATGCCTCAGTGGGATCCTCGGCGATGATAGACAGGGAAGTTTCCGCTTGGTTCCTCACCCATTGGGAATACCAGCCATTCAAGGCAAAAAACACCGGTAAATACCCGGTGGGATCTTTGTAATTTTCCAGTGAAACGATCGCCCCATAGGCAATGCGTTCCCCGGATATCCGGTTGATGCTTGGCTCTGTATTGGTATCCACCAGAGTCTGCACCACTTGGGGAAGTAAATCCGTGGCCCCTACTTTACCCAAGGCAATCAGGGCATCCGACTTGACCAAGGGATTGCGGAAAATCTGTACAACCCTCCAGAGGTTTTGCCCTGCTTCAGTATACTGAGCTTCCCCCAATTGATCCGTAATGAGTCTCATACACTCATCTGCGGCATCCAATTCCCGGCTATCCCTGATGTTAGGATATACCGTAAGGAGACGGCTCAATGCCGACGCATAGAAAGAGGCAGAATCATCAATTTCCGCATCCCGAACGATCCGCAATATACGAAGCTGCTCAGCAACAGTAAGAGCGTTGTTGAGTTCATTGGTATAAAACTCCAATTCTTCTTCAGCAAAGGCGGTCAGCGTGATAAAACTTACTAATAAAAATATACTAAATCGTTTCATGGTTTTATCTTATAATACAACTTCTTACTTTTGCAACTGTTTTTTAGCGCAAATATACGTTATTTTGTGCAGGCCCTCATATCCTGCCGGAGAGAACCGTGGATTACCACAGTGCCCTGGAGTGTTCTTCAACCTGTAGTTGATATGCTCTGGAATTGCCTTTTTTAACTATAATTTTCAAGGCTCAAAACACCATAAACCAAAGCAAAACTACCCTTGCCATATACCAAAAATCAGAGGATACTTAAAAAGATTATGGAACATCTGCCGGTCATCTATGCAGCCCTCACCTTATTTGGCTTGGGCATTACCGTTGCTGACTTTTTGGGCATTCTTGACCAGAAGGGAACCGGGGATACGGATGCTGAAGCATCAGTGCAAGAGGGGGATCGGGTTGTTGATGCAGGTCCAAGCCCCCAGGCAGGTTCATGGTTAGGTCCGGGGGATACGGGGATTCGGATGCTTACCCATATCTTAGGATGCCTCAGAACCGGGGTCTATTTTTCTTTAGGGGCAGGTCCGACCGGATTGTTTGCCCTATTTTTGGGGCGCAGCCCCGGTAAAAGCCTTATCTGGAGTGCCGGAGTCGGGGTGGGTATCGCTCTTATGGCGCGTTTTTTGCGGAAACTGGTACGCCGGGACCTGGATTCGTCTCTTAAACCCGTAGAATTCTTGCAGGAAAAGGCGGTGATTACCGTACCGCTTACTCCAGGAGCAGTGGGTAAGGCGATAGTGCGGCAATTTGGCAAGGAAACAGAATTGTATGTGCGTGCCCAAGATCCCAAGGCCGCTTTTTCCAAGGGAACCGAGGTCTGGATCGTGGATTTTGATGAAAGCTGGTATTATGTTATAGGAGGCAATGAGAGGAAAAATGAATATCACCATTAGTAACATCACCCAGGGGATTATCTTTGGCGCCTTGGGGCTTGGGGCGTTTATACTGCTTATCTGGATCATCAAGTCTTTTATCCGGGTGAGTTATCCGGATCGGATCCTGGTGATTACCGGTAAAAAAACCAAGCGTCATGGCCGTACCTTTGGGTTTTCGGTAAACCGGGGACGGGCTTTGGTAATCCCCTATTTCCAAGCCCTGGGGTCCCTGGATTTGGATGTGTTCCCTATTGCCGTCCGGATTGAAGGGGTGAATAGCGCTAACGGTATCACCGTAGGAGCGGATGCTACCGCGTGTGTTTGTATTGATGATGATGACGAAGCTATGCTATACAGTGCGGTGGAACGGCTCATGGGTAAGGACACTAAGCAGATCCACGCCCAAGTGCAGCAGACCTTAGTGGGTAATTTCCGGGGAGCCTTGAACAAGGCTACCCCCCTTCAGGCTATCGGTATGGAGGAAACCGGGGATGAAGGGGCTATCGGTGAGCGGGCCCAGTTCCGGGCGGAACTCCTTGCGGATATCAACTCAGACCTCCGTTCTTTTGGGATGAAGGTGGTTTCTGTTTCCTTGCAGAAAATTTGGGATACTTCCAATTATATTGCCAACCTTGCCCAGAAAACCCTGGCAGAGAAGCGCCGGCAGGTGGAAATTGAAGAATCCCGTCTGCGGGCTATTGCAGAACAAGCGGAGAGCGACGCGCATAAGCGGATTGCGGTGGCAAAAAACCGGGCTGATGAGGCCATCATTGCGGTCCGCCAGGAGCTTGAGGTATACCGCGGGGAAGCTGCAGGGCTTATTACAGAAGCGAAATTCAAGGCTGACCAAGCAATCGCCGAAGCAGCCAATTCCGGGGAAGCTATGGTACAAGGCATACTGGTAGAATTACAGAAACTTAAGAACCTCACTGCGGTTACCCTGGAAGCAGAGGCCCAAGAAGAAGAAGCCCAGATCATCGCGGAAGGAGAACGGGCCGCGGTGGGGATTCACCAATCCGCGCGAAACGATATACTCAAGAAAAAAGTGGAACTCCTTGCCCGTTACGGAGATGATGCTGCCAGTGTCATATTCCTCAAACAGAAATTGCCCTTGCTCTTTGAACAATACATGGCCGCTACTGCCGCAGCTTCGGTGGATACGTACATTGTCATGGACGATGAGGAAGGTTTTTCCGGTGCGGTAAACCGGGGACCCCGGGCTTTTGCAGATTTTCTTAAAACCTTCACCGAAGCCCTTGGAGTGGATGTGAAAACCCTGGTCATGCCCGGGTCTGGGCCCAGAATACCTACGACTGTACCGGGAGGTTCCTTATGATAGTCTTTGCTGCGGTTCTCGGAGGCTTGGTGGGGATTACGCTCCTCATTCAACTGCTCACCAACATGAAGATAGTCGGCGGTAATGAATTAGGGGTTGTTACTGGTTCAGGAAAACCAAAAGGGTTCCGTACCTTTTCCGGGGGTAGGGCCTTTATTATTCCCGTAGTGCAACGGTTCAACAAATTCGATCTTACCCCCATTACTATAGAAGTAGTGGTGGATTCTGCCATTGCTGCAGGGATCGTACCGCTCAATGTCAAAGCTACGGTGTCCTTTGCCATTGCAGGAAACGAAGCAGGCCGGTCCCATGCGGTTACCCGGATTCTTAATTTGGCTGCTGACCGGAAAGAGCTGGCTAAAATAGCCGGGGATGTTATTGAGGGACATTTACGGGACTCTATCGCCAGCATGACTCCGGAGCAGGTGATGAAGGATAAGGATATCCTGGTAGCCAAGATGATCAATGTCTGCAAAAGTGACCTTGAAAACATCGGCCTTGAAATTACCACCATGAATATCGCGGATGTGGATGATCACCGTTTGCCTGGAGTTGAGGAGCCGGATCTGTACATTGCCCTGTTGAAGCGGATCCAGTCAGCTAATGCAGAGACTAAGGCCAGGGAAGCCCAGGCAGAAGCTAAGGCTGCGGCAGCAGAACAAGCCGAAGCCCGGCGGGGAGAAACCGAAGTTAAGAATCTCAGGAATGCATTGGAACAACTGAAAGCTGAAGTCCGGGTCAGCTTGGCCCAAGAAGCTCAGCGGCAAAAGGTGGGCGTAGAACAGGCAACGGCCAATGCCCGCGCCCGGGTTGCGGGGATCACCGCGGAGTTGGAAGCAGAAAAGCAGAATATCGCCATGCTGAAAAACCGGTACCGGGCGGAGATTATAACCCCTGCCCTGGCATCCCGGGATAAAGTCATCCTCAATGCCAAGGCAGAGGTCTTAGGCTGGTATGAAGTGGCCAAGGCTGAAATAGAACACCTTGAGGTTACCCTTAAAACCATGGAAGCAGCCCAAGCTGAGGCTCGCCGGGCATGGATCATTGACAATTTTGAAGCCCTCTTTGCGCCCTTTGCCCAAACCCTCGCGCATTACCCTGCGGGCCGTATTTCGGTGATTACCGGTGCAGGTGGAACCGATAAGACCCCCTTATCCGCCATCCATCCCAATGCCCTTGCATCGGCCCGCAATGACCTGATTGCCGGGGCTTTGGCAGGGGCAGAGAAAAAGTCTTAGGCCCAGCAGAGGGGCTTATTCAGTCAGGAAGGTATTTCTCCTGAGCCGTACGTGTTCCAGGTCATAACTGAACAGATCCCGCAGATCCTGCAGCCCCAGGGCCATGAGGGCCATCCGGTCTATGCCGATACCCCAGGCAGCTACCGGGACCTTCACCCCCAAGGACTCGGTTACCTCAGCGCGGAAGATCCCAGACCCCCCTAGTTCAAACCAGCCTAAGACCGGGTGCTTGATGTGCACCTCCACTGAGGGCTCGGTAAAGGGAAAGTACCCAGGAACGTACTTTACTTCCTTGGCCCCGGCCACTTCTAGGGCAAACATCTCAAGAAAGCCCAGAAGGGTTTTGAGATTTACCGCTTCTCCCAGAACGATTCCTTCGGTCTGGTAGAAGTCTGAAAGGTGGGTGGCATCTACCCGGTCATAGCGAAAACAGCGGACAATGCCGAAGTACTTACCGGGGATTTTTGCATGGGGAAGGGTTTTTGCAGACAGAACCGTACCTTGGCTGCGTAGTATGAGCCGTCGGGTAAAGGTCCGGTCAAATGTATAGTTCCAGCCCCGGCTTCCGGTTTTCCCCCCCTTTTCATGGGCCGCAGCTACCTGACTAAGCCAAGGCTCCTCAATAGCCGCGGCGTATTTTGGTTCTGCCAGATGGTAGACGTCGTGAATGTCCCGGGCCGCATGAAACTGGGGCATGAAAAGGGCATCGGAATTCCAGAATTCGGTTTCTACCAGGGGGCCATCGAATTCCTCGAATCCTAAAGATACGAGTTTATCCTTCACATCTTCAAGAAATTGTGCATAAGGATTGGTCCTGCCCACCATGAGCCGGGTCGGAGGAACCTGCATATTATACGAACGGAAGGTTTTCCCCTTCCAGGTACCCTGGCTGAGCATTTCAGGCGTGAGGGTTCCAATTTCATCCCCGGTGATTCCTGCGACTTCTAAGGCCCGTGCAAGGGCATCCCGGTCGGGGAAACCCTTTGGATTGGGGGTAAACTTGAAGATCACCCGCTCCCGGTCTATTTCCCGGAAGGCCGCAGCCGCGGCGCCCCGTTTCTTCGCAAGTCCCCCCATGAGGGTCTGTTCAGCCTCGGATAGATCAGTCCAGGGAAGCAAGCTGTTTACTGCACCGGCAGCTTTCGTTAAAAGCCCCCGAACCAAAGAAAAATATTCAGCCGCCTTACCGCTAAGGGAACTCCCCTCTTTGAGCAGTTCTGCCGTAAGCAGAACTCGCTTGTTTGCATCCATACCCAGCACTCCCAGCTTGGAGAGGGTTCCAAAGGCGCTCCCCGCTTCTTTGGTATCCAGCCCCAGGGTTTGGGCAATCTCGGGGAGATTCAAGGCCTGGAGCGGATTTTGCCCGCGGACCAGTTCAAGGAGCCGTTCTTCAGGGCTGCCCTGTTTCTGCCATGCACGGCCCAAGTCGGTCAGTTCAAAGAAAACACCGGTTTCCCTGCGGATTTCTGCGATAATACCCTTGCCTGCAAGCCATGACAGGGCCTGATTCCCGTTACCGGGCTTGAAATTGAGTTCAGCCTCGACCTTTTCGATGGTCATTTCATCATCCCGGGTATAATGCCGGATGATCTTGACCTCTAGAGGATGCAGATGCTTCACCACGCTTTGCATATCCATGATTTATTTTTCCTTATCTTCCTTACTGTATGGGGAAGCCAGCACCTTTCAGGTGCGTTGAGAAGAAGGCATCCTCATAGTAAAAAACTAAAAAGGGATCCCCGCTATAAGCCCGCCGGCGAGGTATACGCCGTTAAAATCAAAGCCGTCCATAAGGTTAGGTTTGAAGATTTAAATCGTTATGGTTTACGTCCAGCCTGTTCCTCATCCCTCGGTAAGTTTTAAGTTTTGATTGGACCCGTTGTCGAGACGTTCGATAATCCATAGAGGATAGGAAAACGGTTTTGATTAGGCTTATGCTCATAGCGTGGAATCCCTGCTTATCCATACGTTGAGACCCTATATCCGGGAAAGAAAGTGCTCAGGATCAAAATCCACCGGGGTAGTAAAATTCACCGTGGCGATTTTTTCTTCCAGGGCGTCCTTTTCCTTTTTCAAGGCGGCAAGCACTGCGGTCATTTTGCCCTGATCCAGCAAGGGTTCTTTGAGGACCTTTAGCAAGTCCCCTTCTTCACTCTGTTCAAGTTCGTATTGTTTACACCGACGGCATTGTTTGGTTATCTGTTCATAGAACACGATCCTGGCCTTGAGGGTTTCCAGGGCGATGAGGGTATCCCGGTTCACCTGATTGGCTTCCGCAATCCGCTGGTTCAGTTCCTGCAGGATATCCATGAGTACGCTGACCTCGGAAACGGCTTGCTCCAGGGTTTTGCCGTCACAGGGACTGGTGTTTTCTGGGGTTCCCGCGGTCTTGCTGAATTCTGCATCTTCAATGGCCGCGCTTATACTACTGATCTTTTCTTTGATCTTGTTTCGCAGCCGAAAAGAACTTGCCAAGTTTAACATGCATTACCTCTTGTATTTTCAATCCATTATATCACAACCCCAGTCTGTTGGAACAGACCCAAGATGGTCTATACTGGGTTTATGCACAACAGTCATATCCTTCAGGGGATGGATCCGGCAAACATCAAAGCCTTGGCCCTGGATTTAGATGGTACCTGTCTTGGACGTAACGCTTCCTTGAGCAGCCAGACGATCCGTGCGCTCAAAACTTGCCTTCACCGGGGCATCCGGGTGATCATCTGTACCGGCCGCTCTATAGATGCCGCCGAGCAGTACCGCCTGGCCATTGGCGCCGAGGGCCCTATGGTGTATTTCAACGGAGCGGAAGTGGTGGACATGCCCGCCGAAACCATGGTGAAGGCCACGCTCCTCAATCTTGAGGTGGTGGATTACTGCACGGATCTGTCTCGGAGCATGGGCGTGTATTATCAGGTGTATTTTCCTGGTACGCAAGAATACCCGCGGGGCATACTCATGGCGGAACGCCGCACCCAGGAAACCGAGATGTACCGTATCCATACCGGTATACCGGCGCTGATTGGCGATTTGAAACACGCCCTTGCCAAGCCTGGGCTTCCGGGTTGTGTTAAGGGTATGTTCATCTCTGAGCCTTGGCTCCATGAGGGCATCCGGTCTCAATTAGTGGAACGTTTTGGGAGGAGTATCTATATAGCCCGAACATCAAGTACGTTTCTGGAAATTATGGATGCCGCGGTTTCCAAAGGCATGGGCCTCCGCTGTGCTCTGGCATACCAGGGGCTTCAAGACGCCCAAGTTATTGCGTTTGGAGATGAAGAAAACGACCTTCCTATGTTTGAAGCCGCCACGTATGCCGCGGCTCCGGCCAATGCCAAGGACGCGGTCTTAAAAGCCGCAGATATTCAGTTCGGCCCCAATACCGAAGACGGGTTGGCGAAATTGCTCGAGGATCTGTTTGGGTAAACCCTGGACGGCGCCGGGACTTACTGCGCCTTCATCGCGCCCCAGAGGGCGATGCCGTCGGCTGAAAGCGCCGTGAACGCCTGTACCCACCTCTTGTGGTCGTCGTCCCAGGAGCGTAGAAATACCCCCTTGTAGAGAACGCCGTTCAGGGTAATGCGCGCGGTCTTGCCATCGCCGCCAAGGGACCATGTGCCAGAACCAGTGCCAGAGATTATCCCTTCAGAAGAAAATTCGTAGGTCTCGGAATTATGCGCCGTGGTGTTTATGTCCCTGCCGTGGTTTATGAGCTTCCAGACGCCGTTCAACTGCGAAGCGCTGAAATCCCGCTCGTCTCCCGCGTCATACCTGAAGGGCGCCGCTATAAGCCAGCCGTCCTCGTTCACAAACATCTCCCGTACCCGCACTTCGTGGGCTTCGGGGATGTTGTTCTTGCCGCCGACAAAACGGGTATGGTGGATAAGGTAGTACTTCCCCGTGAGGGAGTCCCGGTAGGCGCTGTTGTGTCCGGGAGAGAGGTAGCCCGTTGTTTTCGATGCGCCGCTCTCGCCTGAGATATGCGCGAACTGATAGCCGCCGATGATCTTGACCCCGTAGTTTCTGAAGTCGTAGTCGTTGCCTTCCATGGGGTG
>JAISGE010000176.1 GCA_031263265.1 Treponema sp.
AAGCGGCGTGCTAAGAACAGGTCATAGGTAACGGCGTTTCCCGATGCGGGGGTTACCGTTACAAACCGGGTTGACGCCTTCCCGGTGAGATTCGTCGCTAATGCGGAAAGTCGAGTAAGTCCATCAACAGAAAGATTCCCTGACCTAATAGCTTCTCCGGTTACTAAAACATTGAAACGCCCCACATGCGTTAAGGTAAAAGAGACCCCGGACATGGGATAATTTCGTGATACCAGATTTACTACCTCCGCCCTTAATTGGAGGTAGGTTTTACCGCGGCCATTCAAGGTTCCCATGTTTTGTACCTTTAATTGATATCCGGCATCAAGGGTGAGAGGAGTAGTAACCGCTCCTCCTAGGGCAGTAGCAAAATAGGCGAGGGTATAGACATCCCCAGGGGTTGCAGGATAATCAGAAGTAGAGAGCGCCAGCATTAAACGAGCATTCATATCTTCAGAATTAAGTTGTTGAACCGAAGAACTTTCAGAACCTTGCGGAGCTATAGGAGCGATTCCCAGTAGAACCATAAAAGCTGAAATCCCTAAACATCTACGAATAATTGTAGTAGTCATATAACCTCACTAACGCATAATTAGAATGATTGTAAGTTATAGAAAAAAGATTGTTTTGTCTATACTATAATTAAGGACTATCATGTTAACCCAGGAATATTGCGCACTATAAGTTGTTGATACGTAATGGTAACCGTAGTAGTACAGGCGTATAACAGTCGATTAAAGAGTTCAGGAGCAACTCGGCGACGATTGGTACGAAAACAAAATTCTGAAAGATATGCGGATAAATGTTTGGTCCCTAAACCGTGATAGGTACCTGCAATACATGCTTTTGCATTGGAAATCATCGTATTGAGCCATTGCAACTGGTCAGGGTTCTTTTTATCGTACAATAACAAAGGACCGCTAGGATATTTTCCAGATGTCACCGCTTGCATATAGGCACGATAGGCAGCGCTATTGATAGTCGATCCTGATGCAATGTGTTTATCCACAAAATCTGCGAGACCTTGACTTTGATTGGTTTTAATGGTACTTTCGACCACATCCATTTTTATATATTGCGGTCTACCTTGTTTGTCAAGGGATACCCCTGCTACTACTGGTATGATATCCCTACTACATATCCGTGTAACACCTTCGATAGGAGTACCAAAGTATATTTCGTCTAAGGCAATGATTCCGGTAAGCTGATAGTGGGCATCACAATCCATCATGGCTTTCCTAATCTTATGCAACATGAGCCATGCCGCTTGATATGAAAGATTCAGTTCTACGGCAAGTCGAGTCGCAGAAATACCCCGTTTATCATGGGCCACGAAGTAGATAGCCCAAAACCATTTATGCAAAGCTATATGGCTTCTATGTAGTACAGTTCCTGCAGTTACAGAAGTCTGATGTTTACACGCTTTACATTCATAGAGTTTTCGTTTTTCTATAGGATAATAGGTCGTATTTCCACATTGAGGGCATATAAACCCATAAGGCCATTTGATATGGAATAGGTGTTTCCTGCATTTTTCTTCGGTATTGAACTTGTTTTGAAAATCTAAGATCGTGAGTGCTTCGTATGTTGCCATTATAGTCTCCTTGTATTACGTTGTTTATCTTGTACTTGGTTTTATAAAAATTTTCAACCCAGTATACTCTCAGGTAAAGTATACCTGACAAGGTTGTCTCTAATGGTGTTATATTAGGAATATCGTATGCATGATCAGATAATAAATCAGAAGTATGGGAAAAAAGATAGCCCACTCAAAGCAGGAATAGAGGGCTTATGCAGATCAGACCCGGATATTGAGCGGATTCTGGGCCGCAAGCTGGAAACGCGTATACCCTTATTCGAACGCTATATCCAAGAAATTGAACGCTTTAACCTGGTTTACCATCTGGTGAAGGTACAAAACCGCGAGGACCTGGTGATTAAGCACATCCTTGATTCCCTGGGTCCTTTGGGAATCATGTACCGCTTCATTACAAGCCTGGGCTCGGTTGCTCCGTGGTGTTTTGCAGATGTAGGTTCTGGTGCAGGGCTGCCAGGCATTCCCTTGGCTATTAGTCTGTCTGATGGAGAACACTATGGATTCACCCTCATCGAGCGTATGGGAAGGCGGGCAGGGTTTTTGAGAAATACCAAGGCGATATTAGGGATGACCCACATAACCATTGAAGAAGGGGAAATGGAAAAGGCCCCGGGAGGACGGTTTCATCTCATCACCTTCCGGGCTTTCCGGGCTTTGGAACCGGCGCTGCTCAAAGCGCTGTTCCGGCTTCTGGCTCCAGGAGGCGCCTTGTTCGCCTATAAAGGCCGGCAAGAGACCATCATGCCTGAGATACACAGGGTAGCATCCTGTATCGGAAGCTGGGATCTGATACCCCTCTCGATTCCTTTGCTTGAAGAGGAACGGCATCTGGTAGTCCTTCGGCCTCCAGGATGAAGGTACGTTATATGCCACTCTTAGCCGAACTCGCCGGGGAAAAAGTTATTTTGAAATCAGCAAGAACCGCTTGGCAGGCATGTTCAACCCGTAGCGTATCCAGGGGAATCTTGTCCGTATGCTGGGCCATAATCGTGTGTTCTAGCCGCGCGTTGAACAAATGGAATACAAGCCGTAATTGTTCCTCCATGATTGCGGCTCCCCGGGAATCTGGAGAGCCAAAAGCAACCAGAAAAAGGGCGTATTTCGATTTTCGTACCGGCTTTTGAATCCCCAAGGAGAACTTGGCTTCATAATACTGCTGGGTACGGTCAAAAAGAGCCTTCAAAGGCGCGGGGAATCCCAGACAAAATACCGGAGACGCTACCACCAAGAAATCTGCTGCTTGTAAAGCCTCATCAATAGGAATGAAATCATCATAGGTGCAGCCTTGGGTGTGTTTGCAATACCCGCAATGGATGCAGGGATTAAGGGCCGCGTCATAAGCATAGATGAGCCGTACCGTATCCTGGGGTTCCATCTGGATATTCCATTGGGCTACAAAGCAGTCCACCAACGCAGCGGTTACCCCGTGATGCCGGGGAGAACCCATCAATACCAAGGCATTTTTAGGCATGGTCCTTGTTATGCCTTGTTGCTTGCGTTATGGGACATCTTCGTGATCCCTTCCCATAAACCATTGAGATAACACACCCCCAAAGCCCGGTCGTAGAGACCGTAGCCCGGCATGGCCTGTTCTCCCCAGATGGCTCGACCATGATCCGGCCTGATGGGGCCGTCAAAGCCAATCGCATAGAGGGCCTTCATAATTGCAAACATATCCAGAGAACCGTCTGCAGAGAGGTGGGCACATTCTTCAAAATTACCCGGACCGTTGTGCCGCAGGTTCCGTACATGGGCGCAGTGGATCCGGCCCTTAAGCGCGGTGATAATGTCCGGGATGTCGTTATGGGGATTAGTACCCAGACTGCCGGTACAGAGAGTAACCCCATTGTAAGGGTTATCCACTGTGGTGATGAGTCTTACAAGCTGTTCCTTCCTACTTATGATCCGAGGCAGTCCAAATACCGGCCACGCAGGATCATCCGGGTGTATGGCCATGTTGATACCGTACTGTTCGCAGGTAGGTATGATCGCCTTAAGGAAATAGGTAAGATTGGCAAAAAGCTGTTCTTCATCAATACCTTGATACCGCTCAAAAAGCCGTTTAATATGGCTCAACCGTTCCGGTTCCCAACCTGCCAGGCTATACTGTTGGGCTTGGGCCTGCATAGCCTTAAACAGGGCTTCGGGATCCATAGGATCAATAATCCTTTGATCGTAACTCATGGCAGTACTGCCGTCACTCCGCTGCTTGGCCAGGTCCGAACGGGTCCAATCAAAAATAGCCATGAAGTTGTAGCAAACCAGGGATATACCCACTTCTCCTAAACGGCTGAGCGTGGTGATATAATGGTCAATATACGTATCCCGTTCCGGCTCTCCTGTCTTGATAGCATCGTGAACATTGACACTCTCAATTCCTGCCAAAGAAAGTCCTGCAGCCTCTACCTCAGCTTTCATAGCTGCAATGGCTTCTCGTTCCCATACGTCCCCTGGTTTGGTTCCGTATAAGGTAGTAATAACTCCGGTTATCCCGGGAACTTGTCGAATCTGTGCTAACGTAACAGAATCATAACTGGTTCCAAACCAGCGCATCGTTATCTGCATAACGTGAATATACTGAAAAGTCGTTTCTATTCAAAGGATAGGGCAATCTTCTTAATAGACGTATCCCCTGAATCAATCCTATTAAAGGCGTGGATGGCCTCTGCAAAAGGAATGACATGAGAAACCGCGCCTTCGATGGGGATTTTCCCTTGGGTATAGGCGGCGATCACTTCGGTAAATTTATTGTTTTGCAGTCGTGAACCTCGGATATCAAGCTCCTTGGCGGTGATCTTGAATTGCTGCACTGGGGAAGGTTCATCCAGAAAGGCCATGGTGATGATCCTGCCTGCATTACAAGTGAGGTCCGTAAGCAGCGGCAGGGAACCGGGAAAGCCTGCCGCGTCAATCGAAACGGTAGGGCCCCAGGTGGTGTATTCCTTAAGCTTTGCAGCCAGATCTTCTTTCTTGGAATTGATGACCACACTCACCCCCAGATCCTTTGCCTCTGCCAGGCGCTCGTCCACCACATCCGAGACAATGATACGGGCGCCCCTTAAACGCGCTGCCTTGATGAGGCTCTTACCCAAAGCTCCTGCACCGAGAATAAACAGGGTATCCTCTTGGGTGATCCCTGCTCGAGCACAGGACTGAAACGCAATACTCATGGGTTCGATCATCACCGCATCGGTAAATGCAAGCTGAGGGGGCAAGATATGCATAGCCTCTTCTCCAGCAACTAGGTATTCCTGGTAGCCCCCGTCAATGTGGACTCCCCGAACCTTGAGATTACAGCAGATATTGGGCCGACCAATCTTACAAGGATAACACTCCCCACAACTGACGATCTGATCCACGATCACATGGTCCCCGATCTGCACCTTGGTAACGTCTTTCCCGATCTCTGCAATCACCCCTACTATCTCATGCCCCATGACTCTGGGGTAGGTTGCCACCGGGGAAGTGCCGTGGTAAATATGCACGTCCGACCCGCAGATCCCTGCGGCCTTCATCTGTACCAGCACATCAGTGGATTTTTTGATCCGAGGCACATCCACCTCAAGCATCTTTAATACCTTGGGTTTTTCGGTCAATAGTTGTTTCATGTCATCTCCATTTTTTCATGTTTCTATGTTTATTTCAGCTCACCTGAAAAGGCCCAGGATTGAGGGAACCGGTACCCGCGGCGTATACCCTGCAAACCATTGGAGGGGTACCATGATCAACTCCGGGATCAGGGTCATGGCAACCAGCAGCAGGCACTGGACAATGAAGTAAGGCAAGGTAGGTAACAAGATTTCTTCCATTTTGACTTTACCTGTTGCACAAGCCACGTTGAGCACCGGTCCCACCGGCGGGGTGAGCAGGCCGAGGACGTTTACCAATACAAAGTTGATGCCAAAATAGACGGGATCGATTCCCGCCGCGCTAAGCAGGGGAATGACAATCGGGGTCAGAATAAGAATCGTAGGAACCACATCCATAGCGGTTCCGACCAGAAGGACCACCGCCATCAGCATAACGTTTAACAGGATGGGCCGGTCAGTTAATCCGATCAATGCCGCGGTGATCATCTGGGGCATGCGGGCGATGGTCATTATATAGGCTGCAACCTGAGCAGCGGCCGCCAGGAACATGACCACGCTGGAAGTTTTTGCCGCGCCAATAAGGGCCTTGAATATATCCCGGGGCTTGAGTTCCCGGTATACGAAAATACTCACGATAAGGGCGTACACCACCGCCACAACACCTGCTTCAGTAGCGGTAAACACCCCTCCCCGCAGTCCTACAATGATAATTACCGGAAGGAACAACGCCCAAAGACCGCTCATGAATATCCGCAGTGTTTCTTTGATCGTGGGTTTCGGCGCATCGGTTTTAATCGCATCTTTGCGGGAGATAAAGAACCAACAGATGCTCATAAGTATGGTGAGGTATATCGCCGGTGCTATGCCCCCAAGAAAAAGGGACTTGATCGAAACCCCCGCGGCGACACCGTACACAATCATCGGCACCGAAGGGGGCATAATGGGGGCCACCATATTGCCCGCAGCCACAAGCCCTGCAGATTTAGCGCGGTTGTAACCAGAATTTGCCATCATGGGGATAAGGATAGCCCCCAGTGCCGCGGTACTTGCCACCGCGGAACCTACGAGGCTGGCGAACATGAGGCACGCAAGGATGGTAACATAGCCCAATCCCCCGCGAACACGTCCAACAAAAATATTACAAAAGTCTATAATGCGCTTGGTAAGCCCTCCGCGGTTCATCAGCTCTCCAGCGACAATAAAGAAAGGCAGGGCCATCATGGTAACGCTGTCGACTCCCCGCAATAGTTGGGCAGCCACAATCTGGGGGTTGGTAGCTGTCCCTCCCATGTGGAGAGCTGTGGCGGATGAACCGAACAACAGAGAAAAAGCGATGGGAAGACCAAGCATCATCGACCCACAGAGGTACACCAAAAATAAAATGATCAGAGCCATTGTTTCCTCCTATTGTATGCTGTCCTGCATTTGATCTGCTTCCGAATCATCCCGCATTTTAAGCAGATCCGCAACTGACATCTTCATGATGACGAGCCGGAATATGTTCGCCAAGGCAATGATACCAATGGCAATGCCGGTGATAAGTCCGGCCGCATAAACCAGGTAGGTGGGAAAATGGGTAGCCACCCAGCGATCCCGGAGATTTTGCAGCATGAGCAACCAACTGCCTCGGGTCAGAATAGACATAAGCCAGAGAAGGCCGACTTGTACCAGAAAGTAGATGAGTCGCTGTGCCATGAGCGGTACCCGGGATAGGATGCTGTCGATAATAAGGTGCTGGTTATCCCGCATGGCCCCAATAGAGCCCAGGTATACCAAGTATATAAAACAGAGCCGGGCAATTTCCTCAGACCACGCGAAACCCTTGCTGAACAGATACCGGCACACCACATTCATAAAGACCAGGCTTATCATGACTGCTAAAAAAAAGGCAATCAACACTTCAACTGCCTTAAACAGGGTATCCAAAAACGCTTTCACCAAGAACCTCCTCGACTGCATTACCAAAAAAAGAGATACGAACACGGCCCGGGATCCTCAAACCTTGAGGACCAGGGGCCTTAGGGATCTACTGGATCGCTTTGATCCGGTCAGTGAGGGGTTTTGCCCAGGGGTTTTCCGCGTACAGTTTATCGGTAAGAGGCTGAATCAAATCAATGATCCGCTGCTGATCCGCTGCGGTAGTAGGAGTTACGATTACTCCCTTATCCTGCAGGAATTTACGGTCGCTGTCTACGCTTTGGATGTAGTCGTCCCAGGCCTTCAGCGCAGTGGCTTTGGCCGCATCAGTGAGCACTTTTTGCTGGTCTGGGGTGAGTTTATCATAGAAACTTTGGCTTACCACGATTTCCAAGGTAGCGATGATGTGGTTAGTTTCATAAAGGTATTTCTGTACTTCATAAAAAGCCTGACTTATCACCGTAACCATACCGTTATCCTGACCATCCACAACGCCGGTTTCCAGGGCAGAGAAGAGTTCCCCTAAGGGGATGACCTGAGCGCTGGCCCCTAAGTTTTCGGCAATACCTACATGGATCGGATTACCAGGCATCCGGAACTTCTGCCCTCTGAACTCATCCACTGAGGTGAGGGGTTTATTACTGGTAAAAGTCCGGGCGCTGTTCGGTCCCCAAGCCAGCATATAAACCGTGGGGAATTTCTGATGAAATTCCCGGTTGATTTCCTCCGCAATTGAACCGGTCCAGACTTTCTTCGCGTGGTTAAGGTCCCGGTACAAGAAGGGCCAGTCGGAAATCAACATGGTGGAATATTCCTGGTTCATCGGCGTACCTACAATGGCCACCTCAATGGTTCCGTTCCGCACGCTGTTCCATAGATCCGATTCATTCCCTAGGGTACCGTCATGGTAAATATCCACTTTGAGGGTTCCCCCAGAGGCGCTTTCAACTTGGGGTTTGAATACGGTATCTAAGGCCGCTGCCATCGGGTGGGTTACTCCCCAGTTATCCCCTACTTTGATGGTTATCGGTCTCACCGTTGAACCGTCCCCAGATCCTGAGCGGCCTTGATCTTGACCACCCCGTGCAAAGAGACTGGTCACTGCAGCAAAGCCTAATAAGCCCAATACTGCCCATTGTTTTCTACATGCCATAGTTTCCTCCAAAAGCATATATAAAAAGTATTATTTTATTATACTATTGGAATCGGAGCTTGTCAAACTTTTTTCTTGATTGCTTTGGGTTTTTACCTTAGAGGACTTTGGCCTAGTCAAGAAGCTTTACTACCTTTCGGCAATGGCTAAACTCCATACCGCCTTAGTGGCAGGATCGGTCCAGGTTTCGATCACATAAAACCCCCGTAAGGTTCCTGAAGCACTTACTTCCTGGCTGTTTATTGCAGAAAAAGACGAAAAGATTTCACCCGAGTTCTGGGTGGTTTCTACCTTTGCGCTTACGGTGTTGGAAATGGAGGTAATAATCGAAAAAACAGCATTCTCATAGGATGCAATCACCGTGTCTTTATGGTACAAGCGCGGCCCGGCAAAGCCCACCCCCACCCAAAAATCGGAAATCTGTTTTGGTGGATTATCCACCCACTGGGGCCGCTTATGTTTAGTCGCGTATTGATGCTTAATGAGGAGACTCTGGGAAGCCTGATACCGGGTACGAACAAAAACAGCATGATGTTCAATTCGGACATCCTGTTCAGGATCAAATACCAGAACCTCCCGATACTTTTGGTACCCTTCCTCGTCGTAATGCAAAGTTGCCTGATTCTCGGATCGATAATCAAAAAAACCGCTGCCAATCTCTACCCGCTGTAAGACTTCCCCACCTACCGCTTGGAAAAAGGCCACCCGCCGGGCAGCATCTTCCAAAGCTAAGTCAATGGCCTCCTGATGGTTCATCCGTACCCCTGCTACGCCAATAAAAATCAATTCGTTCTTTTCTGCATTCACCGGTGAAAGGTTCCAAAAATCCCAATCTACCCTAGGGGAAACCTGAGAATCTGGAGAACCAGCACAGGAAAACAAGAAAAACGAACAGACTAATACGCCATATCGTAGCATAAGGGTATCCTTTCCCAATCAGGGACCAAACCTGCTTACCTGGTTACTGCCTCAGGTTTTGTGCTAATGCGATCTAATTGCTGATCCATCATCTTGAGGGCTTCCATAGCCTTAAACTCTGCGTACTTGGAAGCTTCGGTTTCGATGATTCCCGCCGCGGCCTTGGCTGCATCAGCTTTACTATAGGAGATGAGAACCCAAAAAGTACCATCTTTGGACTGCTCTCGCTTCACCGGTATTGCACCGCTTAAGGTGGTTTGGGTCAACTGCCGGCCAATACTTTCAGAAAACTCAAGGCTTGCCTGGCTATTCTCCGTACCTGCTGAACGGGCATAGTCGGTGATCATAGCTTGTACATTGGCATTGAGCTGAAAAGCCAAGGATTGCCGTGCCCGGGATTCCGCCATGGTTAAAGATTGATTAACAGACGACAATTTTGCACTACCGATACCGAAAATCGCGTCTTCCTGCAATGGAGGATTCATAACAAAATCCGGCAGGTCTGATTGGGATCCAGCCTTTGAGGATGCAGGAGACGACGAACAACCTACCGCACTCAGAACAACCAACGCCACAATAAAGAAGAAAGGACAATTCGTTTTCATCTTTTTCACAAAAAACTCCTTAAAAATATTTAGGTCTTAGACAAGCACCTTCATGCTGTTTTTGCACCAGGACCTTCTTGTTTTAATAT
>JAISGE010000205.1 GCA_031263265.1 Treponema sp.
CGGTTTTCCAGGGCCCTCAACTCTTTTACCAGGATCTGCTTGATTGTCTCTGCGGTAGCGTCCGGATCCCGGTGAGCCCCGCCCGGAGGTTCCGGTATGATGCCGTTAATCACCTTGAAATCCAGAAGATCCTCACTGGTGATCCGCAGCATAGCTGCGGCGTCTTTTGCCTTGGTCGCGTCCCGCAGGAGTATCGACGCACAGCCCTCAGGACTTATCACCGAATAGATGGCGTTCTCCAGCATGTAGATCTTATCCCCTACACAAAGCCCCAATGCTCCCCCAGAACCCCCTTCCCCAATGATGATACACACAATCGGGGTTTTCAGTTGGCTGAAATCCCGGAGGTTCCGGGCAATAGATTCCCCAATACCCCGTTCTTCCGCGCCTAAGCCTGGATAGGCTCCGGATGTATCCACCAAAGTAACAATGGGCCGCCGAAACTTCTCCGCCTGCTTTGCCAGCCTGAGCGCTTTACGGTACCCCTCAGGATTAGCCATGCCGTGGTTACGGTACATATTCTCTTTCAAGGTACGGCCCTTCTGGTTTACTAAAATGGTAACCGGCCGGCCTTCCAGAAAACCCAGCCCCCCTATGAGAGCCGGATCATCCCCAAATGCCCGATCCCCGTGCAGTTCAATAAAACCGGTAAAAATGCGGTGTATATAATCCAGCGCATAGGGCCGTTCAGGATGCCGGGCAAGCTCAACCCGCTTCCATACCGCTTCAGTCTTGGCGCCTGCTTGTATTTTCTCTTCAAGCCTTTGGAGGGCTTCAACCGCATCGATCCCGGATTCTTGAACCAACTTTCGTAACTCTTCGACCTTTACTTGCAAGGCAGCCATTTTTTCTACCGTAGTAGCGCTATTCATCCCTTTTTCCTTAGGCCTCCTCTGATACAGGAACGCGGCTATGCAGAACCATAAGCTGGGCAAGCAGGCGCCGCTGGTCCTTGCGGGGAACGATCAGATCCACAAAGCCCTTCTCCTGTTGAAATTCAGCGCGCTGAAACCCTTCAGGTAGGCTCGCCCGTATGGTCCCCTCAATTACCCGAGGGCCGGCAAAGCCGATGAGCGCCCCAGGTTCGGCCAAGATAATATCCCCCAGCATGGCAAAAGACGCGGTAACCCCTCCGGTGGTAGGATCGCAGAGCACGATAAAAAAGGGAAGCCCTGCCTTATCCAGTTCTGCTACGGCGCTGGAGGTCTTAGCCATCTGCAAAAGAGAGAATATCCCCTCCTGCATCCTAGCGCCTCCAGAAGTGGTGTAGATCACCACCGGCAGCCGTTCCTCCACAGCCGTGAGCAAAGCCCGGCAGACCTTTTCTCCTACCACCGACCCCATCGAACCGCCCATAAAGGTAAAAGACATAAGCCCCAAGATGAGTTTTTTCCCTTCTATCAGACACGTTCCGGTGATAACCGCTTCCTTTATATGAGACTTGGCTTCCGCTTCCGCGAGCTTTTCTTCATACCCTGACAGATCAATGGGGTTAAGGGAGCGCAGATTCGCGGAAAGCTCCTGGAAGCTCCCCGGATCCGCCAGGTACGCGAGCCGCTCCAGCGGTTCCATCCGGTAATGATACCCACAGCCCGGACAGGTCTTGAGCGCCTCTTCAATGGCCTCAGGGCTGTACTGGGCCTGACAACTAGGGCAGGTCTTCGTTTCATCGGGCATGGGCACACTCCTTTGGACGCTGCTTTTCTCGTTCTTCGTAGTAAGCCGTACCAAAACTACCGGAACGAAAACGGCTTTCTTGGATGATCTCCCTTTGTTCAGATCGGTTGGTTTGTATACCCTCAATCCCCAGTTCTGCCAAAGCCCGATCCATGCGAGCCAAAACCCGTTCCCGGTTCGGCCCATGAACAATGAGCTTCCCTACCAGGGCATCGTAGTAAGGGGGCACCATACAACCGGCATACAAACAGGTATCGAACCGAACCCCCGGCCCTCCTGGTACGTGCAGCCCGGTAATCCTACCAGGACTCAGGGCATTAATGCGGCACTCCATGGCCCAGCCCTGGATCCGTACTGCCTGCGGCTCGATTTCCATGCGGCCTTCGGTACAGGCGAGGATCTGTTCCCGCACCATATCCGTACCGGTGATACACTCGCTCACCGGATGTTCTACCTGAAGCCGGGCATTTACTTCCATAAAATAAAAGTCCTCCTGATTAACCAGAAATTCAATGGTTCCCGCTCCCTGGTAGCCCAGTTCTTGGAAGAGCTTCACCGCTCCTTGGGCCATTTGTCCCCGCATACGCTCACTCACCCCCGGGGAAGGACTTTCTTCGATGAGTTTCTGATGGTTTTTCTGAACCGAACAATCCCGTTCCCCTAAAACCGCCACCTGAGCATTCCCTGCGGCGAGGATCTGGAGTTCCACATGCCGGGGGTTTTCCAGGTACCGTTCGATGAAAACCCGGGGATCGGCAAAAGCAGCAGCCGCTTCTGCCTGGGCAATGGACAGTTGTTCCGCGAGTTCCTGTTCCTCCCGCACTACCCGCATACCCTTACCACCGCCCCCGGCAGCAGCCTTGATGATGACCGGGAAACCCAGGGTTTGTACTGCTTCCAGAGCTTCAGCACCATCTGCCACCGCGGTTTTGGTGCCCGGAGTAATGGGAAGCCCAAAACGCTGCGCCGTAGCCCGTGCTTGGACCTTATCCCCCAACAGTTCAATCAGCTCAGGCTTAGGCCCAATGAATCCCAGACCTGTATCCCGCACCAAACGGGCAAACCCGGGGTTCTCAGAAAGAAAACCCACCCCAGGATGAATCGCATCACAGCCGGTATGCAGCGCGGCCATGATGAGGTTGTTCCCCATAAGATAACTCTGAGACGAAGGGGGCGGCCCAATACATACCGCCTTATCCGCCAATCGTACATGGAGGCTCTCTTGATCTGCGGTGGAATACACCGCCACCGTTTCAATGCCCATCTCCCGGCAGGTTCGGATGATACGAACCGCAATTTCACCCCGATTTGCAATGAGCAGGCGTCTAATCATCATCCCCCCTTCCAAGACCGCCACGTTTCATGCAGCGTGGCTTATGCGTTTAACTTCAAAGAGGAGCTGACCGTATTCTACCAAATCCCCGCTCCCAGCATGGACCGCCAGTACTTCACAATCAAAATCCGCTTCCAGCCGGTTCATCATCTTCATGGCTTCTAAGATACAAAGGGTGTCTCCTGCTTTGACCTGGGAACCAGGGCTTACAAAAGGAGGAGCATCTGGACCAGGGGAGGCATAAAAGGTCGCCACCATGGGACTGGTGATGGTTTCCCCTGGGGCGGTAAGAACTGGTACCGCTTGAGCCGCAGGAATCTTGCTTTGTCCCTCAAGCCGGGAACCTGGCGGGACGCGCGCTTTTCTGAGGATAAGATGGGTAGTCCCATCCTGTAGATCCAATTCAGCTACTGAGCTGGTACTGAATTTATCCAGTAACGCGAGCAGGAACGTATCATTCATCGTGGTAAAACCCATCCTTATGAAGAGCGAAATGCGGAGAAGGCAACAGGATCAGTATCCGCCTCATAATCAACACCAGCTACGTCAAATCCATGAGCTTCAAGAAAATCGTGCCTAAATCCTGCCACATCGGCAATCTCAAGGACATTCTCTTGCGTAACCGCTTCCATAAGTGCACCGGTCTCTTGCTGAACATCTTCCCGCATTTCCCAATCGTCCATGCGAATCCTAGCCTGAGGATCCACGGGAACCTGGCAAGGGTCTTCCCGTGCTTCTGGGGTGTAAAGGCGCTCCTGGTACAGCCGGGCGATCTGGGCTATGCAAGACTCATGAAGGCCCCGGGCTTTCATCACCTTGAAAAGACAGGACACGTAAAAAGGAATGATGGGAATTACCGCGCTCGCCCGGGTTACAAGGGCCTTGTTTACCGAAATCCACCCGTGGGCCTTGGGCAGCCCTGCGCTTGCAAAGTACCGGTTGATGGCCTGGCATGCCCGTTCCAGGTCTTCCTTGGCCCGGCCTATGGTGCCGTTTTTGTAAATCGGCCAGGAAAGCTCAGGACCAATATAGGTATAAGCCACGGTTCGGACTCCTTGGGCAAGGAGTTTCTCCTTATCCAGGGCGCAGATCCAGCGTTCCCAATCTTCACCGCCCATGACCTTGATG
Organism: Treponema sp.; assembly: GCA_031263265.1. GTDB lineage: Bacteria > Spirochaetota > Spirochaetia > Treponematales > Breznakiellaceae > JAIRLU01. Next base: position 4,139 of record JAISGE010000205.1, read on the forward strand.
GTATGGGCAATTTCTGCTTCGGCGGCTGGTTCTGCCTGGGCAAGGGAGATCGTACCGCTCATCATATCCACGGTTTTCCCGGTATAGGCTTGTCCAATGGGTTTTATCACCGAACGGTACAAGACCCCGTCGCTTGGATCGAGCCGCACCGGGGAAGCCAGAGAATAGATGATGAGGTCGATCTGAGGGGGGATTCCCGCGGCGGCAGCACTTGCCCGAATCGCTTCTGCAGCCGCTGCCTTGATCTGATCCGAATAAGCATCTCCATTCAAGGTGTTCGCGATAAGCCCGGCTTTTGCAGCTTCAGTATCAAAGGTACGGTTGTTGTAATACCCTGGGGTTCCTGGTTTGCTTGCTGAAGGGGACTTTTCCAGAGAAATTCCCACGGTGGCCGCGCCGTACCCGAAACCAGCCGCGATCCGGCTTGCAAGGCCATAGCCGGTTGAACAACCAATGACCAGTACCAGCTTGGGAATACCCGCGGGGACAACGCGCCCCTGTTCCCCCGGGCTTTTTTCTACGGCAAAAGTACGGTGAACATACCTTATTTGCTGCTTCACCGCCTCAGCGCAACCTTGAGGGTGACTGTTAAGGCAGATGTTGTTCCGTACCATAGGCTTGATAATCACGAGCTTCTCCTTACTAAACAAAGCCATTCCGCTTCCGCGGCTAACTCATCTCCTATATAGGCTTTACCAGCCTGCTTTATGGTCTGCGGGGAGACCCTCAGGTTCTCGATCTCCACCCTAAGCGCTTCCCCAGGACGTACTTGGCGGCGGAATTTGACTTTGTCTATAGAAGCAAGAAAAAAGAGGGCGTCCCCGCTGAGTACGCCGAGCTTACGCAAGCCTGCTCCACCGGCCTGGGCCATGGTTTCTATCAGAATGACCCCCGGCACCACCGGATACTGAGGAAAGTGCCCCCGAAAAAAGAATTCATGTTCGGTAAAAACATGCGTAGCGACGATCTTATCCGCATCCGCGTGGATGATTGCATCCACAAACAGAAAAGGTTCTCGATGGGGGAGAAGGGCCTCAATTTCATTGGAGCGCTCTTCATCAGTTTCTATGATTTCTACATGCATATACGTTTATTATATTCATTCCTAAGCACCTGGGGAAAGGGTACAAAACACCCCTGCAACCAAAAGGATCCAACCGTGGCCCCCTTAGTTCCCCTGGTATTTCTTGAATACCACCACCCCGTTGTGGCCCCCAAAGCCCAGCGACCCTGAAACCGCCGCATCAATGGTCCCGTATTGCACGGTATTGGGTACATAATCCAGATCACAGGCAGGATCCGGATTGTCCAGATTAATGGTGGGAGGATAAAACCCGCCCCGGATTGCCAAGATGCTGGCAATTGCTTCAAAACCGCCGCTGCCTGCAATACAATGACCGGTCATGCTCTTGATACTCGATATCTTAAGCTTATACGCATGATCCCCAAAGGCATATTTTACCATCTTAGTTTCAGTAGGATCATTTATCTCTGTGGAAGTACCGTGGGCGTTGTAGTATTGCACCGCTTCTGGAGCGAGGTTCGCGTCTTTGAGCGCCAGGGCAATCGCCCTGCCCCCTCCCTCTCCAGAAGGAGTAGGGGAGGTGATATGATACGCATCCGCGGAAGCGCCGTACCCCGCAAATTCCGCCAGGATCGCGGCTCCCCGGTGCAGCGCATGGGCTTCACTTTCCAAGACCAGGATACCCGCTCCTTCTCCCAGAACAAAGCCATCCCGATCCGCATCAAATGGCCGGGAGGCTTTTTCCGGCTCGTGGTTATGCTTGACCGAAAGGGCCTTCAGCATCTGGAAACCACCAATGGCAAAAGGTACGATACAGGCTTCAGTTCCTCCGGCAATGACCACCTCACAACGGCCTGAACGGATAAGATCCAGCCCCTGCCCCAAGGCGTCGGTTCCTGAGGCGCAAGCAGTTACCTGGGTAAAGGCAGGGCCCTTAATACCGAACATGATGGATACATTCCCGGCAGCTTCATTTCCAATCATGAGGGGTACGGTGAGGGGCAGCATACGTCGGGGCCCATGATCAAAGAGTTTATGGAACGATTCAGTAACCACCTCAAATCCGCCGATACCATTACCCAAGACTACTCCGGTCTGTTCAGGATCACTCAAGATCTGGCAGGGGCTGTTTTCCTCCACGAGACCGGCTTGGCGGAGCGCGTCTTTTGCCGCAGCCACGGCAAACTGGGTAAACCGGGACATCTTCCGGGCGTCTTTTTTATCGATCCAGGCGGCAGGGTCAAAATCCTTGACCTCCCCTGCGATACGCACATCAAAACCGGTGAGGTCAAACAGGGTAATGCCTCGGACGCCGCTTTTTCCTGCTTTAAGCGCGGTTTCAAAGTCCTGAATCGAATTACCAATCGGAGAAATCACCCCCATGCCGGTAACCACAACTCTTTTCTTCATCTCTTATTTCTCCTTACCCCTTACAGCCCTGATTTAACAGAACATGCCTCCATCCACCGCAAGTACCTGCCCGGTGATGTATCCTGATGCATCGGAAGCCAAGAACAGTATAGCCGCGGCCACATCTGCAGGGGTTCCCAGCCGTTTCAGAGGAATGTGCTCCACCATTTTTTTCTGTACATCCTCAGGCATGGCCCGGGTCATATCCGAATCAATGAAGCCCGGAGCCACTGCATTGACCCGAACCCCTCGGCTTGCCGTTTCCTGAGCCAAAGACTTGGTAAGACCAATAAGCCCTGCTTTGCTGGCCGCGTAATTGGTCTGCCCTCCATTGCCGTGGATCCCCACCACACTGGACATATTGATAATGGAACCTTTTTTCCGTCGTATCATATCCCGGCCAACTGTACGAGCAACGAGAAATGCGGCGGTGAGATTCACGTCCAGCACTTTTTGGAAATCCTCAAGACTCATTCTAAAGGCTAAGTTGTCTTTTGTGATTCCTGCGTTGTTCACCAGGATATCGAAACCATCCGCGGCTTTAAGCTGCGCTTGAATAATGGATTCTACCGAATGTAAAGCAGCCAGATCCGCAGAGATCCAATGGAGCCTCCCCTGGGTCTCTGCGATCCATGCTTCCAAGTCTTGAGGCTCCCGGGTGCCGAGTCCCCATACCTCAGCTCCTTCTGCAAGAAACCGTTCGGTAATCCCTCTCCCAATACCCCGGGAAGCGCCGGTAACCAGGGCCTTCTTATCCTGCAATACCATGACTCTGCTCCTTATATGACAAAATAACCTGTTTTGTCATTATTATAATATGATGCTAAACCGCTTAAATGTCAAGACAACGCATAAACACTGCAGCAATGCTCAGTTTAAACATGAGGGTCATGTAACCCTACAAGGGGTATACACTACAATACGGTTTTTTGGTGATTTGGGACATTTTTTTCTAAAACTGAGCTCTGCTGCTTTTGGCTTTTTGCGGTTATGCTCTTTATCTTCAAGAGAACATAGGAAAGGGCGGAGAACGGCTTACGCCGTCCACCGCTCGTTACTAATCTAGATTAATTACCAACGACATTATTAAGATCGGTGCGCAAGGTTTCTATAGCTCTTGTGTCAAAGCCCTGTATCCAATTGCCCCTTTCTAAATATTCTGCCTCAGCTTTTATTATTAACTGAGTTCGACTGGGATTAAAGCTACAAATAATACGTACCCTGTACGCTTCCAAGGTTCTGCCTGTGTCATTCCACGTGAAATTCCAACGAGTACGTATATAACCAACCTCTAGTTGTATCGTCTCTGATTCAAAGCCGTGCCTGTTAAGAAGAAAGGCTACTTCACGAAAAGCTTGATCAAAGTCTAAGCCTTGGCGAAGTAAAATAGTAGTTTCGCCGCCACTACCTCTTTGGAAACTTCTTGGAGTGCTAGAACACCCAAGAACCGTCATTCCGAGTACCAGAACCATTCCCAGTACTCCCAACCAGAACCTTTTGTGTACCATTGTTTTCACAGTGGCCTCCTTACGCGTCCAGTTCCGGCAACCTGCGGTTGCCATAGCCGGACGTTAGTGTATCGCCGGTAAAGGCGATTGCCCCGCTGCACAGACGGGTATCAAAATATCGGAATAACCCTTTAAGTATCAAGCGATTTGATTGTATTCCGTTACGGAATAGTATATTCCAAATAGATTTTTGTCAATAGCGGTACGTTATATTTAACTGTAGGAGGACTTAGGGGATATGAGGCATGGACGGACAGGGCATAAAGGCCATTTTAGGGAAGAACATCAAATTTTTACGCGCCCAAAGGAACTTTACCCAGGCTGTTCTCGCTGAGAAAGCGGACATTTCTATCATTTTTCTGAGCAGTATCGAGCGGGGAACTAAATACCCCAAGCCGGATATTCTGGCACGAATAGCGCAAGCTCTTGAAGTGGAGGTTTTTGAGCTTTTCAAGGGCGATCTGGTGCCTTCCGACAGTAAAAAGATGATGACCCGCCTCTC
>JAISGE010000019.1 GCA_031263265.1 Treponema sp.
GACTCTTTCTCCCGCTGCCGGGTCAAATCGTACAGCATACCAGAGACCCCGTTGTTTATGGCTGTTTCCCCCAAGCCCGGCAGACCTAAGGCCGTTAATAAACCGGCTTTGTATTGCACCTCGGTCGCGTTAACCAGGGCCGCCAAAGGAATCCAAACGGAAAGGGGCGAACAAACCAGGTTTTCCGTACCGGCCTGTTCCGCCAAGGCCGCGCTCAACCGGAAGGCAAAATCGTTTGCCCCGCGGGAAACCGGGTTTGCATAGCCGTATTCCGGCTTCAGGAGTTCTTTCGGAGTTACCGATACAAGCTTTATGGCATTATACGCAGTATCATCTTGGTTGCTGGGATTATCATCACTACCCATTTCACCATTACACCCCAGCAAAGCACCTACCAGAAACATCAACAGCCCGCAGACACTCAAAAACGCTTTATGTTTCATACGTTCCCCCTTATGAATACAAATTATACGGTATAATTTTAGTGCGGTATAGGGTAATTTTGCCTACCGTGCCTTTTCCAGGGCCTGTTCCACTGCCTCAATGAATTGATTATACGCAATGGTGGCGCCGCTTACGGCATCTACTTTTTTCAGGTCTTGGACCTCCACATACTGGGTTGCGTAATGTTCCATGGCCCGTACTGCAAGCTGGGCCTTATCGTAAAAATCCTGGTTAGCAATCGCTCCGTTTACCTTCCCGTAGTCATCATCTTTGATGGTTCCGTCCTTCTGCCAGGTAACAAAACGGCATTGGCTGATCTTGCCCCCAACTAGGGTAAGTTGTACCTCCCCATAGGCCCCGGTATCGTCCTGGCTGCTGGTTCCGGCGTAGGTTCCATCCCGGTATGCCCCCTTGTTACAGGCGCATATAGTGAAAAAGATACCGAAAACTACGGCGAAGATCCTGATATACAAAAACGTTGCTTGTCTCATACTGCTTTCCTCTCGGTATTTTGAACAATCCGGCTAATTTTGCCGTGTTCCAGGATCACGGTTCGCTGGGCGTCTTCTGCAACCTCCGGGTCATGGGTTACCACGATAATGGTACTTCCCTCTGCATGAAGCTGCTTGAAAATAGCAATGACGATCTGTTCATTCGCCTCATCCAAGTTACCGGTTGGTTCGTCCGCCAAGATGAGGGCCGGATAATTGATCAGGGCCCGGGCAATACACACCCGCTGTTGCTCCCCCCCAGAAAGCTGCCCTGGCAAGTGCTTTGCCCGATCTTGCAGTCCCACCCGTTCAAGAGCTTCCAGGGCCTCCTTTTCATCGGGCATACTGTGGTAATACTGAGCCACCATCACATTTTCCAGGGCTGAAAGGTAATTCACCAGATGGAATTGCTGAAAAATAAGGCCGATCTTATCCCGTCGTATGGAGGTGAGGTTTTTCCCGCTTTCCTTAGAAATGGCGACCCCATCCAGAATCACCTGCCCTGAGGAAGGCTTATCCATACAGCCGATGATGTTCATCATGGTGGTTTTCCCGGATCCTGAAGGCCCCATGATGGCCAGCCATTCTCCCTGTTTTACCTGTAAGTTGATATGCTGCAGGGCTTTGAGGTTCCCATAAACCTTAGAAATGTCCTGTAACTCCAAAATATCCATTTTTCTTTTACTCCTTATACCTGAGCCAGTTTCAAAACTGAAGTTTTGAAACAACCTCACCTATGTATTCAAGGGTTAAGACCCTGCCTGAAATCGCATAGCTGGACATCCCAAAGCTACGCGGCACTTGAATCGAGGAAGCCCCCGCTAGAACCCAACGCGGCCAATGATGGACAACCAAAATCATTCGCCGCGGAGGACGATGGCGGGGTCAACATCGGTGGCGCTCCGGACTGGAATGGTGCAGGCTATCGCGGTGATGAGCATGGAAGAGAGGATCGTCAGGGGGATAAGCAAGGGGAAAAAACGGACCGGACGGTTGAACACGTTCAGGGCCACGGTTTGGGCAAAAACGGAACCGCACAGGGCGCCGAACAATCCCCCTAAGCCGCCGAGGAAAATCCCTTCTCCAAGAAATTCGATGATGAGACTCCCGTTAGCCGCACCCAAGGCTTTCCGCAGACCGATTTCTTTACGGCGTTCGGTAACTACCGCCATCATGGTAGTAGCCACGCAGATCATCGTCAGAAGCAATACGATTACGGTAACCAGGTACACCAGGGCCTTGAGTTTGGTTAAAACCGTTCCTTCTGATTCGGTAACCCGCTTTACCAGCCGGGCTTCTACTCCGGGGTAGCGGCTGATCTGGTTTGCAAGGTCCTGGAGGGCCTCTCCGGAAAGGGCGATGCTACATTCCACCACATCCAAGGTGTCTCCCAGACCGCTCATGTCCTGAAAATCTTCCAGAGCCATGAAGATAAAGGCTTCTTCGGTTCCACCGGTTTGCAATATCCCGGAAACCGTGAAGTCCCGGCTGAAATTCTTCCCCCCTCCATTGGTACCGGTGATGGTAAAATCGCTTCCCTGGAGGAGCCGGATCCGGGAGGCCACTTCCGCACCGATGAGGACTTCCCCGGAAGATTCAGGCCAGCGGCCTTGAACCAGCCAATAGGGGCTGGTCTTCCGGACTTCTGAAAGGGTGGTTCCTGCGGCCATGAAAGGCTGCTCGTTGATCTTCACCATGAGATATCGATAAGGGGCCGCGCCAATAAGGGCTGCTTGAGGCACATAGGCAATTGTTTCGTGCATGGTGTTAAGCGGGAGGACTTCTTGATTGCCTGCAGGAACCATGATGAGATTCGCGCCATACGAGCGAAATTCATGGCCCATCTGCCGGGGAATATCGTAATAAATGGTAATCAGTCCAGAAAGAATGGTTCCACCTACTGCCACGGCCAGGAGGGCAACGATCATCCGGGAACGCCGGCGCAGGAGGGAACTTACCACCATCTTGAGATAAAATTGCTGCTTATTCATCGTCCGTGTAACACCTCCGCAGGCCGCAAGGATAGGAGGAAGCGGATCGAGGGGATGCTTCCTGCCATAGTTACGAGGAATACCAAGACCCCTACCAGGGGAATCACCAAGGGTTTAAGGTCAATGGCAGAACCAAAGACCGTCTGACCAATGACTTGAGCAAACCCAAGGCCCACAAAATAACCGGCAATGCCCCCGATAATACCGGTGATCCCTATTTCGGTGAGGACCAGCCCTGAAATAGGACCGTCATACGCGCCAATGGCTTTAAGCAGCCCAATCTCATTGGCCCGTTCCATGACGCTCGCGGTTACCAGGTTGGAAATACCCAGGGCAGAACCGGCAAGGCTCAAGATGGTAATGAGGAGCATAAGCAACTGGGTTTTCTGCAAGATGGCCCCTTCGGATTCTGCAACTTGGCGTATGGGCTTGGAAACCGCGCCGCTTATGACTTCGTCGATCTGATAGCAGATAGCGCTTACATACGCGGTGCAGTACCAAGTTTCCCATTCTTTGATGGAAAGACTTTTCGGATCTTGGGCTGCCCGACGGGAAAGCTCGTTATCCGGGGTGGTCAAGGCGCTCACTTCCACAGAACTCACCCGGCCATCCTGGTTTACCAAGGTTTGGGCTACAGGAAGGGCTGCATAGATTCCCTGGTCTTCATCCCCACCCGCGTGGAACACACTTTCCACGATGAACGTTCCGGTTTGACCGTTCCCCTGAAGCGTAATGGAATCCCCAAGGCTAATACCGTAGCGTTTTGCCGCTTGTTGACCCACCATGACGGCATTCCGGTTATCATCGGTAAGCCAGCGACCTTCTATATCCCACCAGCTTTTCATGTTCCGCATTCCCGTATCCAGGGCTTCTCCGGTGGGCAGTTCCAAATGATGGTCGAACCAGGTGCCCACGAGGGGAACTTCCTCTTCCCCGGTTTGGGTAATGAGCCGCACCCGGGCGTTTAGGTAGGGGGTAAAATCTACGATATTAAAGGCCCAGAAAATCGTCTTGATATTCCCCAGTTCTTCTTCTTTCAGGTACTTATCCGATACTCCAGAACCTTCGGTTACCCCATACAGGGCATCCAAGAGGGAAGCCCCCCGGGGAATCACCGTGATGTTTGCCCCATAGGTCTTGAGTTCCTGGTTCACCTTGTCCCCTACATCAAGCATCACGTTCAGCATAGCAGTGGCTAAAGAAGCCCCTAAGGCTATGGTAAAGGCCACCATCAACATCTTTCCTTTTTGTCTCAAAAGCGCGCCCCGTACCATTCTCCAAAACATTCTTTCTTCCTTCTTCTATTTATCTATTTGAACCGGTGCCGTTCATTTTCCAAATGGGCGATGGCAATGATCATGTTCCCGCTCCGGGTTGTATATAAGAGAGGTACTGGATTACATCCCCCTTTGAATCCAATGGTGGATCGGTTCATTACCACATCACAAAGTCGGCAAATGACTTCGTCTTTCCGTTCATAGTACCCGGTGGCCCCGCAGATGTCACAGGCATCCAGACCCACCCCATAGGCCACCTCGTTTTTCTTAATCACGATGAACCGTACTTCCGTATTATCTGAACTCATATAGGCAAAACGGTGGAGGTGGCCGTCCTGTACCTGTTCCAAGGGTATAAGGATTTCATCCCCCTGGATCTCCATGTTCTCTGCTGGGGAAAGGGTAACTTCCCGTTCACTATAGGCTTTAAGCCCGGTGAGAATGAAAATTGATACCCCGTATCCTACTGCCACTACCCCAACCCAACGTCGGTGGTTCCGCATGGTAGCCTTCATCTTCCGGCGTTCTGCGGGGTTTTTATACCCTTGCGGGGGCCGGAGACTTTGGATCCAGAGGACCAAAGGCAGGGAAAAACTTATCCCCATGAGGAGGTAGACCAAGACCATATTGTACTCAGCAGCTGCAACAATGAGCCTGAAAAGCCAGCGGATCATGGGGATCATCCGCCGGGCCAAGAGAAACTGGATCATCGTCGTAGCCTGACTGATCATGTTGACGATCAAGGCCATACTCAAAAGGACCCCTACAAGCCGGGGTGAAAGGGAGATTCCCACCTTGAAAATCCCCGTCCCAATCAAGAGGCTTATCACCACGCCTGCCCCATAACCTATGAGCTTAAAGAGAAAATCCGTACTGAAGATGGTCTCCCCTGCAAGAACGAATTCCGTGGGATACAGGAAGAGGGTAGGCAGGGTATAAAAGCACAAGGCCCCGATGAGGATGAAACTTACCCAGCCAAAAACCGGGGGATAATATCGGGGGAATTTAGTTTTCCCCAGGTTCCCATATAACAGGATGAACAGAATTCCTGTGATAATCCCCACTGCCAGGATCCAGAGATTCCAATACCCCCGATTGATGAGGGCAGTGGTTCGCCGGAGGACCGCCAAGATCAAAGCCAAGACCATCCCCACGACACAGCCTTGGACAAGACGCTTCTGGAGGATACCGCCTTTTTTAGCCGCTCCTACAAACAACAAAGCCATGAGTATCGCAGGCGTAAGGGAATTCTGCACAACCAATATGAGATATCTCAGCATAGCATCTCTTTACATAAGGCTTAAGGAGGAGCATAGCCGCCCCTCCTCAGAGAAAAAGAACTTCACCAGCAATCCTACCAGGCTGGACCTGCGTAGCTTACCTTCCATTCAGCAACCAAGGGAGCAGACCAGAATCGGCCGGGAACACCGGTAGTCGCATCAACATGGAGCAGATACCCTTGAGTTTCGGGATTTTTAATGATGAACCGGACCGTGTAGTCCCCTGGGCCGTCTAGCTTAATATTGGCCCCATAATGCGGACCGTCACTGGCGTTCATCGGCATGAAGGTTCCCTCAATACGGTACCCCGTTGATTTGACGATCTCATAGTCCACCGTAAGATAGGGAACAAAGTCCCCTGCCCCATAACCCAGTTGATTCCCTTCCAAGGCCGATATATCTGCCTCAATGTGCATGTCCGACTGGGATGCAGGAAGCCCGGCCCCTGCAGGTTCCATGTCTACAGGCTGGAAATAAACCCCGGCTACATTAAGCGGCCCCAGTTCAAAGTCATCCCCCAGCGGGAACTCTTCAAAACCCGCAACCTCCCCAGGGCTTACCGCACTGGCAGGCCTGGTTCCCTGCTGCTTTCCGCCTCCTGCAAATGCGGCAGTGGTACCTACCGCAACCAAAAAAAGTACCATCAGTTTCCTGATTTTCATTGTACTCCTCCTCCTTCTCAATCTTTTCAGGTCCAAGACCTGTATGTGCTGTAGTTAAGATAGTTGATACTAACTTATGAGGTTCAAATCACCAGTTAGAATTTTCTAACATGATGCTTATAAAGATAGCAAGAGCTAACAATTGTGTCAAGCGCTTTGGATGAAAAACATAAAAAACCAAGGCTGTTTCAAGAAGTACTATCATAAACCTTTCTGTTTTGTTATAGTCTCCTTCGTTAATATAAGTTTACCGCTAAGGTTGTACCCATGCTTTTTACACCTTTTGAAATCACAGAAACGGTGGATATGTTTCTCCGTTATAAATTGGATATCAGGGCTATTACTCTAGGGGTTTCCCTTCTTGATTGCGCTGCTGCATCCGGGGCCGAAACCCGCAGGAGAATCCAGGAAAAACTACTCAGAATCGCCGGTCCGCTGGTAAAAATAGGCCAGGATTTGGAAATCGAATACGGTATTCCCATCATCAATAAGCGCCTTGCAGTAAGCCCCCTGGCTATGGTGGCCGCTGCATCGGATGACCAGGACTATACCCCGTATGCCCAAGTGCTGGATGGGGTTGCCAAAGAATTGGGCATTGATTTTGTGGGCGGTTTTTCTGCCTTGGTGCAGAAGGGCATTTCCCAAGGAGATCAGCGGCTGATTGATTCCATCCCCCATGCCCTGTCTCGTACTGAACGGGTTTGTGCTTCGGTGAATGTGGCCAGTACCCAAAGTGGTATCAACATGAACGCAGTACGCCGGATGGGAGAGATAGTGAAGGCAACCGCGGCAATGACCGCTTCCCAAGATGGAATTGGCTGCGCCAAGCTGGTGGTGTTTTGTAACGCCCCAGAAGACAACCCGTTTATGGCCGGGGCTTTCCACGGTCCAGGAGAAGGGGAGAGCTGTCTTAATGTGGGGGTTTCAGGCCCTGGGGTGGTAAAGGCCGCCCTGGAAGCGCACCAGGACGCAAGTTTCGACGAACTTGCAGACATCATCAAGAAAACCGCGTTCAAGATCACCCGGATGGGTCAGTTAGTAGGCATGGAAGCCGCCAGACGACTGGGGGTACCCTTCGGTATTCTGGATCTGTCTCTGGCGCCCACTCCCGCAGTGGGAGATTCAGTGGCCCGCATCCTTGAGGAAATGGGGCTTGCATCCGCCGGTACCCACGGGACTACCGCAGCCCTGGCCCTGCTGACCGATATGATCAAAAAAGGCGGGGTAATGGCCTCTACCCATGTGGGCGGGTTTTCCGGGGCCTTTATTCCGGTGTCTGAAGATGAGGGCATGGTCGCCGCAGTTTGTTCCGGTTCGCTCTGTCTTGATAAACTGGAAGCCATGACCAGCGTCTGTTCCGTGGGACTCGACATGATCGCCCTGCCCGGGGATACTTCCCCTGCCACTATTGCAGCCATCATCGCCGACGAAATGGCCATCGGCATGGTGAACCATAAAACAACCGCAGTACGGGTCATCCCGGTACCCGGTAAACAGGCCGGCCAGTGGGCGCAGTTCGGCGGCCTCTTGGGAGGCGCTCCGATCATGGCAGTAAACCCCGCCAAGAGTGATGCCTTTATTGCCCGCGGAGGCAGAATCCCCGCCCCAATCCACAGCTTCAGAAATTAATGTTTTGCTTGTCCATCATTGGCCGTGTTACCTTTGGCATTGTTGCCTTTTGTTCCTGATTAGGCTATAGTGAAACCGGTTTATGATGCACAAAAAGAGTCGAAACCTATACGGGAACAATGGTTAATAAGGAGTTTGGATTATGGAAAAGAAACGTATCTCGGTAAGAACCGTGGTAGCTATTGGGATCGGTGCTGCTTTGATGTTCGTACTCATGCGTTTTGTGGCGATTCCTTCTGGAGTGCCCAATACCAACCTGAACGTGGCTTCCGCTATTTTGACGGTCTTTGCGGCAATCTTTGGACCTGTTGCCGGGTTCCTTATCGGCTTTATAGGTCATACTTTGACGGACCTCACTTGGGGAGGCGTTTGGTGGAGCTGGGTTATTGCCGATGGGGTCTACGGCCTTTTGATAGGTCTTTTTGTGAAGTTCTATAAGATCGAAGAGGGGGAGTTCGGCATTACCAAATGCATCATCTTTAATATCGTTCAGATCCTCTCCAATGTTATTACCTGGTTTGCCATCGCCCCTACCCTCGACGTTCTGATTTACCAGGAACCTGCTGATAAGGTGTACCTCCAGGGCCTGGTCGCAGCGGGACTCAACAGCGGGGTGGTGCTCATTCTCGGTAGTATCATTGCTTTGGGCTATACCCGGACCAAGGTCAAAGCAGGCAGCCTCAAGGTAGAATAAGCAACCTGGGGGAACCATACTACGTGGATGCAGGTTTGAACAAAGCGGCAGTCGTTTTCGACAATTTTACCTTTACCTATAAAGCCCAATCAGAACCGACCTTATCCCATATCAACTTGTCGATCCAGCAGGGTGAAAAAATTCTCCTGGCAGGGCCTTCGGGCTCAGGAAAATCAACCTTGGCCCACTGTATAAACGGCCTCATCCCCCACGGGTTTAAGGGACAGATTGAAGGTTCTCTTGCCATTATGGGGGAGGATGTCCGGGGTATGACTATTTTTGATATATCTAAAAGAGTAGGAACGGTACTGCAAGATACAGACGGTCAGTTTGTAGGACTTACCGCAGGGGAAGATATCGCGTTTGCCGCGGAGAACGACTGCATCCCTGTGGGGGAAATGCACCGTCGGGTTGAGGAAGCTGCCCAACTTGTCCATATCGGCTCCCAGCTTGCCAAAGCTCCGCAACACCTTTCCGGGGGTCAGAAACAGCGGGTTTCCCTGGCCGGGGTTTTAATGGATCCTGTGGAAATCCTCTTGTTTGATGAACCTTTGGCCAATTTGGATCCTGCTACCGGCCAAAAGACCATTGAGCTTATCGACCGGCTGCATCGGGAAACCGGAAAAACCATTATCATCGTGGAACATCGCCTGGAAGATGTGCTCCACCGGCCTGTTGACCGTATTGTGATCATGGAACAAGGCCGTATCAAAGGGGATCTCCCTACCGGAGAACTTTTGGCCGCGGATATACTGCGGAAAACCGGTATCCGGGAACCGCTGTACCTCAGCGCGCTCCGGTACGCAGGTCTGGAGATCACCCGGGAAATGCACCCTGAAACCGTGGCAGCCCTGGTATTTGACCCGCAGCAGCTTAAAGCCTGGGATCAGGGTCTAGAAACCTATCCTCAGGAACAATCCGGGCCGCCGCTCCTTATAGTTAAGGATTTGAATTTTTACTATCCTCAGGATATGCAGTCGGTGTTGGAAGGGGTCTCTTTTACCATAGCACGGGGGTCCTGGGTAAGCCTGGTGGGAAAAAATGGGGCGGGAAAATCTACCCTGGCCAAACTTATTTGTGGGTTTAATCAGCCGGTTTCAGGATCAATCTGGTTTGAAGATCAGGATCTAGCCGCTTATTCCATCAAGGAACGGGCAGAACAGATCGGGTATGTCATGCAGAACCCCAACCAGATGATTTCCTTTCCCCTGATTTTTGATGAAGTAGCCCTGGGCTTGCGGACCCGGGGCATCGGCGAGCAGGAAATCCAGGACCGGGTCATGGCAACCTTGGCTATTTGCGGGCTTTACCCCTTCCGTAAGTGGCCGGTGAGCGCCTTGAGTTACGGTCAAAAAAAGCGGCTTACCATCGCCTCGATCTTGGTGCTGGGGCCTTCCCTGATCATCCTTGACGAACCTACCGCAGGCCAGGATTTTCGCCACTACGGGGAGATCATGGAATTCCTGCGGAAACTCAACTGCGAGCAGGGTATGAGCTTCCTCTTTATCACCCATGATATGCATCTGATGCTGGAATATACCCACCGGGCTTTGGTCCTTGCCGACGGCACGCTCTTGACGGATGCTACTCCGGCGGCTATCCTCACGGATCCCCAGATGGTAGAAGCCGCAAACCTTAAGCGGACTTCCCTCTATGATCTTGCTATTCGGGCGGGTATTGGGGATCCCCAGGGTTTTGTCCAGCATTTTATTGACTATGAACGCATACAGCGGGAGGCTGCCTTGGTATGAGCCGTTTCATGCTTTCTTATATAGAAAGAAGATCCCCAATCCATCTCCTTTCAGGCTCGACCAAGTTGATTGTGTTTCTCCTGTGGTCGATTTTAACCATGGCCGGATACGACACCCGGCTCATGGTGCTTATGAGCCTCGGGGGAATCCTGTTATTCATCCTCTCAGGAACCAAAATCCGGGAAGTCTCGTTTATTTTCAAAATGCTCGTGTTCTTTATGGTGTGTAATCTTCTGGGGATTTACCTCTTTGCCCCTGAACACGGTGTTACGCTCTATGGCTCCCGCCACCTCATCTGGAAGGGTTTTGGGCGCTTTACCCTTACCCAGGAACAGCTCTTTTATGAAGCTAACGTACTCCTGAAATACGCCATGCTCGTTCCTCCCGCGATTCTCTTGATCGTTACCACGAATCCCAGTGAATTTGCCGCTTCCCTCAACCGCATCGGAGTGAACTATTCGGTTGCCTATGCGGTTAGTCTAGCGTTGCGCTATATCCCGGATGTCCAGCGGGATTACCAGAGCATCTCTCAGGCTCAACAAGCCCGGGGTATCGAGCTTTCCTCTAAAGTCTCCTGGGTGAAGCGCCTCAAAGGGGCCGGCTCCATCTTGCTTCCCCTGGTGTTCTCTTCGTTGGATCGTATTGATGTGGTGAGCCGGGCCATGGAACTGCGGAGTTTTGGGAAGCATAAGCGCCGTACCTGGTATGCAGCCCGTCCTTTTAGCAGAGCCGATTTGCTGGTCCTAATCCTCTCCATAATCCTTTTTATCTTAGGGCTATGGTTTACCTTCCAAGACGGCAACCGCTTTTACAACCCCTTCACACCTGCACCTGCGGTGGGCGAATTGGGAGCGGGGTGCTTACAAAGTAGGGCGTACGTCCCTTCGTTCCTGTTTCATGCGTTCCTGCCCGATGATTCCACGAGGTCATTCGTTCACGAGCTTTCGTAACGTAGGTATGGGGGGTCTTCAGGTGTTTGCCCGAAACGTATTGGGGTTATTATCTTCACTCGGTAGGTTCCGGCAGCGTTTGCCTTGTCGTCCCCTTCCTCCGAACCGTAAATAACATCGCCGCTCATGCTCAAGGTTCCCTATTATAGCTCGTTGATCTGCTCCTCGGTAAGCCCGGTCGCCTGGACTATTTGTTCTATGGGCGCTCCAAGAGTCTTAAAATTCCGCGCTACTTTTTTAATGCCCTCTTGTAAGCCTTCCCGTTTGGCGTGCACAACCTGGCTCTGGGTATCAAGCAGATACTTTTCCTCGCTCACCAGCCGCGCCCGTTCAACCTCGTCTTTGCTGATACTCAGTAACACTTCGCTCGCCATCGCTATTCCCTCCTCACATGCTATTAGCTCGTTTATCTTCCCCCGTTTCCCCTTGTCCTTCGAATACCGGAAAAATATTGCCCATTGTTCTTGGGCGTTCATATCCCCTGGTTGTCTATGGGCGGCTCATTGGCGTTTATGGCGGTTACGGAAACATCCCGGCCAATCAAAGCGGAAATGAGCCTTGAAAGGGCTCCCCGGGATTCGGGAGTGTTTTTGGTGAATACGGCCTTAAATACGTTGTCGTAACAGATGTCTATGAGGTCGTCGGCATCGCCAAATTGTATCAGGGCCATGTTCTCTCCTTGTTTTAATGATACTCAATTCTTATCGTATTGGAAAGAACCATGCCCCATACGGAAGGCTTGACGAGCCCAATAGAAGTTCTATACGCGGATATGGAACTTCTATGCGCGGATATGGAAGTTCCATACGGCGGCCCCCTTTACCCCGGCTTACTTCCCCTCTTTTTCCAGCAGCTTCCGGTAAGCTCCCTCGTCCAGGGTATAGCCGTTGATGAGGACCGCCGCCCCCAGGAGAACCACTGCGGGGATGGGGCCTATGATGAGCTTGATGGCCCCAAGGGCGCTTTCGCCCTGGACCTGGTTTGCCGCGTAACCTCCCGCGGAGAGGATAAAGCCGGAGACAAACACCGAAAGGCTGGTTCCCAGCTTTGAGACAAACGTCCACATGCCGTAGTAAGCCCCTTCTTTCCGCTCCCCGGAGTTGGCCGCGTCGTATTCGATGGTGTCAGGCACCATGGCAAAGGGCGCCACGTAGCCGAACCCCACGCCGATACCCGCGTAGATCATGAAAATAAGAAAGAAATTCGGCCCCAGGGTCTGGCCCAAAAGGAAGATGACCATACACGCGCTCGCGATGACCAGGAAGCATATCTGGTAGGTCCGCTTCTTCCCTATCTTTCTGGAAACCAGTACGGAAACAGGAATACACACCATGGCG
>JAISGE010000084.1 GCA_031263265.1 Treponema sp.
AACCTGGACGGCATGGAGACCGTGGGACCCCTACTTCCCTTCAACGTAACGGGGGGCAAGGACATTACCCTTACCATCCGGGGCAACGGCCAAACGGTCAGCCTGGGCAGCAACGGGAGTATCTTAACCCTGGGCGCCGAGCCTGGCTCAAGCCTTACCCTGATATTGCAGGACATAACCCACGAAGGGACAGACAGCAACGACGCTCCCGTGGTGAAGGTAAACAGCGGGGGAAATCTGGAGCTGAAGGTCGGCTCAAGCCTTACCGGGAATACCTCCTCCAACGATGGCGGTGGGATGTATGTCAGTGGAGGAACCGTGACCATGAGCGGCGGCGCGGTCAGCGGCAATACAACCTCCGGCCAGTCTACCAACGGTGGCGGGGTGTATGTCGCCAGCGGAGAATTTACCATGACCGGCGGCGAGATTAGCGGTAATACCGCTTCCGGCGGCAGTGCTCACGGCGGCGGGGTGTATGTCGCCAGTGGTGGAAAATTTACCCTGAGCGGCGAAGGCAAGGTTACCGGTAATTCCACCCCCAACTCCGGCGACGGTGGCGACAAAGGTGGCGGCGGGGTGTTTATCGCCGGTGGTGGAACGTTCACCATGACCGGCGGCGAGGTTAGCAACAATAAGTCCGGCTACGACGGTGGCGGGGTGTTTGTCCGCGGAAATTTTAACATGAGCGGTGGTGAAATCAGTGGCAATCAAGCATCCTACGGTGGCGGGGTGTATATCAGAGGTGGAACCTTTAAGATGACCGGTGGCGTTATTTACGGTTCTGAGGCAGAAAACGGCAGCAAGGCAAATAAGGCTTCCAGCGCGGCAGTTTACGGCGGCACTTCCCCGGGTTCGACTAGCACGACCATTGATAAGAGGCAGGTGACCCCATAACCAGGCAGGCAAGATTTAGGGAGCTCCCACCCAGGTGAGAGGAGCTCCCCCTAACCTTTGTTTTGAAACAGCCGCAATCTGTTCAAAAACCGTATAAAACCTTTAAAAATGACTATAACTTTTCTCCATAACGGGGTATACTGATCTCATTCTTGATGTATGTTCTCGTTACTATAAATATAAAAAGGAAAAAAAGGAAACCATGATCTTTAACCCTGAATACGAAGCTATGAACGAGGAGGTGCGGAGAAGCCTGCAATTTGTCCGCCTCAAAAACCTCGTCGAAAAACTCTATGCTGATGTCCCGTTCTACCGAAAAAAAATGGATGAGCTTGAACTTAAACCGCGAGATATCCGTTCCTTGGGTGATATTTCCAAGCTGCCTTTTACCATTAAGGATGATCTGCGGGAAACCTATCCCTACGGTCTTTTGGCCTGTCCTTTGGCGGAAATCGAGGAAATCCACATGTCCTCAGGAACCACCGGAGTTCCCGTGGTAGATGCCTATACCAGAAAGGACATCGAGATCTGGGGAGAATCCATGGCTCGTACCCTGGCAGGAGCCGGTGGTACCAGAAACGACACGGTACAGAACTGTTACGGTTACGGTCTTTTCACCGGTGGAATAGGTGTGCATTACGGGGCAAAGACCTTGGGAGCCAACATCATTCCCATGTCCTCGGGGAATACCCAGCGGCAGCTCATGGTGATGCAGGCTTTCGGCTCCACCATATTAACCTGTACCCCCTCCTATGCGCTTTTTATTGCTGAAGAAGCAGCGGAAGCAGGTATCGATCTCAGAAAACTTCCCCTCAACAAGGGTTGTTTTGGTGCAGAGCCTTGGAGCGAAAACATGCGCCGGGAAATCGAGCAACGTTACGGGATGAACGCTTACGACATCTATGGGTTAACCGAAATCATCGGGCCTGGGGTTGCCTTTGAATGTGAAGCCAAGGACGGCCTCCACATTAACGAGGACTTCTTTTACCCGGAAATCATCGATCCCCTGACTGGCAGGACCCTCCCGGATGGGGAAAAAGGGGAACTGGTCTTCACCACCCTGACTAAGGAAGGTACGCCCCTCCTCCGGTACCGGACCCGGGATATTACCTTTCTCCACCGGGAACGCTGCTCCTGTGGACGTACCACGGTCAGGATGAACCGGCTCTTTGGCCGTACCGATGATATGCTCATCATCCGGGGGGTCAACGTGTTCCCCAACCAAATCGAGCAGATCCTCATCGAAATTGAAGGTACTGATCCCCACTACCTCATCATCGTTACCCGGGGCCCCACCCACCTGGACGAAGTGGAACTCCAAGTAGAGGTGAACCAAGCCTTTTTCAGTGATGAAACCAAAAACCTGGAAGGACTGCGAACCAAGATCGAAACCGTGCTGAAATCCAAACTCATGATTTCGGTGAAGGTAAAATTGGTAGAGCCGAAAACCATAGAGCGTTCTATGGGTAAGTCAAAACGGGTACTGGATATGCGTGAAATATGAACCGTATACCTCTATAATTGTCAGTAAGGAGTAAGCATGCAGATTAAACAAATATCGGTATTTTTAGAAAACAACGCGGGTCGGCTTGGCGAAGTTACCGGCGTCCTTGCCCGGGCAGGTATCAACATGCGGGCCATAAGCATCGCGGATACTGCGGATTTTGGTATTTTACGGCTCATTGTGGACAATAATGAAGCAGCCATGAAAGCCCTGAGTTCCGCAGGCTTTACCATCCGGGAAACCGATGTAGCTGCGGTAGAAATCCAAGATACTCCTGGAAGCCTGGCCAAGGTGATGGAATTGTTCCAGCGTTCCAAGGTAAACATCGAATACCTCTATGCATCCTTATCAGGTAATGCCGGGAAGGCGGTGGTTATCTTTAAACTTGAAGACCATGAAAAGGGACTGCAGCTCGT
Organism: Treponema sp.; assembly: GCA_031263265.1. Classification (GTDB taxonomy): domain Bacteria; phylum Spirochaetota; class Spirochaetia; order Treponematales; family Breznakiellaceae; genus JAIRLU01. The sequence continues at coordinate 2,815 of JAISGE010000084.1, forward strand.
CAAAGAAAACGGCCTTTCCATGGTGGAACTCTTCTAGGATCGAGTATGCTCCTGTGGAGTATGCTGGTTTAATCTAAGGAAACAGGCTAAATGAGGCACTATGAAAATATTAATGGCCACCACTGAGGCCGTCCCATTTGCTAAAACCGGAGGGCTTGCCGACGCGGTTTCCGCGTTGTCCATTGCCTTGGCCCAGGAAGGGCATGAAGTTCGTATCATTATACCCCGGTATTACAGCATTAACCGGAACAATTTGCAGCATCTTGAAGGGGCCTTGGGGGTTCATATAGGAGGCAGTGAGGAATGGAGCGCGGTTTATACTGCGGACCTGCCCGGCTCACCGGTAAAGAACCCGGTTTTGGTTTATTTTATTGATCACGAACAATTTTTTGGCAGGGACGGCATATACGGGGTTCCCTCAGAGCCGGATTTCCTTGATAATCCCCGGCGGTTTACCTTTTTCTCCCGGGCTGTTTTTCAGCTTTGCCGTAAAATCGGCTGGTACCCGGAGATCCTCCACGCCCATGATTGGCCCAGCGCCTTGGTACCGGTATTCCTCAAATACGGGGAACGCACCGCGGAATTTGCCAAAACCGTCTCGATATTGACCATCCATAATCTGGGATACCAGGGAATTTACCACAAAGACAATTACTACTATTCCAATCTGGACTGGAATGTGTTTTATGAAGCAGGATTTGATGACTGGAACATGATGAACCTCCTCAAGGCAGGGATCAATACCGCGGATAAACTCAACACAGTTTCTCCCACGTATGCCGCGGAAACCCAAACCCAGGCCTATGGCTTCCGCCTAGATGGGGTACTCCGTTACCGTGCTGCAGATTATCGGGGTATTCTGAACGGCATTGATACCAAGCTCTGGAACCCTAAAACCGACCGGTATATTCCCCAGACCTATACGGTCAAAGACATGAGCGGGAAGATCAAGGCTAAAGAAGCCCTGCAAAAGGAATTTAACCTGCCCCTGGAACCGGATGTGCCTATCATCGGCATGGTGAGCCGTCTTACCGAACAAAAAGGGGTTGGCGAACTCTTTGGCCCGGCCTATGGTTCAGCCTGGTCTATCTGTCAGGATATGAATCTTCAAATGGTGCTCATCGGTTCTGGTGATCCCTGGTGCGAAAATGAAATTAAGAACCTTTCCTACCGGCTTGCCAACTTTAAGGCCCATATCGGCTACTCCGAAGCAGGAAGTCACCTGATCGAGGCGGGGAGCGATTTCTTTCTCATGCCGAGCCGTTACGAGCCTTGCGGCCTCAACCAGATGTATTCCCTGGCCTATGGAACCCTGCCTATTGTACGGAATACCGGAGGACTAGCAGACACCGTGGAGAATTTCAACCAGGAGACGGGCACAGGCACGGGGTTCATGTTTAACGATCTTACCCCTTCGGCCATATACAACACCGTAGGCTGGGCAGTTTGGGCTTACTATAACTGCCGTGCTCAGATTGAAGCCATGCGCATCCTGGGGATGAATCAGAATTTTTCCTGGAAGAAATCAGCCAAGCAATATATCACCATGTATGAAGCGGCTTTCAACAAGGCTGCAAAGACAGACTAACTTGTTGGGGTAGGCTTGAGGCCCAAGACAAAAAAAGGCCGTTTCCCTGGGGGAACAGCCTTTTTAGGGCAGGTTTACTGGCGGACCGTATACGAACCTTCCTTGTAAGCGCGGTAAAAATGATACTTGGTTCAAAACATTTTGTTTTGTATATCACATTTAATAGGTTTCCCAAAGGTTGGTAAAAGAAGTCGCCTCAAAAGGGCTGGGAATTTTCCGGTTACATCCTTGGAAGCGGCTCTCCAGCGCGGAATTTTCGACGGTATTCACCGGGACTCATGCCAAGAAGACGCTTGAAAATTTCCCCGTAGTAGCTGGCAGCGGAAAAACCCGAGGCATAAGCCACCTCGGTAATACTTACGGTTTCATTGGTAAGGAGGCCGAGACTCTGCCGTATCCTGAAATGCAGGAGGTAATCAAAAACGCTTTTCCGTAAAGACTGCTTGAAAATTCGGCAACATTTACTTTTGCATACCAGCCCCGCATGAGCGATGTCGTCCAGGGTAATTTTTTCGCTGAAATGGGTTTGAATAAAACTTATCATCCGTTTAATGGCAAGGTCTTCCCGATAGGGGATGGCTTTTTCCTTTTCTCCAGAGGCGTTTTCCAACGCGACGGTATTGATAAACAGGAGCGACATAAGATCATAAAACCGGCTCTGCGTTTCCAACGCCGAATCATCAGGGGACTGTCTGGTCAATTCCGCCAATGTCCTGATACGCGTGAGGACCTGTGCCGCAAAACCGGCATTGCCTGCCGTAGTAGTAGAAGAAAAGAACAGCGCGTCAAAACGGTTATCGTACAGCAAAGGATTAACAAAACGGTTTTCAA
>JAISGE010000198.1 GCA_031263265.1 Treponema sp.
ATGCGGGGCAGTACAACGAGAAACGATTTGAATATCCGCTTCCGGTGAGTGAGGTGAAGGCGACGGCGCGCAGCGTTACCAAGTGGGTAATCAAGCGGATGGATGATGAGGGGTTTCAGGCATGGGGGGACCGGCGTAGGCAGCGATCTGCGGATGTCAGGCACGCTAAGGCCGAAGAACGAGCTGAGCAAATACAAGCGTACAAACAGGGACACCCAGAGTTGAGTAATCGGGCTATTGCGCGAGAAATGGGCTGTAGTGAGTTTACGGTACGGAAAGCTCTGCGATTTTTGTAATATCAGATGATAGCTCTTCGACGGGGGGATTGGGGGGTTACTCTATAATCCTCTGTTTCTGGGTTTTGGTTTCAAGGGTCCTCCTTTTTGGTGCTGATTTTTATTATTGCATATAATCGTCCACCTTTTAGGCGTAGGCTGGTTCCCCGCTGGGTACGGTAATTCAGGACTAAACCATCTTAGGGGCTGGGGTTACGGTACTAATTCAAGAGGAATCCTCTGCCTAAAAGCTAATGGATAGCTCTTAGTTCGTTACCGATACCTCACGGCTAGAGCGGCACAGGCTAGGAAGATTCCTGACGGAACCGGATAATCGTACCCCTGTGCATCTGATCACCAGATGGTTCAGAAACCGTATCGGGAATCAGCATGACCGTATGATGGGCATACTGTTTGAGAAACTGGGTCTTGTTCTGAAGTGCCAAGAGGCTGAACAGGGACGCAACCATTTTTTTCAGGGTACTCAACCCAATGCCCTGTTCTGCAGCAATGGCTTCATACTTATCCCGGGCAAGTATCTGCTGTAAAATCTGAACATCCCGTGGACTGAAATAGCGGGCAGAAAGCTTAAGCTCCGCATCACTCACCGTAAAAGGCGCTCGAGGCGGTTGGATACCTGTTGGGGGTTGAGCGGCTAAAGGCTCGATGCGGATGTCCTGCATGAACAGCAGTACCCCCAATCCCCCTATGATAAGAAACGCAAGTCCTTGTAGTACGGTTTCCATCATATAGGGCATCCCATAGCGTACCTGGGAACCCAGGGAGGCAAGTAACACCAGTAGGATCACGATTACTTTGACCCTAGGCCAGGTTTTGAAGAACCCTTTTTTATACCCAAAGGCAATCCCCAGTCCATAGAGCAGCACCCCCAGCGTCCGCCCGCCCTCTATAATATGGATGAGTCCCCAGAACCAACAAAACCCCGCATACAGGTAAAATTGCAGGGGAAAAAACACTAATACCGCCCCGCCGATAATTGATACCCCATACAGGATATACTGAACGAGTGGGGAGATAATATTCTCATCCGCATGATGGATAGCTGGAGTAAAAAGGGTATAGACCAACGTAACGATAATCCATACAAGACAAATCCCTATCGCAACAACTCGCCAGAAGGTACGATACTGGGTTGAGTTTACCAACAACCAGGTTCCTGTTCCCCTGTATCCGGTACCATTCGATCCAGGAACGCACAAGGAAAGGCCTGAATCGTCTTGATAAGCCGGGTTTTCAGGGTCTGGGCGTCCCAGGAACCATCATTGAGGGGATTATACCCCTGATGGGAGGCGTCCGAGGCTTTGCTGCGTTCATACCCGTGCACCATGATGAGGGCAAGCATATACAGGCCATGCTGGATAACCCGCTGGTCTCCGCCCTTAAATGAGGCGATAAGTCGCAGCCTGGTGAGGGGGTCGTCATTATCCGCCTGAGTATGAGCACCAATCCGACTGCCGCCTCGTAATTCGGTCAGGTAGATGGCAAGGTGGGCAAGGGCCGTCCGTTCAGGTTCATCGCAGCCTGCGGCAAAGGGTAGAGCCCCAATCAAGCGGGCAGTGGTATTGCGGGCAAAGGCGGCGTGTTCTGATACTGAGAACCGAAACGTTTCAGATAGAGCGGTACAGAGCATATCCCAGGGGAAGAGAGAGGAGTCAAGGACTTGCCTTGAAATCGAGAGAGAACCGGAACCACTATGATTCATAAATCCTCCAGATGAATTGATAGATACGTAAGAAATATAGCCCAGGTAGGTGAAAAAATCAAAGTATATACTGCATTGAGATGGTCTATAAAAGTCTCTAAAAAGTCTATGATGGGTATATACTTTTTTGAGCCTTTTTAGAGACCAATATATACCAAAAATAGACCAAATGTAGGTTGTCGAAAGAAAAAAGAGGGCTACTATTGATTGAGTACGGTTATTTTTAGTTTTAAGGAGGACCTCATGAAGAAGGTCGTTTCCGTATTGGCGATTATGGCGGTTTTCTCAACCGCGGTATTTGCTGCGCCATTATCCCTTGCTGGTTCTCTGGATACCTCGTCCCAGGAAGGAGCATCAAAAGGAGTTTCGGTCTACGGGGTTCAGATAAAGAGTGGAGCGTACCACTTCTTCCAGCCGAATGAGGAGGAGGTAGTACGGGGAGGCGGCGGACTCCCGATCGGAACCTCGAGTGGAGGCAAAGGCGGTTCTTCAAGCGGTTCCGTTCACCGCTTGATGGAAACATCTGAAATCAAAACGATAAAAGGCGGATCATCCATTACCAGCCTGCCTACTAGCACGTCTAGTATTGGTGGAAAGGGCGGCAGTTACGGTAGTTCAGACTCGGTAAATATTACGCTGAATAACGTTCCGTATGTTAATCAGCACATTACGAATAATCCAAGATCGGATTATTATTGCGGACTAGCAAGCGCACTTATGGTTCGGGGAAAAGACAGCTTCGGTTATTCAGCCCCAACAGTACCAAACGTTGTAGCTAATATGGAAAAAATTGATAATTATCTGTTAAAGAATAACATGTATGGTAATCGTTGGAATGGGGGGTCAGGATATCCGGGAGCTATAGATGTTTTTCAAAATAAAGGCTTGTTATATATAGCTTTCTATTATTCTGAAAGCAGAGAAAATCAATACAAGAAAAGTATAGGGGTTCTCAATGATATATATACAGCAAGAGGATCAGATGGAATTCATGACAGCTACCGGATAACTGGTGTTGATGTAGGTGTTAGAAAGGCTTCTCAAACCATAGATACCATTTGGGAGCATATCAACACTTTTAAACAGCCGGTTGTTGTGGTCGTTGATAGCAATATAATAGGGTATATGAAAAACTATAATACCCCACCTGCTATCCGTAGTGTTCCTACTCTCCATTATATAGTAATAAGAGGTATACGGGAGAGTTCAATCTGGACTCGATATTTTTCTGTATATGATCCGGATATATCTGGCATTGTCGAATATACGTCAACGCAACTCAAGGGCTTAATTACGATGCCTGATAATACCCCTGAATGGGTATATACGTATCCAAAAAACGAACTGTGGATTTCTGATCCCTGTTATAGACTGTTAGTATATGGCAATTAAGGAGGTTAATAAAGATGAATAGATGGGCACTATTTTTGTTTGTTATGGTGGTTATGGTCTGCTCCTCATGTAGTGAAGGACCCATAAAGAACCCTAGTAGTACCATGCAAGAGGCGACCCAGGAAACATGGGAAGCCATCCAACAAAGTATGGCTCAAGGAGCTGAGGTAAGTAGTGAACGTCCATTCCCCGATGTGTTGTCGGAACAGGAAATTCTACTTAAGGCGGTGGACTATGCGCATAAGATCGGCGCTTTTAATCCAGCGTATTATGTGTATCAAGAAAATCCGGCGCTGATTACCGCAAAATTGGAAACTCCGGTATTGATCTATCATGTTCCTACCGGAACTACCAATGCGTATTCACTTACTGCGGTTGATACTGATGGGACCGATTTAATGACCGCCTATGTAAGTTCTTCTGTTGATACAGATATTAATTCTTTTGAACATCTCCGTATTATTGGTTTAGTGAATATACCTGAACAAAGCGTACATCGTATGACCAAACGTGAAGCTGTCCATTTAATGAAAAGTCAGTTTCCTGATAATCATATCAGCGATCCTATTGCACTATCGGGACTATATTTGAAAGACTCACCATATAGCAGCAACCATGTATTTTGGTATTTTACCGTTGATGACAGCAATCGCAGCATCACTGAATCAACCGAAGAATACATTATTGCTTCAGAGATTGTTGGCTGGAAGAAGATAAGCGGTGGGCTGTCAAATCGGGCAGCGATCAACAGCGGGGATGGGGGCAGTCCTCATCTGAACTGGAACCGGATGGCAAAATTGGAGACGCCCTTACGAATTTTTGAGCGGATTGAAGCGGCCCGTGCTGCGGGGGGTACTTCATTCACCCCTTCCAACTACCCCACGGAATCGGTCGGTTTTACCCCGGTATCGCTCAAGTAAGGGCACTTATCAAGGACATGAAAAGACGCCATACCCTGACGCTATCAGCCGGTGTAATTTTTGTGGCTGCCTATAAGCTTGCTGCGTGGCATTGGTATTCGGGAGAGCCTCATCTCGCGGTGGAGTACGCCACATCTTACGGCGGTGTTGCTTCTGGCGAGTGGGGCGGCTTTGTTCAAAGCGGGAAGGAAACCTGTGGACACTCGGCAACGGCCTTCTTGCTAACCGGTATCGGGTTCCCGGAAACCGAAGCCAATATAATCAACGAAACAGGAACCGCATCAATGCTCTCTTTGGCCGACATGGACCGGGTCTTTACCAACCGGGGCCTCAAGACTCAACTACTTAACGTTGACCCCGTCTATTTCAAAAAGCGTCCTACCGCGGCTATCCTACATCTTTCAAGTCAACATTTTGTCGTGTTTACGCATGTGGAAAATGGTGAGCCAGTCCTCTTTGATCCTGCCTACGGTCAGGTCTTCGTCCCTTGGAAAACGCTTTTACACCTTTTCAGCGGTTATATGATCTACGTCTATCAATGAACACGAAGCACCTATCCGTATCGGAAAAGGCCGTCCTCTTTCTTATATCAACGGTACTTATTACCCTCACGGTTAGTTTCCCCCCGGTTTCTCCCTTGCTTTTTGCGGTATTTCCTGCAGTTTTTACGCTCATTCAGGGAGAAAAACCGGGTAAACAAGTAATCATACTTGTTTTTCTGATTTTTACCGTTTGCCTGATCGTTTTTCTCAACGCGTTTTTCATTCAGAGCCAACTTTTTTTATTCGTGCTCGCAACCCTGTATTTTATCGTCTTACTCGGATCTGATATCTTTATCGGGTTTTACGCCGTAAACCATACCTACGGGTTTATCCTGGTCTTTGGGTATGTCGCGGTATCCCGGCTTATCCTGAGTTTCAGTACGATCGTTTTCCCTTTTTACTGGACATTGACCATGCAGCTTTTGCCGTTTATGGGCGCCGTATCACAATTCGCCGTTCCTGTATTATGGGAGGCTTTTTGTGTAACCGGTGCGTCGTTTCTGTATTTCCCCTATTCCTCTAAACCGTCATTATACCCGCTCATTCAAGTGGCGATGATTATGGCCATCGTAATAGTTTTTTCCGGTATCATCAAGGCGGGTTTGGGACCTTCCTCGTTCACACCCGGTCTGGAATGCGCTTTGGTCCAGGGAGGATATTCAAGACAAGATTACGTTCTGCTTGAGCGTCATCCTAATTTTGGTATAAACATGGTGCAAAAATATTTGGGGCATCTTGCGGAAGTTACAAACGAGCGGTTTTTAGTCTTGCCTGAAAGCGCGTTCCCCGTACATCAAATTGTGGACAGCGAAATGCTTCAAAAAATGAAAGACGTTGCCCGGTTACGAAATGAATATATTATGACCGGTATCCTGCTTGTAGAAGACGGAGTTGTTTACAACGCGTCCGTGCTTATCAATCCGGAAGGCAGTCTCCAAAACGTTTACCGGAAACGAAATACGGTACCGTTTGTGGAGACTTCAACCTTTGCAAGGGGAATGAGGGCGAATACCTTTGCGGTAGACGGGCATACCATTGCCCCGGTTATTTGCTACGAATCTCTTTTTATCCGCAATTATTTCCGGGATAGTAAGCCTGAACTTTACCTCGTGATAAGCAACGATATATTCGCGGATAAAACGGTTTTGTCAAATTTACATATAGCCTATGGGGTAATCAACGCCCGGACCTTAGGAACACCATTGTTACAGGTCATGCAAAACGGGCCGTCTGTTTATCTTGATTCGCAAGGCAGATTAACGTACCTTACAAGGCCTTATGAACAGGCCATTGGTCTAAAGGTTGAAATAAAATAATAGCGTCTATCGACCATCCGATCTTACGAATTTGCTTGAGTTTGAACCTCTCTAGATTCCGCTGTATCCAGGTTTCGTTACCGGTAATCATTACGCATCGGGCCGGGTCTTAAGGGATCGCAGAAGTCGGTACGCTGAGGTACGCCATGCTGGAGACGTTTCTGGTTTCCTCAATGCGGGGTAAAAATGAGCTTAAATCATATACATATGCTTGTCATCATCTTCGGTTCAGATTAGGAAACGGGAACAAGCCTCCCCCTACCCCACGGAGTAGCGGGTTACGGCGGTGTCCCGTGAAAACCACCCTTCCTCTTTCGGACGAGTTGAGGTTTCCGGGCTTCGGGAACGCTGTACCACCCCCCAGATGACCATTTCAGCCTTGTACAGAGACTACCGCTTTAGGCTTTGTCTTTGCGCCTCCACCTTGGGCTTATCGCGGCCTCCCCTTGTAGCCCTCGGACGTTCCCCGCCCCACCTCATCTTGATTCCAAAACAGGGAACCCCGGCACATAAAAAAGACCTTTAAGCCAAGGGAATTTTATCTGCGCCCGGTAACCAGCCGGATACACGCCTTCCAACAGAACGTGTATTACGCAGAAAAACCCCAGGGTTGGGGATACTCAAATCCCCTTGGCTTAAAGGTCCTCTGATAGCGTTGGAAGTCTGTATACGGATGGTTAATCCTTTATTTTAATATCGTATGGATACGGTAGCATGTCAAGTATTATCAAGGTTGAAAAGGAATTACCCTTCAAAAAGTGCTCTGGCCGCTTGCCATCTCAGAAGGGTGGCATTAGACATCCATCCGGAGATCCCACACCCCTTCTAAAAGGCTCAAAAAGGCGGGATAACGGGCCATAGGGGGGCTTTTGAGAACTAGGGCCGAAAGACTGTCGTTGAGTAGGTGGTGATCTACAAAGTATGATGAACAGAGGAAAGGCAAAGAGGACAAAAGATGATACTATGAAGCATGTTAATCACCATAGACCTCTATTGCCCTCAGTGCCATAGTCCTAACCTATCCCGAAACGGGAAAAAAAGCAAGGGTAACCAAAATTACCTCTGTAAAGACTGCGGTCGTCAGTTCATAAGCAG
>JAISGE010000064.1 GCA_031263265.1 Treponema sp.
ACCGCCGCCGTGTTCCGCGTGAAGCACCAGGACAAGGTCCAGAATACGCGCCTCAAAGGGAGTATAGCTGGAATCCTGCCGCAGCATGTGCAGGATATTTTCGGCAATGGAAAGCCCCGGCTTGGGCGGGTGGATCACCAGGCTCTGGTTGTTGTGGTAGTGGGCAAAGGACTGGTACCCGTAGACCGCGAGCAGGGGAAACCGGGCTATAAGCTGGATCGACTGGCGGATCACATTGGCCGCGGAGATGTCGTCCGGATTGTCGTCGTAGGCGTAAAGTGTCAGCACGCTCTTGGCCAGGGAATTCATCATGTCCTTGCTGGGGGCGTTCATGATCGTGTCCCGGACAAAGCTGTCCGGCAGGACGGCGTTTTCTTCCAGAAGGGCCGAAAAGTCCCCGAATTCTTTTTTCTCCGGAAGGTGCCCGAAGAGAAGCAGAAAACAGACTTCCTCAAAACCAAAACGGTTCTCCTTGAAAAACCCCCGGACTATATGTTCAATATTAATGCCCCGGTAAAACAGTTTCCCCTCGCAGGGGACCAGATCGCCGTCTTCGATAATGTACGAGACAATTTCCGAAATTTCCGTAAGGCCGACCAAAACGCCCTTGCCGCTGATATCCCTCAGGCCGCGCTTTACCTCGTATTTCGAGTAGAGTTCGTTATTGATGACCCCGCCGTTCACGACAAAATCAGAATACCGGTTAATAAGATCGTCTGTCTGTTGTTTTGTCATTTTAATCCCCATCATGTTACTATACACTATTTTAGGATTCCCCGCAACTGCCCACGTTGCCTCATCAAAAAAGTAACCCAAATCAAGGCAGACTATCCGGAACTATCAACTTCTGGAGGTCAAAATGGGGTTAACCATGACAGAAACAAGCAGTAACCAGGTAGGTCCGTTCCCGCTTCCTACAAGCCGGACAGAAAGAAAAGTCGGCCATTCTGGACGAATTCATCAAGATTACTGGCTACAAAAACTGGAAGTACGCCCTGCGTATCCTCAACAAACCACAGGCTCCACGAAGTACAGGGTATAGAGTGGTTATAGTTGCGTGGGAATGGCTGCATGACCAAAGCGCCATTGGCTCAGGAAGCGGTGGGGAAAAAATGGGAGCAAACGCCCTATGCTCGTCGACAGCGCGGGGGTACCTCTGCCGCTGTGGCCATCGGCGTCAGATGGTTCTTGTCATTCCCGTAGTTGCTTACCTCAAATGCCGCTATTAGCTTGTGTTTCGTGTCTACTACCGTTTGCCAACATCTCTGGTTTTGTGATCCGGACAGAGGGTGCGTAGCAGCTATATCAGTTCCAGGTCTGCCCCAATGTCTTTGTTAATGGCGGCGGATGAGGTACAGAGCAGGAAGAATTGATGAAAAGGCTATCAGTATAGGGATGATTGGGGGGATTCCAGGACCGATGACCATCAGGTTGTACATGCCATGGAGGATAAGCGCGGAAAGAAAATGCCGAAGGGCACGATAAGGCGTTTGCCGATAAGTTCGTATCCCCATGCCTATGCGGGCGCCGCAGGCCCCATGTAATGGCGCGGCAGTAAACGCCCTGAGTAGGGCAATCATAATATCCGTCGCTCCATAGGAAGCGCTCTCGATGAAGGCGAACCCAAGACCCGCCACAAGACCAGTAGCCGCACCGAATGACTCAGGGCTTACCCTGCTCCCCGTCTCAAGGGAAGGCTGGGGAAGCCCTTGGCGCGCGGGACCTATCCGAAACAGGAGTCCCAAGGCGAGGACCCGTCCGGTCTCTTCAGTTAATGCAATCCGGAGGAATATGGTGAAGAGGAATGCCCCCATGCCGTCACTTGGCGAAAAGGTCCTGGGCGCGCCGGTACAAGAGAAAAGCCATTGCAGCAGCGCAGCAATGAGCAGTGAACAGGCTCCGGCCAGCAAAGACAAAAGAAACCAATAGAAGGGCATGGGAAAGGTGCAGCTGCGAAACCAGAGGTGAATCAGTAAAACGGGTAACGCGGCAATGAGCAGTAACAGTCCTAATATCCATAATCCAGCCATAGTACTAGTTTTATAGTAACCGTTCCGGTAAGATAGCGTCTATGGGAACTGCATCAAACCGATACCGCATCCTCCTCACAGGGCCGAAACATGTAGGTAAAACCAGTACGGGCCGGGCCTTGGCCCTGTTTTGGGAAAGCGATTTTATCGATCTGGATGAGCTGATTGAACAACAGACGGGGAGCAGCCCCCGGACCTTGTATACCCAAGCCCCGGAGCGGCTCAAGGAAGCTGAAACCCAGGCTTTGGCAAGCCTTATCAAGGCTCAGGCTACAAGGCCTCAGATTATTGCTGCCGGCGGGGGTATCATTGATAATGAAGAGGCTATGGCTTTGTTCAACCACTCGGATATGCTCATCATCTATCTGGAGGTGTCTGTAGAGACTGCGTGGAAGCGGATATGCCAGGGGCCTCTGCCCCCTTTTCTCAATACGGATAATCCTCAAGAAACCCATAAAACCTTGCACCAGCGAAGGGCCGCAGCGTATAAAAGCATTGCCCATATTATCATTCCGGCAGAAGCTCAGGAGCCTGAGCATATTGTCCAGGACATCATCGCCGCGTGTAGCCATTCACTTCCCCTTTGTACTTGATAAACCTTCCCCTTTATGGGCTATACTATGCTCATGATTAATAAGGCGCTTAAAAAGCTACCCTTGATTGACCGGCTGCTCTTGGGTTTGATCATTATCCTCTTGCCGCTGGGGTTCTTTATCAAAAACCGCGCCAAAATCAAGCAGGAAACCCAGGCCAGTACCCTGGTATTTACCCAATGGTGGCAGGATGAACTAAAAAACGATACCCTTACCAGTATCATCAACGAATTTGAACAGAGCAATCCTGGTATTACCGTCAAATTAGAGCAGCTTTCCTATCAGGAAATGGAGGACCAGCTCCTCAAGGGAGTACCGGGCACGATACGGCATTCCGATATCTTGGCGCTCGACCCCCGGTGGCTGTATGAACTCATCCGGCAGGATCTGCTTCAACCCTTGAACACCTATATAGAAAACACCGAAAACATGGAAAATATGGCGTTTATTCCTGGTTTGCCGTCGTCCTATAAGCTGCCAGGATCCGCTGAAGTGTGGACCCTCCCTGTGGTCTCATTCATGGCTCCGCTTTTTTATAATGCGGAAGTATTACAAGCCGCGGGGTTTGATCGGCCTCCCAAGAACCGGGCGGATTTTTTACGGTATGCCCGAACCATTACCAATAGCAGCGCCGGTCGCTTTGGTATGGCCCTGGCATTAAGCCCAGCGTATCCCGATGGTTTGTATGTGGATGTGTATTCCTGGATCTGGGCTGCAGGCGGGGCAATGCTGCAAGGGGGCCACCCCAATTTCACCAGCCCTGCTATTCTTGGGACCTTGGAGTTCCTTAACACCTTATATAAAGAAGGATTGCTTTCACCTGAGAGCTTCTTGAAAACCAGAGAACAGAAACTTGAAGAATTTGCCCAAGGTAAAATCGGTATGATGTTGGCATCAGTACAGGATATTGATACCCTGCAGCACATGATGGGGGATACGGGCTTCGGTATTACCACCATTCCCGGGGTGGACACCACCTCTAAACCGGTGTTCGGATTAACAAGCTGGTACACCGGCATTTCCCGGCACAGTGCACATCAGGATCAGGCCTGGGCTTTCATCGCATTCTTGATGGAACGGAGTTCCCTCATAACCCTTACTTCCCATGCAGTGCCTGGGAACTGGAACAGGGTACGGAATCTTAACGGGGATCTCTATGCCAAGGCGTATGATATGTATGAAGGGGGAGACGCTATGCAGGAATTCACCGGTATCCCTCGCGTTCATTCCCTGGAAACCATAGTCAGGAATGAACTCTACGGTATGTTTACCCAAGACCAGGATGCCACTACCACTGCCCAAGCGATTCAAAAACAATGGGAAGAAACCTTGCCCTAATCTCCTCGCCCGCTTTTCCACTTGCCAATGAGAGCGCCGAATTGGGCAGCAATTCTCAGTTTCAGGAAAACATAGCCCAAGTCACCAGAAACCGTATTATAAAGTATACGCTTGTATGGTTACATGACCCTCATTTAAACCTTTTAAACTGAGCATTGCTGCTGATACCTATTTTACCGCCTCGTTAGCATCTTTTAAGGGAACACCAAAGGCCTCGGCAACTCCTGGGAAGGTTACCGCACCCTTGTAGGCGTTCAATCCGGAAAGCAAGCTAGGATTTTCACGACAGGCTTTTTCCGCACCCTTGTTGGCAAGCTGAAGCCCGTAACTTATGGTGGCGTTGTTCAGCGCATAGGTTGAGGTCCGGGCATACGCTCCGGGCATATTCGCCACACAGTAGTGGATGATATCGTCAACAACGAATACCGGATCGGTATGGCTGGTGGGATGGGAAGTCTCGAAACAGCCGCCCTGATCAATGGCAACATCCACAAGCACGGCGCCTTTCTTCATGGTCTTAAGATGGTCCCGGCGTATCAGCTTGGGGGCTTTCGCACCGGGGATGAGGACCGCGCCGACTACGATATCCGCATCCTTTATGTAGGTTTCCAAAGCAACCTGGTCGTTGTAGATTGCTTTCACGTTGGGGGGAAGAATTTCCCCGAGGTATTCAAGGCGTTGCAGGTTAATGTCTAGTATGATTACGTGGGCACCGAGGCCCGCTGCAGTCCATGCCGCATTTGTCCCGACCGCGCCGCCGCCTAAGATGACGATATTCGCCGGGGCCACACCGGTTACGCCCATGGGCAGTAAACCGCGGCCGCCCTGGGTTTTTGCCGAATAGAAGCTGCCCATCAGCGCAGCCATTCTTCCGGCCACCTCACTCATTGGTTTAAGCAGGGGCAGTGCGCGGCCTTCCTGTACCGTCTCGTAGGCCAGGGCAATGATTTTCCGCTTAAGACAGGCATCCAGTAACGCCTTGTCCGCAGCAAAGTGGAAGTAGGTGTATACCAGTTGATTCTCCTGCATCAGATCGTACTCCGATTCCAGTGGTTCCTTTACCTTGATCAGCATTTCCGCAGTTTTCCACACTTCGGCTGCGGTGTTCAGAATGACAGCTCCCACTGCTTGGTACTCGTCATCGGTGATGGCGGAACCGAGACCCGAGCCTTTTTCGATGTACACCTTGTGCCCTGCCGATACATAGGCTTGTACCGCGTTCGGGGTAAGACCGACCCTGAATTCATTGTTTTTAATTTCCTTGGGACATCCGATTTTCATAGAAACCTCCAATTGTTTTCAATATATTTTCACAAGTAACTATATCAGTGGGGGCCAGCCCCACTGATACCTTACCTAAATATCCGTCCGTAACGGTATCGGCGTGTTGTCAACCTCGTCAATGTGGTTCTCGTAGACATAGTACTTGGTCAGCCTGGCGACCTCCGGGCTTAGCAGCAAAATGGCGATAAGGTTCGGGATGGTCATAAGCGCGTTCAGCGCGTCCGCCAGATCCCACACAACGCCGATGGTGAGTACCGTACCGAGGAACGTGAAAATCACGTATATAACCCGGTAGGGGACATTGCTTTTTGGGCCGAAAAGATATTCCGCGCCTTTCTCGCCATAGTATGACCACCCAAGTATCGTAGAAAGCGCGAAGGTGAACAGCCCGAAGGTGAGCACGATGACACCCAAGACGGGGATTTGGCTGAAAGCGGCGTGGGTCAGTTTGCCGCCGTCATTGAGGGCGTCCATATCACCGTTACGGATTACTGAGCTTACGATAACGAGACCGGTCATCAAACAAATAACTACCGTGTCCCAGAATGTGCCGGTACTGGAAACCAGAGCCTGCCGCACCGGGTTCCGGGTCTGGGCCGCCGCCGCCACGATAGGAGCGGAACCCATGCCGGATTCGTTGGAGAAAAGACC
>JAISGE010000096.1 GCA_031263265.1 Treponema sp.
TCCACCTCTTTAATAGGCTTAATGAGGGAGGAAGAAACGACGGAGGCGATAATTCCTGCGGCGAGGATCACGATGACGAACGAGAGGCAAAAGGCGAATAAGGCGCGGGATTCCAGGGCCTTGACGAAGGACACGTCATAATCCGCTCCCACAAGACCTACGGTAACCCCATTTTTAACAATAGGGAGATACCCAGATAGCAGCGCCTTTCCACCCCACGCGTCAGTACGTATAGGCGGGGTTATCTGCATGGTTTGGGTATCGTAGGCAATATCCGCTTCGATACCCATGTCTTCAATGCCATAGAGCGGATACAGCAGATCGCTGAGGTCATCAGGGGTAATCTCCGAAGATAAGAGGAATTGGTATTTACCGTCAACTCTGCGCACATAATAAAGATACGCCATATCAAAAGATGCCGCGATAGAGTTAAATTCCTGGCAGAGTGTCCAAAACTCCTCCGACAAGATCGTTGCTTCCTGCTCAATATAGGCAGGATCCGCTAAGACCGGGTATTGTTTTTCAATCATAACCGTTACCCGCTTGAGGGTGTCCTGATAGGTAGCTTTGATGTAATTAAGGTATTGGAGATACATTACCACCCCCACTCCCAAAGCTGCTGCCGCGCTCAGTCCAATAAAAAGTAAAAAAAACCTTGTTTTAAGACTTTTCATCCTTAAATACCTTCTCTATTGTTTCGTTATTTTAGGTACATGAGAAATAAACATACAGACTCTAGGCAAACCAGGTCACTCAAGGAAAAGAGTTTCATTCCCCAGTTCAGTATACGGTTAAGCCCTCAGTCCGGTAAAGCCATTGCCAAAAGACGTACATTGCATCAGTTTTACGATATTATCTGCGGTCAGGCGGAGATCCTCCCGGCACCGCTTCTTCGCTTCATCAAAACTCACGGCTACGGTATTGATACTGAACATTGCAGAAACCCCTTGAACTGTCGCAGCTTCCACCAGGGCAAATACCGCATCCCCCCTATCCCCGGCACTACCTATGTCTCCCACCAGGGCAATCACCGGTACCCCTGCTTGCTTGGCTCGCCGGGCAACCCCGATAAGCACTTTACCCCGCAGGCTCTGGGCGTCAAATCTGCCCTCGCCGCTGATTACCAGGTCTGCCCCCTTGAGCAGGGTCTCAAAGGCCACGGTATCAAGTACGGTTTCAATGCCCATTTTTAGAGACGCTCCGAGAAAGGCAACCATGCCGCCTCCCATACCTCCTGCGGCTCCTGCACCGGGCAGCATGGACACATCGCGGTGCAATTCCCGTTGTATCGCCGCGGAACCAGCCCTAAGCTGTTCATCAAGCAGGGTAACTAAGGAAGGATCCGCACCTTTTTGCGGAGCAAATACAAAGGCTGCACCGTTTTCCCCATACAAGGGATTATCAATATCGCACATAGCCGTAATGGCCCCTTTTTCCAGCCCTTTCAGTTCAGGCAAGAGACCGCTTGTATCAATGGAAACGATCCGGGACAAGGTCCCTCCTACCGGAACAAAGAGGTTTCCCGCAGCATCGAGAAACCGAATACCCAGGGCCGCGGCAGCTCCGGTTCCCAGGTCGTTTGTGGCGCTTCCCCCCAATCCCAGGATGAGCTTCTTGCATCCCCGCCGCATTGCATGGGCTATAAGCTGTCCTACCCCAAAGGTAGTGGTTTGGTCAGGGTGGAGCTTGCAGCCGACCAGAGGCAGCCCTGCACATGCGGCCATTTCAATGATCCCGACCGCCACCTTGGTATGCCTATCCTGTACAATCCCGTAAAAGCCCTCAAGGGTTTCCTGGTACGGTCCCTTGACCGGCACAAACACCTTCTCCCCATGCATGGCCGCAAGAAACGCATCTACCGTGCCTTCACCCCCATCAGCCACGGGGATGGCAAGCACTTCCGCATCAGGATACCGGCTCATGATGCGGGCTTTGACAATCTCGCATATTTCCCCAGACCCCATAGTTCCCTTAAAGGAATCAGGCACCAGCACTACTTTCATACTAACTCCTTAGCGTAAGTATACGAGACAATGGTTCTTATCAATACTATTTACTTCGTTACGGTAATTTTCTACATTATAGAGGTATGAGAGCCACACAAGCCTTGATATACCTGGATCGGCTGAAAAAAAACATAGAAGCGGTCAGGAATCGTATTGGTCCAAAGCCGCTGATTTGTATGCCGGTCAAAGCCGACGGCTATGGTCATGGGGCAATACCCGTCGCACAAGAAGCCCTTGGTTCAGGGGTAGCGGTTCTGGCAGTCGCCACGGTACAGGAAGGAATCGAGTTACGGAAAGCCGGTATTACGGCTCCTATCCTGCTGTTTTCCATTCCCCTTCCCCAAGAACTGGAGGAATTGGTAGCAGCTAAGCTCAGTCCTTTTATTGCGGATAAAGACAGCGCCACAGCCCTTGCCGCAGCAGCTGACCGGGCCGGGGTACGCTTCCCGGTACACCTCAAGATCGATACGGGGATGGGCCGGGTAGGCTGCTGTCCTGAAGCAGCGGCAGCCCTGGCTGCATACCTCGTTTCCCTTCCATCCTTGCAGTACGTTGGTACTGCTACCCATCTGGCCCGGGCAGATTCTCCGTTAGCGGATGCCGTGGCCTATACCAAAAAACAGCTTGCCCGGTTTACCCAAGCCCTTGACGCCATCAGAACCGCCGGCTTTGATACGGGTATTGTTCATGCTGCTAATTCCGGGGCGGTTTTCCTGCATGAGGATGCTTATTTTGATATGGTGCGTCCTGGAATCGTACTCTACGGCTACCCTCCTTCTGAGGAATTAGCTTCCCTGGTACAACTAGAGCCGGTGATGGAACTGCGTAGCTCGGTGGTGTTTATCAAAAAAGTTTCCCCAGGAACTCCCCTTTCCTATGGAGGCACCTGGATTGCCCCGGAGGAGCGGATGATCGCCACACTGCCGGTAGGGTATGGTGATGGGTTACCCCGGAGCTTGAGTGGTAATCTTCAGGTACTTATCCGGGGAACCTTATACCCCCTGGTGGGAAGGATTTGCATGGATCAATGCATGGTTGACCTGGGACAGAATACTGATGTGCGTCGCTGGGATCCGGTAACGATCTTTGGCGGTACCGGTGCAGCCCTAACCGCAGGAGATCTGGCGGCAAAACTCCATACCATTCCCTATGAGATTACCGGTAATATCAATAAACGGGTTCCCCGGGTGTATTGTTCTGGTGTGGGGAATGGAGTATTACCTATTGCTTATCATGAGTAACGCGAAAATCAACACCCATATACTCCCAAGAAGCACCGCGATACTCAGGATTACCGTGCTTATGAGTATGCGGCGGATCTCCTCTTGAACAGAGTGCAGATCATAGCCGGTTTCTATCACCGCCCTTACCGTCCCCGTGGAATCCACTATAGGACCGCAGGCATAAAGCCACCGGCCATCGGCATTTACCTCAATCCCTTGCACATAGGATGCGCTTTCACACACCTTTTTTATATAGCTGTCATCACGGGTCGTATGGGGATAGAACATACCCGCGGAATTTTCAAGATCGTACACCAGGTACTGCCTCCCCCCCTCCTGAATCTCCCATATCCGCTGGTATACCCGCTTCCCTTTGAATTGGGTGTGGGCAAATAGGGTAGCGATCTGGCCGCGTAACGCCTGATATGCTTCACCTTCGTAGTCCCGGGGAGAAGCCAGGGACTGCAGCAGGGTAAGATCTAGCCTGTTTGCCATGAACCGGGAAATAGTTTCAAGGCCGCTGAAGATACTTTCGTTATATTGCTCATACATCTTGTCTATAATGAGTACGGTCGCAATCCCCGCACCAAACGTAATGCCTATCCCCAAGGTAAAAATCAAGGTGCTGGTTTTAGTCCACCGTAGTGTTACCAGCCAGCGCAGAAGTGCAGCCAGAGTTAAGAGCAACGGAGGAATATCCAGCAGGCACAGGACAAATAAGACCTTTTGTTTGAAGGTGAACCAGGGAGCATAGTAATACGTATCCAGCGTTTCAAAACGACCCTCCTTGTTTCTGATAAGCAGCTTATCGGCAAAGGAAGCGGCAAAGAGCAGGTCTTCAGCAGTGCTCAGCACATAATAGGGATGTTCTTGAGAAGTGGTAAA
>JAISGE010000008.1 GCA_031263265.1 Treponema sp.
CTTCCCACCTCGCCCCCCGCAGGGCTTAGCTTCGCAGGAGCAGTAAGGCTTCCGGGGGGATAAACAACTGCTCTGGTATCTCCTGGAACCGGTATTTACTGTATTTCCACCAGATCTCCCCGTGCTCTGAAGGACGTGAAGCATCCCCATTGGTAAAGAGCAGCACTTGCTCAAAAGGCTCTTCAGCGCGGCGGGTGATGGCCATGCGGACGTGGTTGTACGTTCCCTGCTCTTTTGCTTCCCATACCGGCTCCAAATCATGGGCACGGATCCCCACATGGGTAATAGCATCTTCAATGGGTACAGACACCCGCAGGGGCAAGCCCCAATCCAGGGCGTACAGTTCCTGTACGCCAAGCCGCCGGATAGGAGAAATATTTTTGCACCCGGTAATGCGGGCTACCGGTACTGAACCAGGATGCTGAAACAGGGCTTTGGTGGCTCCTTTAGTCAAAACCTGGCCACTATCCATCACCAGAAGTTCATCACAGATCCTGTACGCTTCATCCCGGCTATGGGTAACCATGATCACATCATGCCGGGATTCAAGCAGGTGCAGTAGTTGAAGCTGCATCTGTTCCCGCAGGTGCGTATCCAGCGCGGAAAAGGGCTCGTCCAGTAGGATAAGTTCAGGTTCCTGGATGAGCATCCGGGCAAGGGCAGTTCGCTGCTGCTGTCCTCCGGAAAGCTGCCGTGGATACCGATCTTCAAGGCCGGTAAGTTCAAACCGGGCTATCCAAGGCAGGGCTTTTTGCTGGGCTTTCTGTTTTGAAAGGGAAAGGGCCGCGGTAATATTTTCCAGCACCGTCATCCGGGGAAACAGGGCGTAGTTCTGAAAAAGATACCCAACCTTGCGGGCTTGGGGTTTTAGGTTGATCTTCTGGGCTGAATCAAATAAGACCCGGCCATTGACGGAAATATGCCCTTCATCAGGTACTTCGATACCCGCGATACATTTGAGGGTCATGCTTTTCCCGCAACCGGAAGCCCCTAAGATTCCCAGGCACGTATCATCGCTCTCAAATCTGGTTTCAAGACAGAAATGGCGGGATAGGCGTTTACCGATCGAGACCTGCACGCTCATGGCCGTCCCTTGCCCGGATCAAGCGCTGCCGGTGGTTCCGGGGGACGCTCATTTTGCAAGGTCGCATAATTCATCAAGGCCACCACGACAAAGGAAAACAGGACAATAATAAGCACGTAGGTATACGCCGTATCCATATCTCCCGATGACACCGTGGAATAGATAGCCAAAGGCAAGGTTCGGGTTTTTCCCGCAATATTACCGGCGATCATGGCGGTGGCACCGAATTCCCCTAAACCCCGGGCAAAGGCCAAGACCCCTCCTGATGCAACCCCAGGCATAGCCGTCGGCAAGCTGACCTTCCAGAATAGGTTCCATTCTGACATTCCCAGAGTTCGGGCCGCATAGATCAGGTTGGGGTCTACCTGCTCAAGGGCGCCTCGGGCAGATCGATACATCAAGGGAAAGGATATGGCCACTGCCGCAAGTACGGTAGCCCCCCAAGAAAAGGCAATTTTGATGCTGAAGTATTCCAAAAAAAACTTGCCAATCGGCCCTCGTACCCCAAAAAGATACAACAGAAAAAAACCTGCCACGGTGGGGGGGAGCACCAGCGGCAGGGTAAGCAGCCCATCCAAGATCATCTTCCATTCTTTCCGCCGGATCCCCGCAACTGCTTTAGCTGCAAAAACCCCCAGAAAAAAGGTTACCCCAATCGCCGCTGAAGCGGTTTTCATGGAAATCAGGATGGGCGAAAGATTCATGCTTAACTGTTCGGAGAAAAGCCAAAGGCTTTGAAAATCCCTAACCCTTCAGGAGAAGCCAAGAAATCGACAAAAAGCTGGGCAGCCTCTGGATGCTGAGATGCCCCAAGCACTCCTATGGGGTAGATCACCTTGGTGGCCAAAAGTCCCTCGGGGAGTTCTTCGATAATCTCCACTTTGGGGGTGGATGTTGCATCGGTAGCATACACGATCCCCACTTCCGCGCTCCCTTCACCAACCCAGTTCAAGACCTCCGTAACATTGCTTCCCAGGCTTACTTTGGCAGAAACCTCTTCCCAGGTACCCAGATTGCTAAATGCTTCTTGAGCATATTGCCCTGCGGGGGTGGTGGCTGGGTCGCCCAAAGCGATAACCTGGGCCTCGGTAATGGTACTGAAACCGGTAACCGGCGTATCGATCCCCTTAGGCTTAATCAGAACCAACTTGTTCTGCAAAAGGGGTTTAACCGAAGATGCGGGGATGAAGTTCTCTTCTACCAAGGCATCCATTTGCCGGGTCGCGGCAGACATGAAGACATCCGCTTCTAAGCCCTGCTCAATCTGGGTCTGGAGCCTTCCAGAACTATCGTAGATTCCCTCCACGGTGATCCAGGGGTAGTTCTTTTGGAACAGGGGAATGAGTTCCTGCACGTAAGCATTCTCAAGGCTCGCCGCGGCTGCCACCAGAATGGTTACAGGCGTTTGTTGGGGAGCTGCGCTTGGGGCAGCACTCTGCTCTTTGCGGGAACCGGAAAAGACTGGGGTCTGACTCAAGGTGAAGAGTACTAAGGTGCCCAGCATCAGCCGTCCCCAGTTGGGTTTCATTGGTTTCATTATTATCCTCCATAAGGTGTAATTTTAATCATTATAGGTACCTATACCGGCTTATACAAGAGAGGAACCAACAAAACAAGCGCTATTCGTGAAAATTATAACCACAGAAACAAAATGAAACCCATAATCTATTCCAAATAAAACCAAGGTAAACCCTTAAGCCCGTTTTAAAACTGAGCAGTACTGACAGGGCAGCGGGTATACTTGACACATTTTTTCTTGGTTGGTAGTATATTAAAAATTTATAGAGTTTTTTATTTTTTACCCAATTTCAGACAAACAAGGAGTTTGCCATGCAATGTATTAATGTTATTGGGTATGCTTGTTCTATAGCTACCCCCCCCCCCCCCCCCTATTCGCCCCCACCCTACGGTACTCATTGGTATGCCACTATATCAAGTTTACCCGTAATTACCTGTGAGGTTATGTATGACTGATCCTCAAGAAGAGATGAAGGCGTATCTCGAGTATACGGGACTGATTAAGCGCGTTGAAGAGGTATTTGCCAAGATTGCAATGAATCGTTTTATTGTAAAAGATCCGTTTTCGGGTATCGCAGAAAAAATCTATGAGGATTGCTTTCGGTTGCTTAAGTTTATCGTTAGAAGCCCAAAGCAGGAACATGATTTGGCAAAAAATGCCGTAGATACCGCACTCTTGTCTACCTGTATTGCCAAAGCTATGGGTCTTGTAGATTCTGCTATCAGACCTCTGCTTTTGGGTTCCTTGGTCCATGATGTGGGAATGTTGTGTATCCCCCAAAGTATTCTGAAAACCAAAGCCCTGGTAAAAGCCGAGCAGCAGTATATCATTGCTCACCCCATTCATGGATATAACGTAATTGTCAACGAACTCAAGTATCCTAATTATATTGGCTTGGTTGCTCTACAACATCATGAATATTGGGACGGTACCGGTTATCCGCGAGGGTTATCAGGAACTGATATTAGTATGACAAGCCGGATCATCGCCTTGGGAGATGTTTTTGCTGCTCTAACCTCCCCCCGTTCTTATCGGGGTGCTATGACCGGACATCAGGCTATGAACCATCTGGAACATACCATGGCCGGCCATTTTGACCCGGAGATTTTCCAGGTTTTTGTTTCCTTGATGGGCAGGTATCCTCCTGGTTCTGTGGTACGTTTGAATACAGGCGCTACCGCCCTGGTTATTGAGCAGACCGATGCCTTACAGCCTCGTATACGCCTCCTTACGGATAAATCAGGAGAGGCTTGTGGTGAGGAAGAGGAACTCAGCTTGAGAGAAGAATCGGATCTGTTTATTACCGGAGAAGCAGACGTTGAGTATGTGATTTAAGGTTACCCCCAATCAGATAAGCAAAGAGGTACTATGCTGCGGAATATATTTAGAGGTGCCCCACCCGGTCCCAGTGCGAGAGGGTGGGGCACCTCTTTTTCATACGACTGAATTACCCGCCTGAGGATTCGCTCCCCAGAGCCGGATAAGCTCTAACACCACCTTAGCGGCTGCCGCCATCTCAGAAACCGATACCCATTCCCGCAGACTATGCCAATTACGGCCGCCGGTAAAGATATTCGGGCTTGGTATTCCTAACTCGGTAAGCCGGGAACCATCGGTACCGCCCCGGATTGGCTTGAGCCGGTAGGGTAAGCCCAGGTTCGAGACCGCCTGTTTGAGGATCTCCAAGACCTCAGGCCGAGCATCGATCTTTTCCTTCATGTTGTAGTACTGAGCTTGGGCATGTACGGTAACCTTGCCTCCAGGAAACTGGGCTTCCACTGCCCGGGCAAAATGGTCTAAGGCTGCTACCCGCCGCTCAGCTCCGGCACGGTCAAAGTCCCGGATATATACCTCAAGAGAGGCCTGTTCTGGATTGCCCTGAATTTCCATGGCGCTATAGTACCCATAATAGCCATCAGTGGCTTCGGGACTTTCAGTCCGCGGGAGCATCACCGCGAAGGAAGCCGCCATAAGCGCGGCATTAACCAAGACCCCCCGGGCATACCCAAGATGCATCGGCTGGCCAATACAGCGAATCTCCGCCCGGTATGCATTAAAACATTCAACTTCCAGTTCCCCCAGGGAACCCCCGTCTAGGGTGTAACATGCACAGGCATTGATACTACTCAAGGGGAACTCAGGAAGCCCCTTACCTGTTTCTTCATCCGGGGTAAAAATCAACTCCACAGGACCATGTTCCTGTTCAGGGTGGCTATGCAGGTATTCTACCGCAGCCATGATCGCAGCAATCCCCGCCTTATCATCCGCTCCCAAGAGGGTGGTACCATCGGTATGTATGATGGCTTTACCTTTTTGACCAGCCAGATCCGCATCTTGCGCCGGGTCTAAGACCAGATCCCCGGCAAGGCGTATCTTGGCACCGTCATAAACTTCAACCAAGCACGGTTGTACATCCTTACCGGAAACATCATCCGCGGTATCCAGATGGGCCATGAAAGCCAGGGTCTTGTAGGCTTCCTTGCCTGGGGTGGCGGGAATCCGGGCAATCACGTAACAATAATCAGTCAATACTACATCGGTGATCCCCAGACTTTTAAGCTCCTGGACCAGGGTCTTTGCCAATTCCCATTGACCTGGGGTGGAAGGGGTTGCCTCCTCATGGCGGTTGCTGGTGGTCCAATACCGGACGTACCGTAAAAACCGGGTAAGCACCGAACTTGTGATCCCCGTATCCTCATGCGGCGTAAATTGTCTATACATCTTGCGCTCCTTTTGCTGCTTCTTCCTGCCAACTACCCTGTAATGCCTGTTTAATCTGTTCTGGGTCTCCGTTGCAGGCTGCAATGATCCTGCTAACCTTATCATACCCCAACCGAGATACCCAAGCAGCGGTAAATGCGTATGAGGCATCCAAGTGTGCGGCGCACTGTTCTGGATTGGGGCTGAGCCGTTCCACGCATTTTGTACGGAAGAGGAATACCCCCCGGTGTAAGAGGGAGAGGCTTTCCAGCAGCGCGTCTGCAATAAGCGGCAAGAACGGATTAAGTTCAAATTCACCCAGGGATGCTGCCGTAGTAATAGCATAATCATTGGCCTGCACCCGTATGGCCGTCTGGATAATCATCTCCGGGATGACCGGGTTCACCTTTCCCGGCATGATGGTACTGCCCATCTGCAAAGGGGCTAGGTTAATTTCCCCGAGTCCTCCCCGGGGCCCTGAGTTCATAAGCCGTAAATCCCCGGCGATCTTCATCAAATTTACCCCCAGGGCTTTGAGTAAGCCTGAAACTTCCACAAACACATCCTGATTCTGGGTAATATCCATAGGATACTCGGCAGCGGCAAGCCCGATGCCGGTAAGTTCCCGGATTTTTTCAATGACGCCAAACCGGTACTGCCGTTCTGTCTTTTTATCTTTTTTATCAGGCTCTAACAAAAGCCCTACCGCCGTACCCCCGAGGTTTATCTGGCGCAGCCGTTCTTCGATCTTGTAGAGCCGCCACCGGTCCCGGGCAATGGCCTGGGCATACGCGCCGAACTCCGAACCCAAGGTAACCGGTACCGCATCCAT
>JAISGE010000136.1 GCA_031263265.1 Treponema sp.
GGACGATTTCTTCTGGGCATTACGCTACGAGACCGCCCGTTACTTCCATGAAGACTGGCATGACCTGTTCCTGACGGTCTCCGGTATTGCCCCAGACGGTTGAATTCGGAATTGCTGGCGAAACTGCTCTGACTATTGTACTCACTAAGTGTTTATAGTATAGTAAAAGTTCTATGGATACGGTACACCATTTTTCGGTTTCAGAGCTTACGGAACGCATACGGGCAAGCCTTGAAGGGGCCTTTGGGTCGGTTACGGTGGAAGGGGAGGTATCTAATTACCGGCCTTCCAGTACAGGACACGCGTACTTTACCCTCAAGGATGCAGGGGCGGCGATTGCTGCGGTGATGTTCAAAAACCGCTTACGCTCCCTTTCCTTTGAACCCCGGGATGGTATGCTCCTGCGGGTTCGGGGAAGCCTTTCAGTTTATAATCAGCGGGGAACCTATCAGATAGTCTGCGAAGAACTGGAGTTGGCAGGTACGGGGGACATCCTCTTGCTCCTGGAAAAGCGAAAGCGCGCCCTGGCTGCAGAAGGGCTTTTTGACCAGGCGCGGAAGCAGCCCATACCCCGGTTCCCGGCTACGGTGGGGGTGGTGAGTTCCCCGACCGGTGCAGCGGTACGGGATATTCTCACCATACTCAGGCGCCGGGCCCCGGGAATTCGGGTGATCCTCCTCCCTACTCCGGTTCAAGGAAACGAGGCTGCCCCTATTATGGTCCGGCGTATAGAACAGGCTAATGCCTGGAATCTGGCGGATGTCCTAATCCTGGGTCGAGGAGGAGGCGCACTGGAAGATCTGCTTCCGTTTTCAGAGGAAACGGTAGTTCGGGCAGTAGCTGCCTCGGCTATCCCGGTGGTAAGCGCGGTGGGGCATGAAATAGACTGGGCCTTAAGTGATTTTGCTGCAGACCTCCGGGCTCCAACCCCTTCGGCGGCCGCGGAACTGGTGAGCGCCAGCCGGGAAGAAACCAGGCACGCTCTGAAAACCATGCGGGACACCCTGCATCGTACCATGCAAGCCCGGCTTGAAAAGGTTCGACTCTTGGCAAAACCCTTTAACCGTGGAGACCTGGAATACCGGTTTCGGGCCATACTCCAGCCCCGGCTGGTGCGGTTTGACGATGCTAAAGAAGGGCTTTTGGAAGCCTTAGGAGAACAGATACGCCAACTTCGCCGCCGGGTAGAGCTTGCCAAGATGAGTCTTGAGGCAGGAAGCCCCCAGGCCATACTCGAACGGGGTTTTTCCGTGGTCATGCGGGAAACAAGCGGGAACGTGGTACGGAGCGCAGGTGAACTTACCCTGGGTGAACGGCTTATCATCCGGCCTTTGGAAGGTATGATCACCGCACAAACCGAAGGACTGCACGTACCGGAAAGAGAAAGATAACTATGCG
The DNA here is from genome assembly GCA_031263265.1 of Treponema sp. Classification (GTDB taxonomy): domain Bacteria; phylum Spirochaetota; class Spirochaetia; order Treponematales; family Breznakiellaceae; genus JAIRLU01. The sequence goes on from JAISGE010000136.1 coordinate 1,399, forward strand.
TGGAGGAAACATGAAGAACTTTGAAGAACGCCTTGAACGGTTAGAAACCCTGGGTGAGAAAATACGAAAACCAGATATCCCCCTAGATGAGGCGCTCAAGGCTTTTGAAGAGGGGATCAAATTGGCTCAGACCTTGGAAAAAGATTTGGAAAAGGTGGAAACCAGGATTGAGGTATTAATGAACGGCTCTGAGGTCAAGGCTGATAAAGAAGCGCCGGAATTGGGGCTTTTTGGTGAAGAAGGGTGATTGATGGTTCAAGAGCATACGTTACCAGAGGATAGGATCGAAAGGTACTTACCTGAGCAGGACCGCACCGTATACGAAAGCCGAAGACAGATACAAGTCCTCCCTCCTGAAGAAGCCCGTAAGATAGCTGCGGGAGAGGTTGTTGACCGGCCTGCGGCCCTGGTTCGGGAATTGCTTGATAATGCGATTGATGCTAAAAGTACCGTCATTGAAGTGGTTATCGAAGAGGGGGGAAGCCGTCGTATTGAGGTGATCGACGACGGTGTGGGCATGACCCGGGAAGACCTCCTCCTCTGTTGTCAAACCCATGCTACCAGTAAGATTCGGTCTATAAATGATTTGGACATCATGAAGACCTTAGGATTTCGAGGAGAGGCCCTGGCTGCGGCTGCCGCGGTTTCACACCTGGAGATCCTTACCAGCGTAGACGGCCGAGAAGCCTGGCACCTGGAGCTTGGACCCGGGGGAGGAACCGATCCTGTTATCCAACAGGTCCGGCGGATCAAGGGAACCACGATCCGGGCCTTGGGTATTTTTGATACTATTCCGGTGAGGAAACGGTTCTTAAGGAAAGATTGGAGTGAGGCAAATCTCTGCAAACAGGCATTCATTGATAAGGCTTTGGTATTCCCCAGCATCAGTTTCCGGTTTATCCAGGACGGCAAGCTCAAACTCTTGCTTCCCAAGGTATCAAGCCTGAAAGAACGGTTTGCCGCGCTCTTGTTGAACCGGAACGAGGCTCCCTTTCTCCATGAAATCAGTGCATCAGGAACCGGTTTTTTGATAAACATAGTCCTGGGTAGTCCGGCCTTATCTCGTAATGACCGGCGGCAGCAGTATGTTTTTGCCAATTGCCGGCGGATCCAGGAGTATTCTCTGCTGCAAGCCTTGGAATACGGGGTTCAAGGCTGGTTTCCCAACAACGCTCATCCTATAGGCGCGATCTATGTGGATATTAATCCGGCCTTGGCAGATTTCAACATCCACCCGGCTAAACGGGAAGTCCGGTTTGCCGATGCAGGGGCCATACACTTTGCGGTAACCCAGACGATCCGGGATTTTGTGCATCATCTGAATCTTTCCGCAGAGAAGCAATGGGTTGATGCAGAGCCGGGGAATATCCAGAGCACCACGAGCAGCCCCATACCGGAAGGAACAGGGCAGGTAAACTGGAACCTATTCTCTAAGCAAAGTACAGGAATAAGCCCCTGGGAGAATCCGGGTGATTGGGTAAGACCGCCTCAACCGCAAACTGCAAGCCTGGCCCTGGAAGCCCTGATAGAACCAGATGAACCAGCCGTTGAATTCGCTGACTCTGCAGAGGAGGAATCAGCACCCCAGGAAGTAGCGGAACCGCGTCCTGCCTATGGGCTGCGCTATGTGGGACGGGCCTTTGGCGTGTTCATTCTGGTGGAAAATGGGAATAGACTTTTTATGATCGATCAACATGCTGCCCATGAACGGATTCTCTATGAGGAACTCCTTTCCAAGCCTATTCCTATGCAAGAGCTTTTGGTGGCTATCCCCTTCACCACGGAAAGCGAGGAAGATGACCGCTTCATTGCCCAGCATCAGACCGATCTGGCCCGGCTTGGGGTGGTGATTAAAGCGGATAACGGTGCATGGCGGATCGAAGCCCTGCCGGTGGCTTGGCGTCTGGGGGACGCCGCAACGATCAAGGAAATTCTGAACCTCAAGAACGCGGGGGAAGATATGGCAGAACATTGGGCTGCCACCCTGGTCTGTCACCATGCCCTCAAGGAGGGAGATTATTTGGATGAGCGCACGGCCCTTGCCTTTGGGGAGGCGGCCTTAAAACTGAGGGTTCCCCGCTGTCCCCATGGCCGGCCCATTTGGTATGAGATAAGCCGGGAAACCGTATTTAAGGCGGTAAGGCGCATATAAGGTGTTTTAAAGCCAATTTTACGTTTTGAAATTGGCTTTAACGGATACCGTAACTCTGGAAATGAGAAAGCTATAAGGTCCTGGGGTAATGCAGCTTCATATTGTATCATGTGGTATATTTCGACCGGAATTGGATATACTAATTCCTGAGATTAAACACGAATTAAAAGATTATGACCTTACGATCACCTATTTATCTCCCGGATTACATAATGATTGTAAAACGATGGAAGCAGCATTAACCAAGCATTTGAGTGAAACAAGTGCAACAAAAACAGTGGTGCTGTATGGCAGTGCGTGTCATACAGAGATAGCAACAATTTTAAAAAATTATCATGCAGCCCTTCCAAAAGAGAAAAATTGTATAGAAATAATACTAAAACCTGAAATTAAAACAGAGATGGATAAATCGGGTAATATATTTTACTTAACCGCAGGGTGGTTAAAAAACTGGCGGGAAGTTTTTTTGCAAAACACGGGGATGGCTACAATAATAGCTGATAAAATTGTCTATCTTGACTGTGGAGCAACTGTAATTTCAGATGAAGACATTATTGAATTTTTCGATTTTGCAAATGTACCCCTTGAGATAAAAAGAATAACCCTGGATAATTTCAGGGATATAGTAATAAAATTGTGTAAAACATTACATGCATAAGGATACATTGTTAGAATTACTTAAAAACGAAGCCTTGCTTATAGATGAAAAATCGCTTCTTGAAAAATATAACAGTCTACTGTTAGAAATAGAAAAAAGTAAAATTATATCCCCTATCCAAAAACTGTTAAAATATAACATAGAAACAATGATTGAATTAAAAAATAAAACCCTTGATAAACATGAAGACGAAATCATAGAGGATATGAATATTGAGTTGTTAAAATCATTGGTAAATAATTACATGGATACTTATGCCGAAGGACAAAACGAACAAAAAATATTCATAGGCATAATAGCTGTTTATTTAACCTTTATCGCCAAGAAACCGTTACATCCTGAAGGAATGTTCAACCTTGATGGAAAGGCATTGTATAAGCATGGTAACGTTGTTTGCCCAATAAGAAAACATGAACTTACTAAACCCGGGTCATTATGTCGTTTTTGCGTAAGTGTTTCATAATACACCTATA
>JAISGE010000030.1 GCA_031263265.1 Treponema sp.
GACCACAGCGTTACTGAATTGGTTGAGGAATCCCAGCCTGTTACTGAAGGAACCGAGGAACGGCTCATGGCAGCCTATACCCGGCTGGTCCCGAATTATGAAACGGTCATCATTTCCGGTACCAAGGCGGCAGGTTTCTCTGATGCCGTGGTGCCTTATATGGTTCGTCAAGCTAAGAAAGCAGGCTGCTTCGTGATCCTGGATATTCGGGGAAAAGACCTCATTAATAGCCTTGCGTATAAACCTGATATTATTAAACCTAATCTGTTTGAATTTGTGGAAACCTTTATCCCGGACGTGAAGCCCCGCCTTTTTGCCGTAGATACCCCAGAGGAGGAGGCTCTTATGCGAGACCCTATCCAGAAGCTATGCCTTGAACTATGCCAAGCCTACCAGTGCCGGATCGTGCTTACCCGGGGAGCCAAAAGCATCTGGTTTGCCGAACCAGGGCGTTTTGCCGAATATGCGTTTGAGGCACTACAGCCGGTCAATACCACCGGTTCCGGGGATGCATTTACCGCAGGTCTGGCAGTCGCCCTAAGTGATGGGGCAGATCTCAGAGCCGCGGTTGCTGAAGGGGCCCGCTGCGGTAGGCTCAACGCCGGACTCCTCAAGGTTGGGGTGATTGCAGACGAGGAACATCGAACTTAGGAACCCAACTGCCCACAGGCGCCGGCAATACTCAAACCCTTGCGTAGCCGCCGGGTAACCTTGAGTCCCCGCTGCTCAAGCCGCTGGATATAAGCGCGCATTTCCCTGCCTGAAGGTTCCCGCAGGGGGCGGCCTTCAAAGACCATGCCTTGCACCGGATTCCACGGGATGAGGTTCACCACCACATCAAGCCCTGCAGCAAAGGCCGTAAGGCTATCACTGTCCTCTTGCCGGGTATTGATGCCTCCCAACAGAACCGCCTCCAACGTGATACGCCGTCCTTGCTGTAGCTGGTAATCGTACAGGGCCTTCTTGAGATCAGGAAGCGGGTTACTCAGGGTTACGGGCATGAGCCTGGCCCGGAGTTTGCTATCCCCGGTGGTCAGGGAAAGGGCAAGCCGTACCTCAGCACCGGTAGCAGCCAGGTCTCGAATACCGGCAATGATACCGCTGGTAGATAGGGTAATGCGCCGTTTTGATATACCAAGCCCTCGGGTATCGGTAAGCACTGCTAGGGCTTTGTAAAGCTCAGGAAGGTTCAAAAGGGGTTCTCCCATACCCATGAACACGATGTTGGCGATTTCCGGTTCATGCTCCTGTTTTATGGATCGGAGGTGCAGAAACTGTTCAAGGATCTCAGCGGAATCCAGGTTGCGGGTAAGTCCCTGGGTTCCGGTTTTACAAAACACACAGCCCATAGGACAGCCAGCTTGGGTAGAAAGACAGGCGGTTTTACGATGCTCCGCGTCCATAAGAAGGACCGCCTCAACCCGCGCTCCGTCGTGCAGGCGGATGTACAACTTTATCGTACCGTCAGGATCCTCCACACGGCCAGAAATAACACTGGAATACAGGGAAAACCGCTGTTCCAGATCTTCCCGTAAGGGAATGGCCAGGTTAGTCATCTCTTGAAACGAGGAAACCCCCCGGGCGATCCACTGAAACACCTGTTCTGCCCGAAATGGGGGAAGGGGTTTTAAGGTTTCCCCTAATACGTCAAAAGGCAGCCCTGAAAGAACCGGTTTAATCTGCTTATCGATCGAAACAGTCTGCATAGCCTTTTAGGATTTAAGTTTTTCGCAGAAGTCCATAATGTAGGTATTACGGAGTCCCTGGCGTTGAAAGTTTTCTAAGCTCTCAATGGCTTTAAATTTTTCCCCTTTTCGCAGGAAACAATCTGCCAATTCGAGGTAAAGCCGGTAATTTTTAGCATCCTGTTGGATGAGCCGCTTAAGGGATTCAATGGCTTCATCGTATTTGCCCTGCACCTTGGCCACTACCGCCAATCCCAGGACCGCATAGGTATCAAATTCAATGTTGAGCGCCCGCCGGTAGTAATCCACTGCCTGATCATAATCCCCTAGATTCCGGTACGCATCCCCTGCACGGGTAAGGATAACCTTGTTTCGGGGATCCTGGTTAAGGATCCGGTTCCAATATTCAAGGGAACGGCTTTGCTGGTTCATACCCCGGTAACAGTCTGCAAGGCCAAAAAGGGCATAAAAATTATAGGGATCCTTACCAAGGGCCTTTTCAAAAAAGGCAATACCGCTATCAAAGGTTTTTAGTTTCCGATGACAATTTCCAATGGAGGTAAGGACTCGAATATCCACATTTTCTTTAGCAAACTCAAGCATCTTCTCCCAATAGAACAGGGCATCCCGGTATTCTTTAAAATCATAGTGAAGATGACCCAATCCAATGATAGCATAGGGGTTTTGCTCTTCCATTTCCAAGACCCGCAGGTACACTGCCTTGGAATGTTTAAAATCCCGGACCTTGCGGTACGCATCAGCAACCCGGGTAAGCACGGTGATGTTCTTATCATCATAGCGCAGGTACTGTTCCCAAATTTCTATGGCCTTGTGGTACTGGCTGAGGGCTTTATAACAATCCGCCAAACCAAACAGGGCATAATTATTCCCCGGATGATGGGTCAAACAGCGCTGATAAAAGAGCACCGCCTCTTTAAAGGTACCCCGTTTACGGGCTGCGTCCCCCATACCCACCAGGGCATAGTTGTTATAATCATCTATCCCAAGGATTTTATTAAAACACCCTATGGCCTCTGGAATTCTATCTTCTTTTAATAATTGATACCCTTTTTTAGATAACTCTGAAATTTCCTCTCGTTCCTGTTCTTCGCTTCTTGCGGTATCCAGAGAAGCAACTGTTCCCTCAAACCCCATCTTATACGATGGTCCCGTACCCTGTATCGGGCTACTTTTTTGCCTTGTTTCATCACTCATTTAAGAGGATCCCCTTCTTCATGTATTAAATTTTTTATTAAAACAGAGAATTGCATAGCAATTGATTCAAATTTAGTATGATCCGGTGCAATCCAATACATACGGAGGGCATCCACATACCGGTCCTGGGATTTATAATAATCACCGACTCGTGAGAGTCCATCAGAATAACCGGTAGTTAAAAATATCTTTTTCGCCCCTTCAATATCTCCTGCATTATACAGCATATTTCCTTTACGATTAAGTGCTGCTTTCTGGGCCCCATCAATCTTGGGTTTTTGAGTGGTTTTTATAGCTACATTTTGATCATCAAACTTATCAAAAATTTTTTTATAATCCATACTGGGTCCATGCTAATACTATACAAACTCGTATAGTATATTATTGTTTATTATCGGTAAAATTACAATTTTTTTAATTTTTTACCGAATGAGGCTGTTTTGAAACCGGCTCGAAGACTATACCCCGAGAAAGAAATCAACCACCGAACGGCCATAGCATTTTGATTCCTCCAAAACCATCTTTTCAAGGGCAAAACCTGCACCCAGATCCTCCCAATAGGCGTCTTCTTGGGGACGGTGCAAAAGGAGCCGCGAACCGGTCTGTATCAAGGGAGACGCGGCGATTGCCTTGACGAGTTCCCCCTTAAACCGGTAGGCAAAGGGGGGATCGCAAAAGATAACCCCAAAACTCCGGCAAGCCCGCTGAATGTAGTGTTCTACGGCCATGAACCGGCACCGGATCCTGACCGGGGCAATGGCCACATTGGCAATCAGGGTTTTCCGTTTTAACGGATCCTTTTCCACGGCTTCAATAGGGTCTGCCCCCCGGGAAGCTGCTTCCAGGGCGATAATACCGGATCCGGAAAACATATCAAGAAAAGCGCACTGAGACAAATCCCCCAGCTTGGCAAATACCGACTCCCGCATCCTGTCCATTGCTGGACGGATGATCCCCTGGGGAACCTGCACATGCCGTCCGCGTAAAGAACCGCCTGAAATACGCATGGTTCAATACTCTTTTAAGAGTTCGGTGAGTTCATCGGTACTAACCAAAGGTTCTATGCTCGTCTGGTTAACCTCGTTTCGGGCATCATCAATGGTCTGTTGTCGGGTTATACTATGGGTTCGTAAAAACATGATTTTTTCCCGGAGTACCGGAAACCGGAGGGCAGAAATATTCCCAGAACCGGTCAAAAATTGGGTTAAAACCTGGACAAATTGACGTTCTATAGCAACTAAATTATCAAACTGTTCGTTTCGTTCTATTAGTTGGATATTCTCCAGAAGCCCATCTAAAAGCAAGCTCAGGGTATCATCAATAAAATCAATATCTTCCATGGTTTTTTTCAGAAATAACTCCGGGTCTGGTTCAAGAACGAGTATATCTTGGACCAGCCTCAGTCTGATATTGAGAATAAAAATATTATCTTCGAAATTAATATGTTTATTCATGTTTCATTACTCTACCTATCGGAACATTTCTACCAGATACGCACGGATTTTTTGCTTTTTCTGGTTATTCGGGTTTTACCTGTATCCGTATAGGCGTATCATCCCCGGCCTGCATGAGCATTAAGAGCTGGGAAGCCTCAAAGGGAAGGGAGAGGCCGTATACTTCTTCCGGATCCGCACTAAAGACAATCTGATGGCTTACCACTGGAGGAGATTCCCCCAGTTCATCCTCAGAACCAGGGGAATCCAGGGGAGTGATGGCCATAGCTACAACGCCGGTATATACCGGCGTCTGTGAAACGGTCTTGGTAATCTGCAGATAGGTAGTTCCCTGAAACTTCCGGGCTGAAACTCTCAGGGTATTCCCCCCTAAGTTACTGGTCTGGGTTCCTGAACGGGACGTACCTTGCCCAGAACTCACCTTGGAAAAGATCATGATAAATCCTGAGCAGACCAGGATGGATATGAGCAACATTACCGAAGCCCGGTTGGAGCTAAGGGTGCCGGATTTCCAGGGACCGGTCTTGGGTATATCCCGGTTCATTTCACGTACCGCAGGAGAAGCCCGTTCGAGCCGGTGTTCCCGGGAATAATAAAAAACCAACTCTCTATCCAGCGGTTTTGACGCCGGGGATGGGGTCTCTTCTTTACTTTTCATACCATCAAGCTCCTCAGGTTCTGCCTATACTTAGGCAGAACCACACAACGAAGTAAGCCACGCGGTGCCCGCAAGGGCTGCGGCCTGGTCCGCCAAACCTAAAGGATCAATAAACCGCTTCCCTGAGGAACGGCCGGTTTCCATGAGCAGGGTTGCGGCTGCAAGTGCACAGGTATACCCATCAAAACTGGCGTTCCGCTTCATCCGTGCAGCGATGGCCGCACAAAACCCGGCCAGCAGGTCCCCGGCACCTCCGGTAGCTAAAGCCGGAATCATACCGTCCACCACTCCCAAGCGTCCGTCTGGACCAGCAATGAACAACACATGCCCCTTGAAGAGGATCACCGCCTGTTTTTCTTGTGCGAGTTTCCTAAGCAATGGCCCAGGATGGGCCAGAACCGCTTCTATGGATACCCCTGCTAAGGCAGCACATTCTCCGGGATGGGGGGTGAGGATGGCGTTTCCGTGGAAAACCCCATCCTTGGCAAGGGAGATGGCGTCTGCATCTAAGATGAGCGGGATCCCTTCCCATTCCCGAACCAAAGCCCGATGCAGCAGCACGGTTCGGTCCGCTGTTTTCCCCCAGCCAGGTCCCAGGAGCAGGGCATCAGGATAAAACCGTGTTTCCTGACCAGGGGTGTAGACCACACTGTCTTCAATCCCCGCAGGAACCACCATGACCCCTCCAGCAGAAGCCGCCAGAACCGGATAGATTGCGGTATCCACGATGAGCCTGACCAATCCTGCTCCCGCAGCTTGGGCTCCTGCCGCGGCAATCCGGGCAGCACCGGTACTCCCGGGTGATCCGGCATGGATTTCCACCAGTCCTCGCTGGTGTTTGTAGGCATCAGGTTTAATGGGGGGTATCCGATACCGAACCTGTTCCCAACTCAGGAGTTCCACGCCTTCAAAGGTCTTGATAAGCGCCTGCGGAAAGATCCCGCTTATCTGTACGATGGTTCCCCCATAAGGCCGGGCACGCGGATTGTAGAGTGCGGCCTTGACCGGTTCTAGGGCAAGGCTTATATCCGCCTTAAGGATGAGCATGGGCTGCTCCCAGGAATCGAAATTCCCTGATGGCAGGTCGATGGAAACCACCAAAGGCCGCTTGGAGCGGCCTTTGGTATAATCAGTATAATCAACGCTGGTCAGGGCATTGACGGTCTGTACCATAGCTGCAGCAGTTCCACGGAGCGGCCCGGTAAGCCCGGTTCCTGTGATGCCGTCAATGATGATATCCTTTTGACTAAGGAATTCCTGGGGATCCTGGATATCCTTCCAGGTAAAAACTGAAACCCCAAGCTTAGTAAGGGCCTTAAGGGCCTCAGCTCGGGGGCTACATTCTTCATCGTTGGGGAGGCAGTGGAGCACCACCGCATAGGAAGCTGCCTCCCCTAAGCCGTGCATGAGCAAAGCCCTGAGCATGACCATGGCATCTGCAGCGTTATTACCGGTCCCTGCCAGCACCAGGATACGCGGGGAGGGACCCTGCAAAAAGGCAGGATATGCTTGGATAAAAGCCGCAGCGCAGCTCCGGCCTGTCGCCTCTACCAAGGCAAAAGGATTAAGCCCCCAAGAAGAGGAAGCTGCTTCATCCAAGGCCCGGGCAGTTTCTGCGGTAACGAGCTTTACCAAACCAGGAGGATGGGTTCCACCGGGGGGTATCATCATAAAGGGGTATCTCCTAGTAATTTATCGGTTCGCCACCAGACCAGCTTTATGTCCCAATGATCCGCTAAAAGACCTGAGAGGATCCCATCCTCGGCAAGGGCAAACGCGTTGAACTGTAATTCCTCAGGATCTACCTGGATAAACCCCCGGCGTTGTTCGCCGTTTGTCGCAGAATCAGTGGCTAAAATCAAGATTGCATACCCGGCCTCCACAGGAACATACAAAAATACCCGTTCTTTTCGGATGACTCCCATCAGGGAATAAAACAACTTTACCGGGGTCTTGCGGCCACTTTCAGTAAGCGTGGATTCAAAAAAGGGCACTTCGATAGTTCGCTCATAGGAACCATCTTCTACCCGCATGACCCAAATCACTGAACTGTCAGGTTCATTACCGGATCGGGTATTGGTAGATTCATCGTACGTATCCCGATAATAATCGGTCTTGAGGTACAACTTTCGTTCATCCGGCGCTACGGCAATGGCATCTAAAGAAACAAATACCATGTCTCTATCCGGTGGAATGGGGAGCGCGGTATCTTGTAGTTTAACCACATAGCGGGACATTCCATCTGAGTCAAACCAATAGATATTCCAGCCCGTGGGAAGCCGGCATACCACGGCCAATTCGTCCTGAACCGAGGTGTACAGTCCTTCAATTTTTGGAAAGGGGCTGCCTCCGATACCTTCCTGGCCTAGGTACTGCACAAAACGGCCGTATTCATCAAAATGCAGGATCACCTTGTTCAAGAGAGCCTTAGTCTCAGGATCAAAGCGCTGTGCTTCATCGGGAAGCTGGTCTTCCACATACAGATGTTTCCGGGAATCAACGGTGATTTTTCCCGGATCCTGGAGCGGATAGGTAAAGGCCCAGCGGGTTACGATTTCACCTTTCTCCAGGGGCGGCAAGGTCAAGGGCAGAGGATTGGTTTTGTCATTGTAAATCATAAACAAGAGATCCCCATAGGAATTATACCGGGTAATCTTTTCCCCATTACCATCGGAAATATAAAAAAGACCATCCCGCATGGTGAGTTCGGTTTTCCGAATACCCTGATCTCCCTCTAAGTTGTAGAGGGCTACTTGATCTTCCAAGCGTCCGATTTCCAGGAGGAACAAGTTTTCCCGGGTAATAGACGGGAAGGATTCTTGAGTACAGCCTCCTGCCAAGAGGCTCAAGAGGATCCCTATCACTACCCGTTGACTCACCGCTCGTCTCATACAGGAACCTTAGACACATCAAAAGACCTTGTCAATGTATGGTGAAAATAGTGCAACAAATATCCTTATGAAGGGGGACTTCTCCATTTTATCTGGTTTCTCTATAAAGTTCATACCGTATTTCTGTTTATAGCATAAGCATAAGCGTGGTATTTTTCAACATGTTCTAAAGATGTAGTCAACCCGTACTTATTCCTGTTCAGGAAGCCGAAGGATCGCTATAAAGGTGGGGGCGCTGTAAATGGGTGAAAAATTGGCATCAGTTCCGGTTGCAACTATGTACAATGCTACATACGTGAAGCGGACATCCGCAGTACTACCAGACAGAGCAGCCACGTCCGCGTTTACCCCAGATGATACATTAGCATTGGTGTTTAATTCTGGGGTGTTAATGAAATATCGATCCTGTGGTACCGGGTTAAAAAGTCCGTCCCCCGTAGAACGCCGCAAATTATACGAGACATCGTCGATAATCAACACGGGAATGGATCCGGGAACCTGGATAAAATCCAAGGTAATGGTCTTGTTTCGGGAATTAGGGGATAGGAGATTTTCAATATCAGCTCCTTCTACGGTAAGGGACTGATAGCTTCGGTTTCTGAAAAGACTGCCCACCGAAGTGCTGATCGTAGTATCCGCATTGGCAGTATACGGCCAAATTGCCCTATAATCTGTATCCAGACTTGGGTTTAAAGTACTCAGGTCACCTTGACTTATACGCCCCTGAAGGGGAACCGCACTGATATAGATACGATAATAGAGGGTAAAATGAGTAAGATATTCACTTACCTCTGCCAGGGAAAGGGTAATCGTAGCCTTGGAATTTAATTCCACTTCAATATATCCTGATACCGGATACAGAAAAGCATAGTCCTCAATGCCGCATGAACTAAACGCAAAGAGGAACAACAAACACCAACATAAGGAATCAAGCCGCTTTGGAAGCATCAGTGGTTCATCGAGATTTGAGGAATATGATCCTGCTTTGGGCAAGACTGGTCCATATCGCATCGTTAGGCCAGGTATTGAGCAGACCTTGGTAGGCTTCAAGGGCAGCCTCTTGGTGGTTCTGGGCCTCTTCAAGTCGTCCTATGGAAAACTGAGCCCGGGCAGCCCCGGGAAATATATCCTTGAAGGCTATACTCTGGCGATACAGCTCAATGGCTCCTGGAATATTATCCCCTTCTTCTGCAGCAAACGCCGCATTACATAAGGAAACCGGGACCAGGTAGGTTTTTTTCCCGGCCTTGGCTGCATTGGTCCAGGCTTTTTCCGCGTCTTCCCAGGCTTTTTTATCTGCGTAGAGACTTCCTAAAATCGAGTAGCCCCGCGCACCGGCATAACCAGTATGCCGGGAGGCAAAGCGGGAAAGCTCGTCTACCAAGGCTTCAACATCCGCTGCTTTGGAAGGCTCATCCAGATCAATCCTGAGCGCATCATAGCGCTGATTAAAATCCTCAAGCTGCCCAAGGGCCTTCTTATGCAGCACATCCCGAATGCTTACGGTTGCAATAAACCCTATCAAAAGCACCAAAATACCCAGCGAACCAAAGGCAATCGGTTTTCGGTTACGCTGTATAAACCGGTTAAGCCCTTCGCTCATAGTAGTCGCTTCACCCTGTCGCTGGGCTTCATGTTTCTCAGATTTTACCAATTGTATCACCTGTTCCTTTCCTCGAGGTTCTTTCTTACGATTACTTTGCACCGTAGGTTCTGTACGTTCTGCCATGATACTGACTCCTTACCATTAATACAAGGTACCTTACCCCAGTACCTCAAGCTTACCTTAACTAGTTCAACTAAAACATTAACTTAAACGGATAGCTAATTCTTTAATAAGCTTTGATAAATAGGTTCTTTGTATATCCAATGCCTTAGCGGTTTCCGTTTGATTCCCCTGATGTTCTTCCAGGACTTTTTTAATAAAATACGTCTTAAACGCGGTAATAGCGCTTTTTAAGTCCCGGCTCCCTTCTTCCTGCGTTCTTTCCTGGAATAAAGGATTGGCGGTCTTTTTAAGGAAGAGATCCTCTACTTGTATCCACTGGGTTTGTCCAATAACACAGGCCCGCTCAATGCAGTTTTCCAATTCCCGGATATTACCCGGCCATGAGTAAGCAAGCATAGCATCCATGGCTTCCGGGGAAAACCCTGCAAACTGCTTTTTGGTCTCCAGCATACCCTGAGAAAGAAAAAATGCCGCTAACTCAGGGATATCTTCAGACCGTTGCCTAAGGGGGGGTATATAGAGGGGTAAAACATTCAGCCGGTAATACAAATCGTTTCTGAACTTCTTTTCAGCTACCAGGGCTTCAATGTCCTTATTCGTAGCCGCTAAAATACGCACGTTTACCGTAATTGACGTTTCTGAACCAACCCTTTCAAAGGTTTTCTCCTGAATAACCCGGAGTAATTTAGCCTGCAAAGGCAAAGCCAGGTCTCCAATTTCATCAAGGAAGATGGTTCCCCCTTCGGCCAACTCAAAACGGCCCCGCCGGTCTGTAATCGCATTGGTAAAAGCCCCTTTCACATGGCCAAAAAGTTCACTTTCAAGGAGTCCCTCAGGCAGAGCCGCACAATTTATCCGGATGAAGGGCTTAGTACTCCGCAGACTGCGCAGGTGTATCTGTTCGGCAAAAAGCTCTTTCCCCACCCCGCTTTCCCCCAGGATAAGCACCGATGAATCAGTTTTGGCGATCCGCTCAACAATCTCAAGTTTTGCCACCATAATCGGACTCTTGGCTATCATAGTATGATACCCTTGGTCTGTTTTAAGCTGATCCTGTAAGTGCTGAATCGTGCTTCGAGCGCTTTCAATACTTTGGGCATTGACAATGGCCAAAGCTGCTTGATTGGCGAATATTTCAAGCCATTCAAGATCGTCTTGGATAAAGGATAGATCGTTTTTTTTATTAATGAGCTCAATAACCCCGATACACTGATCCTTGACCCGCATAGGCACCGCCATCATGGTCCGAGAAGGATAATCAATCTGCTGTGCAATACTTTGAAGATGACGCTTGTCGTTGACTACATCGTTGATGATGACCGATTTATTATGCCGAACAACCCAGCCGGCGATCCCTTCTTCGAGTTTTACCGTAAACCGTTTTACCTCAGCACCCTTGGAACCAAGGGCTATATCAAAGTACAACTCCCCTGCATCTTGATCAAGCAAGAGCAAACTCGAAGACTCACATGCACACAACCGGGTTGCAGAATCCAGAATTTGGGTTACTAATGAATGAGCATCCTGATAATTGGAATTAATAAGGGTATTAATCTCAATCAGGGTATTAAATTTCTGGATGTCAATCTGAGACAGCATACCACTGCGGTTTTTTAAGAACTCCCCTTAGACCGCAAAAAATCTCCCAAGGTAAAGGTAGAACCATCCGATTCTCCTGCGGTAATATACCGGGAAAATTCCTCCCGCTGCATCTTCTTCTGATAATCCCGGATAGAAAAGGCCACTTTTTGCTTATCAGGCTGCAATTCCAGCACGACCGCTTTGATCTTATCCCCTACATGGTACTTCTTGAGGGCCTCATCAGGACTTTCTTCCCGGGTTTCAGGGAGGTTGGTTTTATGGATAAGCCCTTCGATGCCTCCCGGAACCCGCACAAAAATCCCGAAATCAGTAACTGAAGATACATCCCCTTCTACCAGGGAACCCGACCTGTAGGCTTGGGCAAAACTCTGCCACGGATCTTCGGTAAGCTGCTTGATCCCCAGTTTAATGTTCCGGTTTTCCCGGTCAACATCGATCACCATGATCTCCACGTCTTGACCCACCTGGAGTTCACTGCCCGGGTGCTTTACCTTTTTAGTCCAGGAAATATCATCCCCCAAAAGAAGCCCGTCGATCCCCTCTTCCAGCTCAATGAAAGCACCTATATTGGTAAGTTTTACCACCTTTCTGGTCAAACGGGTTCCTATTGAGTACCGATCCTCCACGTTATTCCAGGGATTGGCAGTAACCTGTTTCAAGCCCAAGGAGACCCTGCCGGCCTGGAGATCGTACCCAAGGATCATACATTCCACTGCATCTCCGATGCTGACCACTTCATCAGGCCGCTGAATCTTCTTGATCCAGGAAAACTCAGAAATGTGGGCAAGACCCTCGATCCCTTCTTCCAATTCAATAAACGCACCGAATTCAGTGAGTTTCGTAACCTTTCCCTGGACTATCGCATTCACATGGTACTTATCTTCAAAATGAACCCAAGGATCATCGGTAAAATGTTTCAGCGACAAGTTGATACGCTTCCCAATCGGATCAAGCCGGATCACCTTGAGGTAAATCTCCTGACCTTTCTTTACAAAATCCTTAGGCCGGGTTACATGCCCCCAACTCATATCATTGATATGCAAGAGTCCATCGAATCCACCGAGATCAATAAACGCCCCAAAAGAGGTAAAACTCTTGACCGTACCGACCACATCAGCCCCGATAGGGGTATTTTCAAAGAAATTGTTCCGTTTCTGTTCTATTTCTTCTTCAAGCCACTTGCGGCGGTTTACCACAATATTGACTTTTCCGTCGGAATAGAGACGCTCCACATAACACAAAACCGTCATATCCAGGAGCTTATCCGGTTTATCCACCTTTTGGGCATCTGACTGACTGATAGGGAGGAATGCATGGACCCCTCCACCCAGGTTGACATCATATCCACCTTTGACGAGCTTTTCGATAGTCCCCTCCACCGGAGTATGATCCTGAAAAGCCTGCCTGAGATTTCTCCAAAACAGCTTAACATCTGCCTTCTGTTTGGAAATAATCACTTCCCCGTGTTTATTCTCTTTGGTAATGAGGATAACCGATACGGGGTCTCCCACCTGGGGAATTTCCGTAAACTCTGAAATCGGAATCTTCCCTTCCGATTTGTAGCCTACATCAACAAATACCTGGTCTTGGGTAACCTGAATAACGATCCCCTCGACGATCTGCCCCTCTTCTAATTGTTCAAGGGATTTAAGATACTCTTCCTGTAATTGTGTCTGGATGTTGTCGGCGGAATTATTCGACTCATCCATCGGACTCGTGTCCGACTCCACTTCCATCTGGGCCATGGTTGATCCTTCTATGGTAATATTCTTTATTAATTTGTCATAAACTTGCTTAATGGTCAAGTGCGAAGTATCTAAAACAATGACTCCCGGCGCAATTTTCAGACTTCCTTCGGCTTTATGTTGATCGATCTCATCCCGCCGGGCAATGGATTCCTGGATTGCTTCAAGGCTGAGTTCCGATACTCCCTGTTCATAGCGCCGCTTGGCCCGCTCCTCCACCGAAGCATCCAAATAGAAACGATGTTCTGCATGAGGGAAAACCACGGTGGTCATATCCCGTCCCTCCACCACTATATCTCCCCCAATCCTGCGGATGAGCTCGTTTACTACATGGCGAATAGGTACGATCCCCGACAGGGGAGCGGTAAACCGGTCAATCTCATCGGTATGCAGGAGGGCCGATACATCCTCATCATCCAGATAAACGAGGCCGTTTTGGTAGGTAATAGCCGCGTGTTTGGCATAATCAACCGCAGTTTCAGGGTCAGTAGGCTCAATGTGGTTTCGCAGGCAACCCAAAGCAATAGCACGATAAAGGTTCCCTGAGTTTACATACGTAAACCCCAACTTTTCTGCTACAAGCCTGGCAATAGTGCTTTTCCCTGAACCTGCGGGGCCATCAATAGCAATTACCATAAGCTTCTTCTCCAATATGGTGGAGACATCATGATTAAACTCATCAATAAACCTTAGCAATTACTATATCCTAATCACCCCTTACACGTCAACTCCTGCAGCGGGCGAGGTGGAATTAGTACCCAAGGGGGTATGCATCCCTTTGTTCCTACTGCAGGCCCGAAGCGGTCAGTGTTTGAAGTGTCTGGTTCTGGTGAAGACCATAGCTAAACCAAGATTATCACACGCATCTATTGAAGGTTGGTCGTTCTGGGAACCTCCGGGTTGGATGATGCTTTTGATACCTGCGGCAGCAGCCGCCTCAATCACATCCGGGAAAGGGAAGAAGGCGTCTGAGGCAAGCACCCGAGGGGCTGCGCCATCATCAGCGCCTGTAGCAGCAGTGGCCACCGTGACCCGCTGGGCCCGGTTTAGGGCCAGTTCTGCAGCCCAGACCCGGTTGGTCTCACCTGCACCGATACCCAGGGCAGCCCGGTTTTTTGCCACCAGTACTGCATTGGATTTGACATACTGGACCGCCCTCATGCCGAAGATCATATCGGCAATATCTTCCGGTTCAGGTGCGAGCTTGGTTACCTGCTCCCAACTTTTAAGGAGTATATGATCGGTATCCTGTACCAAAAGGCCCCCATCCACAGAAACATATTCCAGGGGTTGCTGGGGACTAAAAGGAGCCTTCATGATCCGCAAATTTTTCTTTTGTTTCAGGATTTGTAATGCCTCAGCATCAAAGTCCGGGGCCACCACGATTTCCAGAAACAGTTCTACCAATTTCTTTGCAGTCTGGACATCCATAGGGACATTACAGCCCACGATACCGCCGAAGATAGAAACCGGATCGCAGTTGTATGCCTTGGTATATGCCTCAAGCAGGCTCTTCCCCAGGGCAATCCCACAGGGAGTATTGTGCTTCACCGCCACACAACAAACCGGGGGCAACTTGGGGAAATCCGGCACGATCCCTTCCAGGTCTACTTCTCCCAAGGGAAGGGTTCCGTCTGAAGGAAGGCCGAAAGCGCAGACCACCTTCCATGCCAGATCCAAGTCCCGGATGTTGTTATAACTCACCTCTTTTCCAGAGAGCTGTTCCATAGCAGCAAAAGCCCCAGGCGCATCGGTATTACAATACAGGGTCGCGGATTGATGATAATTTTCACCATACCGGAGGACTTGGGTCTTTTTAAGAGACAGGGGCAAATACTCAGGGAGGGGTTCGTCTAGGAGATACCGGGCAACCGCGCCGTCATACGCAGAAGTCAGGGCAAAAACCTTGCCTGCCAGGGCTTTACGCTGATCCGGCGACAGATCCCCCTCGTGTTGTAAGGCGCCTATTACCCCGGCGTAATCTGCAGGATCCGAAATCACGATCACCTCTTGGTAATTCTTCGCGGCTGAACGCAACATCGCGGCTCCCCCCATATCAATGAATTCCAGGGTTTCCTCAAGGGTAAGGCCGGCCTGAACTTTTTCAAAGAAGGGATACAGGTTGACGCAGACCAAATCAATGGGAGCAAAACCCGCTTTTTCCAAGGCCGCAAGGTGTGTTGGGTCCTGGCGCTTGGCTAAAAGTCCTGCATGAATCGCAGGGTGTAGCGTTTTAACCCGGCCGTCAAGACATTCGGGAAAACCGGTTACGGTTTTAACATCCAACACCGGAATCTGCTGCTCTTGCAGAAACCGGAAGGTACCGCCTGTGGAGAGAATTTCCCAGCCTGATGCAGCCAAAAAAGAAGCTAACTTGGTGATTCCTTCCTTATCAAACACGCTGATAAGCGCCCGTTTTTTCATGGTGTCCTCCTAATTGCATGGTGCCCTCTTAATGGTTATATCGTTACTAAAACCTCGATACTCGAACCAGTTTCAAAACTGAAGTTTTGAAAGAGCCTCATGGTACGCCAATAGCCAATGCAGACCCAATACCCATATCCAGCGAAGATGCGTTTGAAGTGTAGGCCGTCTTTGCCTGCTTGGTAGCTATCCTACTGAACTGATAGATTTTATTACCCAAATCTGCTAATATACAGCTTTATTATATGGACTTTTATGATCCTTGCCTATAGCGTTGCGATCTTCGCACCAGGTGAGAGCGGGTAAAGACCACATAAGAATGGAGGAACATTATGGCAGAGCTTGATTATGGGGCCCTCAAAAAAGGAGGGTTCATGCGACAGATTCAAAAGGACCGGTTCTCGCTCCGTCTCCGGGTGATTGGGGGGCACCTTACGGGGGATAAGCTTGCAAAAATCAGTGAGATTGCAAACCGGTACGGTCATGGCTATATACACCTTACTTCCCGGCAGGGAGTGGAGATCCCTTTTGTCGCTTTGGGGGATATAGAACGTATCAAAGAAGAACTGGCTGCCGTGGGCTTGCAGCCTGGAGCCTGCGGTCCACGGGTACGAACCGTTACCGCCTGTCAAGGGGCAGCCATTTGTCCGAGCGGTCTCATTGAAACTGCGGCGCTTGCCCATGAACTGGATGCCCGTTATTTTGGACAGGAACTGCCTCATAAGTTCAAGATCGGTATTACGGGCTGTAAGAACAATTGCCTTAAAGCCGAGGAAAATGACCTTGGGATCAAGGGGGGACTTTTCCCTGAATGGCAGAGTACGGCCTGTTCCTATTGTGGACTCTGCGCGGCGGTTTGTCCTGTCGCGGCAATTACCGTGGATCAAGCGGTGCTCTCATTTGACGCTTCAACGTGTGTGTATTGCGGGAAGTGTGTCAAATCCTGTCCTTCTAACGCATGGCACGGAGAGAGCGGCTATCTTTTGTCCTTTGGCGGTATGTTCGGTAATACTATTAAACCAGGACTGCACTTGCTCCCCCTCCTTTTTGAAAAGGAGCAGGTGTTTAAGGCTGCGGATGCAGTGCTTGCTTTTTTTGCGGCCCATGCTCAGAGCGGTGAACGCTTAGGCAAGACCCTCAGCCGGGTGGGACCTGAAATCTTACAAAAACAACTCACGGAGGCGCTCTCATGAACCCAGAAGAACCGCACATAGACGCCCGCGTGGACATCACCACCGTGGTATGTCCGGTTACTTTTGTCAAAACCAAGGTAGCCTTGGAGGAGCTGGAAGACGGGCAGGTACTGGAGGTACGGCTTAATCAAGGAGAACCGATTCAAAATGTTCCTCGGAGTCTCAAAGATGAGGGACACCGAGTGCTCAAGGCGACCCAAGACGAAGATGGCACGTACCGGCTCATCGTCATCAAAGGTGGACTATTGTAACGTGCGTTCGGTGGAATGGCATTAAACACCGGTAGTCCGCCATGAACTACCGGTAGTTCATGGCGGACTACATTAGGAAGATTTACCGCGTACTTCTCCATTAAGGGATAATTTTCCCGTAGTCAATCAAGGGAAAAAGTCCGCCTGCCACCGGCCTCCCGGCTTACCGCCCCGTTCACCCCAAAAACATTCCAGACATTTGCCCTGGTCAGTACGGTCTCAGGAGTTCCATGGGCCACGGTTCGCCCGCCATACAGGAGGTATAATGTATCGCAGTAACGTACCGCCAGAGCCAGATCATGGATTACCAGCAGTATGGTTTTTCCGCTGCTTTTTAAATAGTCCAGGATAAAAAGCTGGTGCTTAATATCCAGATGATTCGTAGGCTCATCTAGTACGATGGTGTTGACCCCCTGGGCTATAGCCCTGGCGAGAAAGGCCATTTTTTTCTCGCCTCCTGAAAGCGTCAATATGCTGCGGTCCGCGAATTCGCGGATCTGCAAAACCATCAGGGCTTCCTCAACCACGTCCTCATGGTTTCCCCGGGTTCTTTCCTTCCTGGTATGGGGGAAACGTCCCATGGACACGACTTCTCGCACGGAAAAATCAAAGGCGCAGTTCATCTCCTGCCCAACATATCCCACCCGCCGGGCGAGTTGTTTTCTGTTCAGGTTTTTGATATTGATGCCGTCGATCCATACGCTGCCCGCATCCAGACCCGCCAGGGCAAACAAGGTCTTTATCAGGGTGGATTTTCCACTACCGTTTGGACCCACAATTCCGGTGAGCCTGCCGTCCTCGGCATCAAGGTTCGCGCCTTTTAAAATTTTTACGTTTCCCAGAGTCGTTTCAACGTTCCGAAAACTAACACTCATAGTATTCCTCCTCTTCCGGTCATACGCTGACGCAGGAGCAGAAACACGAAAAACGGGGCGCCCACAAAAGCGGTAAGGATTCCCAGGGGAATTTCAGCCGCCCCGAAAAGGCCCCGGGCCCCGGCATCGGCCCATATCAGGTACAGGGCGCCCGAAAGCGCGCAGGCCGGAATTACCACCCGGTTATCAGTAAGCCCCAATGCCATTCTGACCAGGTGAGGAACCATAAGCCCCACAAACCCGATAATCCCGGTTACGGAAACAAGAGAAGCAACCACAAACGCCGAGATAAGCATCATTTGGGTTCTAAACCCATTCACCTTGAGGCCGAGGGCGACCGCATCCTCATCGCCCATCATGAGCACGTTGAACCGCAAGCCATTCACCGTGAAAAACAGCATACTGCCGGCTACCGCAAAGGCCGGCAGCGGTAGTGTTTTCCATTGGGCCGAGGCAATGCTTCCCATCTGCCAATAGTACACGGTGGCAATGCTTTCTGGGCTTTTCGCCAGAAAGATCAGGATATTGGTAATCGCGCTCATCACGGCATTGACCGCGGTACCTGAAAGCAGCAAGGCTACAGGCTGAATGCGGGAACTGTTCCCCAGACGCGACATGGCGTAAACCAGCATTGATGCCAGGGAAGCGCCGATGAAAGCCATACCCGTTACCTGGCCTGAACCGCTGAACAGCATAATGGGCGTAAGCAGGGCCAGAGCCGCGCCCGCAGAACCGCCTGATGAAACGCCCAGGATAAAGGGATCCGCAATAGGGTTCAGGGTCAACGCCTGCATGACCGCGCCGCAGACAGCCAGTCCCGCGCCGGTAAACATACCCAAAAGAACCCGAGGCGCCCTGACATTCCATACGATGTGAAACTGGGGCGTAGTCCATTCAGAACCGCCGGTACGGGCCGTCCCGAACAGTTGGGCTTTCAGTATCTTGTAAACCACCCCTGCGTCAATGCTGACCGCGCCGATAGAAATCGTCAATACCACTGAAACGAGCAGGACTGCCAAGAGCAGCATAAAGACAACGGCGATGCGGCGTTTCAATGCTTCGGGCTTAGTTGAACAAATCAGGATAAAACGCTTTTGCCAGGGTTTGGACCGTATCCGCGGCCCTGATGTCCTGCATGACATCCTGCAGCGGGATAATCACATAATGCCTGTTTTTTACAGCGGCCACGTCTTTTAAAGCAGGGTTCTCGTCAATAAAGGCGATTTTTTCCTCTACCGGAACCGTACCGTACACGTTAAACAAAATGATGTCAGGGTCCTTATCCACTAGGGTCTCGATGCTGGTAGTGAACCAGCGGGCAGGAGATTCGTTCCGGGTAACATTGACCCCACCTGCCAGTTCGATAAGCTGGCTTTCAAGGCCTTTGGAGGTGGTGTAGATCTCATTACCATTGTTGCTGTCCATAACAAAAACCTTAGGTTTTTTTGTCAGGCCCGCAGTTACCTTGCGTACCCGGTCTACTTTGGCTTTCATGGCAGCGATAAGGGCTATGGCCCGATCCTCAACTTTAAAGATCTTTCCCAGGTTTTCCAGATCCTCGTAAATATGGTCGATAGTTTCGTCTTCAACCAGGGTGCCCGCAATAATGTAACTTTGGATTCCCTTGTCCTGAAACATTTCCACGGTTCCCCAGGCTCTATCGGTGAACGTGCTCACCTGGCCGGCCACCAGTTGTGGATCATAACTCAAGGCGATTTCATGGGATCGCTGGGGAATTTCCGGGATGTTGGCGTATTCGGCGGCGAATTCAGCCAGGGGCTTATTCCCCGGTGACATGGCGCTGGTGGCCGCAATTTTATCCGCAAGCCCCAGAGCCAGCATGTTTTCGGTAACATAGCTATTGAAAGCAACGACTCGCCGGGGCATTTCAGTAAACGTAAGCAGCCTGCCTCCGTTATTGATTGTTACCTGTTCATAAGCCTGCTCGGTTTGCACCGGAGCTGAGGCTCCCTGCCCACTTTGGGTCTCAGGTTTCCCCAGGCTCAATCCTGATTCAAGAACCCCCACAACAAGCAGGGCCGTCAAAGCAAAACGTACAACGCTCTTTTTACTGTCCATAATCAATCCTTATAAAATAATATATGTATCTTTCCGCTTTCCGCGTCTTCGATGATTTTGGTATCAACCTCGTATATTTCCCGTAAAAACTCCGGGGTCAGCAGTTCTTTGGCAGTTCCGCTGCCTTTAAGGACGCCGGCTTTCAACACATAGATATAATCACAGTAAGAAACCGCAAGATTCAGATCGTGTAATGCCGCGATAACGGTCAGGTCCAGTTTTTTGAGGAGCTTCAAAAGCTGAAACTGATGTTTAACATCCAAATGATTGGTCGGTTCATCCAGGATCAGGCATTTGGTCTGTTGAGCCAAGGCCCGGGCCAGGATGATCCGCTGCTGTTCTCCCCCTGACAAGGTAGAAAACCGCCGGTCCCCAAAGGATTCCATTTCCACGGTTTTAAGGGCCTCATCAACAATCCTAAAATCCTCAGGGTTATCCCGTTCCATCTGTTTCTTATGCGGAGATCGTCCCATTAATACGATTTCACGGACGGTAAAATCAAAATGATAGTAGTTATGCTGGGATACCACCCCCATGTTCTTCGCGGTTTCTTTGACAGGAAGGGTACGCATATCCGTACCATCAAGGAAAACAGCGCCTCTATCGGGCTTTAACACCCGGTATATACATTTGAGCAGGGTGGTTTTCCCGCTGCCGTTCGGACCGATGATACCGATACATTTTTTATCCGCCGTATCAAGGGAAACAGATCGCAGGATTTCGTTTCCCCCCAGCACGACTGAAATAGGTTCACAGGTTATCCGCATCAGGCGTCGCCTCCGAAACCGTAACTTTTTCTGAAAAGTAGATAGATAAAACAGGGGGCCCCGATCATGGATACGAGGATGCCGATGGGGAGTTCCGCGTTCGGGATGATGATCCGCGAAAGAACGTCGGCCCAGATAAGGAACACGCTTCCCCCTAGGAGCGCCACGGGAATGATCTTTTTATGATCCGGGCCAAAGAACATCCGCGCAAAATGGGGGATGACCAATCCCAGAAAACCAATCATGCCGGAAGCGTATACGATAAAGCCGATCATCAGCGCGGATACCAGCAGATAGAGATGCCGGTAGCGGTGTAAATCCGTGCCCAGGGTGATTGAAACCTCGTCTCCCAGGAGCATTAAATTCAGGGTCCGGTATTGGGTGGCAAAAAACAGGGTTCCGCAGATGACCACGGCATAGAGGATCCGGTTTGAAGCCCAGTTTGCCGCGGCCACGCTGCCCATGAGCCAGTAGGTGATGCGCTGTATCCCCTCCCGGTCGTCGGTGATAAAGGTAATAAATCCGGAACATGCCGAACATGCTGAACCAATCCCGATCCCGGCCAGGAGCAGTTTTATGGAACTCGCCTGGGAACCGATATTTGCCACGGCCATCACCAGCAGAGAAACCAGAAAGGCCCCTGCTGCCGCGACCATGCCCACGTATCCGCCACCCCATGAAGCGCCGATTCCTAAAAGGATCGCCAGGGTTGCTCCCAGGGACGCCCCTGAGGAAATACCGATGATATAGGGATCCGCCAGGGGATTTTTTACAATCGCCTGCATGACGATCCCGCACACCGATAATCCCGCTCCAACCGCGGCCGCAAGCATAATCCGGGGCAGCCGTATCAACCATACAATATCGTGTACCGGCCCTGCGCCTAACGCGCTGAACCTATCAAAACGGAATATTTTGTATACGATGACCTGGTACACGTCCTGAATCGGGATAGAGACGGTACCGATGCTTACCGCGGTGAGGATCGATACCAAGCATAATAAGACTAAGACCAGGGAAACACCCAGATACGCGGGTGTTCCCTGGATCGCGTTTTTTTGCATTGGCGTAAGCGGCATGGTTACCGGTACAATTCAGGGTACATCCCCTTTGCCAACGTAATAATCCCGTCAAGGGTACGGATTCCGCTGCAATACATCTCCCCTAAGGGGATGGGGAAAACCCGCGCGTTTTTAACCGCAGCCAGGCTTGCATAAGCGGGATTCCCGGTAATCTGTTCTACCGCGGCATCGGCGGTCTGTTTGTCGGCGCTCGAACCAAAATAAACCATAAAGATGCAGTCAGGATTGTGGTCTATCAGGGCTTCCGCGGATATGACCCCTGATTCAAGGATCACATCTGCTCCCAGCTTTGCGGCCATGTCGCCCCCTAAGGCGTTTCGCCCGTATATACGCAGGCCGTTACTTTGGGTCTCCATGATCAGCACCCGCTTTTGGGTACTCCCCTGGGCATAAGCGGCAACTCGCTCAACTTCGGCCCGCATTTCGTTTACGAGCACCTGGGCTTTTTCGGTAACATTGAAAATAGTACCGATGCTCAGGATATCCTGATATTCGTTTTCAAGACTGCTCGTGGCTAAAACCCCGCTGTTTGCGGCAATAAAGGTATTGGTTCCCCGGGAATGCCAATAATCAACTTCCCCCAGCCTGCTTTCATTGAACAGTGAGTACCAACTCAGAATGAAATCAGGCTGCAGCATGATCACCCGTTCCCTGCTCGGCGTAAATTCGGAAAGATACGCAACCTTGGCAAAGGCTGCGGCAAATTCCGGCTTTACCTCATGGTCAAGCCCTGCAGCAGCGATGATTCGGTCTTCAAGGCCCAATGCCAACAGGGTTTCTATTGAATTTTGATATACCGCCACGACCCGCTCCGGCGCTTGGGTAAAAACCATCGGCACCGGTTCTTTGGCGTAACTATAATTGGTAATGGTTACCGGATAATGGGCATTATCCCCGGCAGCGGATGCTGCGGCAGGATTAGCGCTTGTCCCTGCAGTTGGCTGATCCCCGGATGCCCGCACGCCGCCGGCCCAAAGGGTCTCGCCCCAT
Organism: Treponema sp.; assembly: GCA_031263265.1. GTDB lineage: Bacteria > Spirochaetota > Spirochaetia > Treponematales > Breznakiellaceae > JAIRLU01. The sequence continues at coordinate 22,641 of JAISGE010000030.1, forward strand.
AATACCGTACCGGCACATACCAGCAACACCGGCAATGTCCGCAAAAATCGCGGGACTTTCTTGATAAGTTGTTTCATAACATGACCTCTCATCGTAATACGTCATATCAGGCAAACAAAACCTATGATTATGAGAGGTTCACAGACAAGAGAACCGTCATGTTCATATTTTTCGGTATGCGCAAAAAAATATGACCCTAGTAACCCGGCTGTAACGGTAACGCACTTGCGAGGGAATTTCACCCTGCTTCCCCAGTGGAGCTAACCATATAGTGTTTTTATGTTTTTGTAAAGATCCCATCTGAAAAGCAAATAGGTATTTTTTTTGAAAAAAATTGTTTTATTGAGCGAATTAAAGTAAAATAAAAAGACTTATGGAGGATTTATGGGCCAGGCTCTGGTCGAAATACGCAATATTACCAAGAAATTTCCTGGTGTAGCCGCCTTGCAGGATGTTTCTTTTACTATTAATACGGGGGAGATTCACGCGCTTATCGGAGAAAACGGCGCGGGAAAATCCACCCTGATCAAGATTCTTTCGGGGCTCTATAAGCCCGAAACCGGCGGCGAGATCGTTTTTGCCGGGGAACCCCTGCGGGAGTATTCCGCCCTGGAATCCCTGCACCGGGGGATTGTGGTCATTTATCAGGATTTCTCCCTTTTTTCAAACCTGTCGGTGCTGGAAAACATCGCCCTTGGGCCCTATGTCAAGGATGGAAAGCGGCTGGTGGACTGGAAGGCCATGCGGGAAATCGCCGAAGCTGCCATGAAGAAGCTGCAGATACAAATCGATCTTGATGTCCCGGTGGGCTCCTTGTCCGTGGCAAAGCAGCAACTGGTCGCCATTGCCCGGGCCCTGGCAAACCAGGCCCGGCTTTTGGTGCTGGACGAGCCGACCTCGGCGCTTTCCAAGGGTGAAGTGGTAAAACTTTTCGAGATTATGCGCTCCCTTAAAGATGAAGGGCTCGCTCTGCTCTTTGTCAGCCACAAGCTGGACGAGCTTTTCGCGGTTTCCGACCGGTTCACCGTGTTTCGGGACGGCCGGTGTATGGGTACCTTTGAGGGGAGCGAGCTGGACGACGACCGGCTGATTTCCCTGATGGTGGGGCGGAAAATCGTATACCGGATCTTTGAAAAAAACAAACGGGACGACGTGATTATGGAGGTTAGGAACCTCTCCAAGGCGGGGCAGTTCCGGGATATTAGTTTCAAACTGAACCGCGGGGAGATTTTGGGGATTACCGGGCTTGTCGGCGCGGGACGGACCGAGGTCGCCCAGGCCATATTCGGCCTCAATTCCTTTGATTCCGGGGAGATACTGCTTGAGGGAAAGCCCTTGCGGATCCAGAAACCCGGGGGAGCGGTGGAAAAGGGTATTGCCTATGTTCCGGAGAACCGCCTGCAGGAAGGCCTTGTGCTGGGAAAATCCGTTAAGGACAACCTGGTCATTACGGTATTGGGTGCCATCTCTAACCGGGTGGGTCTGGTGGATAATACAAAAAAATCGAAACTTACCGCAGAATGGATGGAAAAACTCAATATCAAGCCGGCCCTGCCGGATTTGCCCACGTCCAAATTATCCGGGGGTAATCAGCAGCGGGTGGTGCTTTCCAAATGGCTTGCCACCAATCCCAAGATATTGATGGTGGACGAGCCGACCAACGGCGTCGACGTGGGGGCAAAAACCGAAATTCATCAGATTCTGCGGAGCCTCGCGGAGTCGGGGATCGCGGTGATCGTTATTTCCTCGGAACTGCCGGAGATTCTCGCCATCACCGACCGGGTTATTATTATGCGCCGGGGCAGGATAAGCGCGGAATGGTTCTGCGAAGATCTGAACCAGGAAGACATTTTGAGCAAGGCGATATAAGGGATGGCTATGAAAATCAACTTACTAAAACTGCGGGAACTGCCGATTTTGCTGGTTCTGGTGGGAATCTCACTTATTATCACCGTGGTAAACCCGTCTTTCGCTACCCTGGAAAATTTCCTCGACCTGCTAAAGGGAAACCTGACCCTGGCGATTATGTCCCTGGGGATGCTCCTGGTGATCCTTACCGGGGGAATAGACGTCTCGGTGGCCTCGGTGATCACTGCGGTTACGGTGATCACAGGCTTTTTCCTGATCCGGGTGAGCTCCAACATATTCCTGGCCCTTACGGTCGCCTGTCTTGCCGGAACCGCCCTGGGGTTTATCAACGGTTGTTTTATTTCCCGGCTTAAAATTCCCCCCATTGTGGCGACCCTGGGCACCATGAGTATTATTTTGGGGATTGTGCTCTATAAAACCAACGGCAACTGGATCACCGGAATCCCCGGGGACTTCATCAATTTCGGCCGCCTCACGGTGTTTAATGTTACCCTGAAAAGCGGCCGGGTCATTGGTTTTCCGGTACAGGGCTTTATGTTGATCTTGGCCATTGTCCTTACCTGGTTTATCCTGAAAAAGACCGTTATCGGCAGGGGCATCTATGCCATCGGGGGCAACCTTGAATCCGCGGAACGGATGGGATTCAAGTCCGCCCGGATTTTAACCTTTGTCTACAGTTACGAGGGCTTTCTTATCGGCCTGGCCGCGGTGTCCCATACGTCCATTATGCGGCAGGTCGATCCCAACGCCTTCCTGGGCTTTGAGATGCAGGTGATTGCCGCGGTGGTTCTGGGCGGGGCCAGCACCCTGGGGGGAACGGGCAGCGTCCTGGGGACCCTGCTCGGGGTGGCGATATTCTGCGTTATCAATAACGGCCTTATCCTGATGAAGATCCCTACGTTCTGGCAAAAGATCGTGGTGGGGATTATCATTGTGGGGTCCATCGCCATTGATATGACCCAAAAACAGCGGGCCGAACGGAAGCAGATCCGGGTTGACGTGGAGCAGGCATGAAA
>JAISGE010000213.1 GCA_031263265.1 Treponema sp.
CAGGCCCCGCGCGCCCGCGCCCGGCCCCGCCCCCCCCCCCCTGATGTTGTACGCGTTAATTGAACCCGACAGTTGAAAATGGTATAAGCTACTGCTATGAAACCTATTGAGACAAATACGACGTACGACCAGGACCTCATCCGGTGCCCCTGGTGCGGGGAAGATGGGACCTATGTGGCCTACCACGACCAGGAATGGGGACAGCCCCTTAAAGACAATCAGCGCTTATTTGAGGCCCTGATTCTGGACGGCGCCCAGGCAGGGCTTTCTTGGATTACTATTTTGAAACGCCGGCCTGCCTATCGAGCGGCCTTTGACGGTATGAACCCGGAAAAGATAGCCAAGTACGGGGAAAAGGACATAGAACGACTCATGGGCAACCAAGGGATCATCCGCAATCAACGGAAAATCCGCTCGGCTATTGTAAACGCACAATGCTATATTGCCCTGATGGAAGGGCCGGTTACATTTTCCCAATGGCTGTGGGACTGGGTGGATGGCGAACCGATTATCCATTATTTCAAGACCTACGCGGAAGTTCCCACGGCCACAGCGCTTTCCTGCAAGATTGCCCAAGAACTCAAAAAACAAGGCTTTTCCTTTGTAGGACCCACCATCATGTACGCCTATATGCAGGCCGTAGGTATGGTAAACGACCATCTGATCAGCTGTTTCAAGCATCCCCTGCAGCAATGAGCACCAGTTCCTCGTATACTTAGGTGGAAAAAGAAACGTTCTATGGATATAGTAGCTCTATGGATATCAAAAGGAAAGCCGCATTTGTGGCGGTGGTGGGCAGGCCCTCGGTGGGAAAGTCCACCTTGGTGAATACCCTCTGTGGCGCCAAAGTTGCCATCGTAAGTGCGGTACCCCAAACCACCCGGAATGCCATCCGGGGTATTCTCCATAGACCTGAAGGACAGCTCGTGTTTGTGGATACTCCAGGACGGCATGATTCAGAACGGAAACTCAACAAAAAACTCAGGGAAGTTTCGGACAGGACCATAGAAGATGCGGATATCGTTCTGTATGTGCTGGACGCCTCCCGTGCTCCTGGGCCTGAAGAAGCGGCTATTGCCGCAAGGCTTGCTCCCTGGGCAGATAGAACCGTGGCTGCGGTGAATAAGATGGATACATCCGGCGCAGATTATGAACAGAGCTTGACCTTTCTCAAGAGCCAGCTTCCGCAGCTCGATACGGCCCGCTGTTTCAAAATATCCGCCCTCAACGGAGTGGGAACCGAAGCGGTTTTGAGTTGTTTGTTTGCTATGGCTGGGGAAGGCGCCCCGTTTTACCCGGAAGAATACTATACGGATCAGGAATTGCATTTCCGGATTGCTGAAATCATCCGGGAAAAAGCCATCAACCGTCTGCGGGAAGAACTGCCCCATGCGCTGTACGTGGAAGTAGCGGATGCGGAATTCCGGGATGAGGGAAAACGGCTCTGGGTACGGGCTTTTATCATCACCGAACGGGAATCCCAGAAAGGCATGGTGGTAGGTAAGGGAGGGGAACTGATCAAAGCCATTCGGCAATCTGCCCAGAAGGATCTGAATCGTATCCTGGACTGGAAGGTAGAGCTGGATCTACGGGTTAAGACTGCCCATGATTGGCGTCATAACGATGGGATCCTCAAGCGGCTTTTAGATCGGTGAAAATCACCGGTCTAAAAAGGCAGTAATCTGCCCGAGAAGTTCATTGTAGGTTTCTACCCCAGGAATATCGGGGTAGGACTCCCGAATCCCGGGAGGCGCTCTGAAAAGGCAGCCGCCTTGGGCTGCTCGGATCATGGCTAAATCGTTAAAAGAATCCCCGGCGGCAAAGATCTCCAGGTTCAGGGATTGGAGGGCCTTCACCGCCTGTTTTTTGCCGTCCTTTTGCCTAAGCCGGTAATCGGTGATGGAACCATCTGGAGCAATGGCCAGCTTGTTACAGAAAAGGGTAGGGTAGCCCAGTTTTACCATGAGGGGCCGGGCGAATTCTTCATAGGTATCAGAAAGGATGATGAGTTCGGTCTTTTCCCGGAGCGTTTTGGTAAACTGCACTGCTCCTTCCAGAGGCTCTATGGTGCTGATGACCCGGGTAATATCCGCGAGTTTGAACCCCTGCTGGTTAAGAATAGCAAGGCGGAACTGCATCAAAGCATCATAATCCGGCTCATCCCGGGTGGTCCGCCGTAATGCACTGATTCCGGTAGCTTCGGAAAAGGCAATCCAGATTTCTGGAATGAGTACCCCTTCGAGATCAAGACATACAATACGCATAATTTTGGATAGTAGCCCATTATGTTTCCTTATGTATAGTAGCCGCAGCAACCTTTTTCCTCAGCACAGGGCAACGTCATTTTGATAAAAAGAACTTGACAGCATTAAATAAAGGGGTTTATAGTAAAAAAAATGTTAACGTTAACATTTTGTAATGAAAGGCAAGCGGTATGAAAAACTTGAAAGACATTGCAAAAGCCGCGGAAGTTTCGAGCATTACGGTCTCGCGGGTCATAAACACTCCAGATAAGGTAAAGCCGGAAACCAAGCGGCGTGTCGAAAAGATCCTATGCGATATGGGGTATACCCCGAATATGGCTGCGAAAAATCTGGTTTCAAAGCGAACGGGTGTTATAGACGTGTATGTTCCTGAAGATATTGATTTGCATAGTCCGTTCATCATGCATTTTATTGCAGGTATCAGTGAAGTGTTGAGTGAGGAATTGTATTCTTTTTTGATTAAACGGTCGTGGAAACGCAATCATAGCTGTGACGGGTATATTGTGATGGGCTTATTAACCGAAGAAATCCATGATTTCTATTCGCGTGCCCAGGAGAAGAACCTACCGGTTGTCTTATTCGGGCATACCGATATTGAAGAGATTGCTTGTTTTGATGTGGATAACCTGCTGGGCGCGCTGATTGCTACCAACCATTTAATACAGATGGGCCACCGGAACATTGCCCTGATTAATACAGACGAAAACAAAGATTATACGGTTGACCGGCTCCAGGGTTACAAAAACGCCCTGAGCGCGGCTGGTCTGGCGTTTAATCCTGACTTGACGATCCGAACGAAAAATACCGTCCATGGAGGAAATCTGGGGATGAAAGCATTGATGGCCAGAGGAGGGTTTACCGCGGTTTTTTGTGTTACCGACCTTATGGCTATTGGGGTGATGAACGCCTTGTACGAAACGGGGATGCGGATCCCGGAGGATATGTCTATTGTTGGTTTTGACGGCCTTGGGTTCCATCATCTCACGAATCCGCTGCTTACTACCATTCGTCAGCCGGTTTTTGAAATTGGTAAAAAACTGGCCCGGCTTATTACCAGGAGAATACAAGAAGGCAATGAGCGGATAACGGGTTTTTTACCGCCGGAATTGCTTCCCGGTAAATCGGTAAAACTAATTCTTTAGACTTTTCCAAAACGTACGCAGGTTTTTTGCAGAAAGGCTTTAGAATTTGTAATTATATTTTTTAAGGAGGAATTTATGCTAAAACAAAACGGCTTCGCGAACGAATTTAGAAAGAACAAGGCCTTGTTCTTCATGATTGCGCCCGCGGTGATTCTGGTACTCGTGTTGTCCTATTTTCCTATGTCGGGACTTATTCTGGCCTTCAAGAATTACCGGTACGACCGGGGTATTTTTGGTAGCGCATGGAACGGGATTGAAAATTTCCGGTATTTGTTTGTATCCGGTACGGGGATGCTCATTACCCGGAATACGTTCCTGTACAACCTCTTAAACCTCATTACTTCCCAGGGTTTGGCCATTATCATTGCGATCATCATCGCGGAAATGCCCGGCAAGGGGTACAAAAAATTCTGCCAGTCGGTTATTTTCCTGCCCTATTTTATTTCCTGGGTTATTGTCGGTACTTTTGTGTTTAACATCTTCAATTTTGAAAACGGCGTACTGAACAATATCCTCAAACGATTTCAGGTTGATCCGGTGAATGTATACTCAAAGCCGTCGGTCTGGCCTTTTATCATCTGCGTGTTCAATTCCTGGAAATGGTGCGGCTACAATTCCATTATTTATATTGCCTCGATTACCGGTATTGACCGGGATTGTTTTGAAGCCGCGGATATTGACGGGGCCAACATTTTTCAGAAGATATGGCACATCACCCTTCCTTCTATCCGGCCCGCGATTATCACCATGCTTCTTTTGCAGGTGGGACGGATTCTGCGGGGCGACTTTGAGATGTTCTATCAGATTGTGGGAAACAACGGGCAGCTTTTCAACGCCACGGATGTTATCGATACCTACGTGTTCCGCTCGCTGTTGACCAATGCCAACCTGGGAATGACCGCTGCGGCCACCTTGTATCAATCGGTCTTGTGTTTTATCATCATCATGGTGGTAAATCATATAGTTAAAAAAATCGACGCGGATTACGCGCTTTTTTAAGAAGGAGGAACCTATGGCGGGAATGTTACAAACCGCAGGAATAAAATCAACGGCAACGTCAAAAGTATTCTATATACTCAGTTATACGCTGATTACGATTATCGCGCTTACCTGTCTCATGCCTTTCATTCTGCTTGTGTCAGGGTCGTTTACTTCGGAACAGGCGATCCGTTTTTCAGGATACAGTATTTTGCCGAAAGAGTTTACAACAGAAGCGTACACGGTCATATTTAAATATCCTGAAAAGGTCATCCGCGCCTACGGGGTTTCCATCATGATTACCCTGGTGGGCACTCTGGGTGGCTTGTTTCTCATTACCATGACCGCCTATGTCATCAGCAGGAAATCTTTTAAGTACCGGAACATCATTTCGTTCTTCTTTTATTTTACCACCCTGTTTAACGGCGGCATGGTGTGCACATATATCTTTTATATTCGCTATCTGCACTTAAAAGATAGTTTTTTGGCGATAATTCTACCGGGGATGTTTAATATCTTTTATCTCTTAATCATGCGGAGTTTTATTTCCGCGATCCCCCAGGCGCTTATTGAATCCGCGAAAATAGACGGAGCAGGAGAATTCAAAGTTTTTACCCGGATCATTCTTCCGATTATTCCCTCCGGTCTTGCCACTATCGGCTTGTTTATGGCGCTGGGGTATTGGAACGACTGGTATAACGCGATGCTCTACATTAACACCCCGGAAAAATATCCTTTGCAGTACATGCTCTACGATTTATTGATGCGGACTCAGGCGCTTTCGCAAATCGCGGGACAAGTGGGCATACGGGTGGAAAGTCTGCCTACCCAATCCCTTAAACTGGCAATGGCAATAGTTGCAACCGGCCCGATTATTCTTTTGTATCCGTTTGTACAAAAGTATTTCATCGCGGGGGTAACGGTTGGCGCGGTAAAAGGCTAGTCATAAGACCGGCTTAAAATAATTGCTTTTCGGAGGAAGAAAATGAAAAGATGTTTGCATGAGAAGGTCGGCATTGCGGTCCTCGGGGTATTTTTGCTGTTTTTCGCAGGCTGTAGTAAAACGGCGGATGGAAGCGGCAACTTAGGGCCTTTGGACACGTCAAAACAGGTGGAACTGGTTTTGTATGTAGTCAGCGATGAACCGAGCGGTCAGCGGGAGATGAACGAAAATTTCAACAAGTTGCTGCTGGAAAAGCTCAACTGCACACTCAGGATCAACTGGATAGGCTGGGCGGAATTTGCGAACAAGTATCCCCTGCTGTTCTCGTCCGGCGAGGTTTTTGACATGGCTTATGCGGCAACCTGGCTCAATTTCGCGTCTCTTGCCCAGAAAGGCGCGTTCAAAAACCTTGATGAATTGTTCCCTGCGTACGCGCCCAAGAACTATGCGCGGCAGTCAAAAACAGCACTTCAACAGGGAACCATTGACGGACATCTCTACGCGATTCCAACTCTTCTGCCCACCTATTCTGCTTACGGTCCTATCTACCGGGTAGACATTAACCTCCCCGGCTGGGACGGCAATATGAACAACATGGCGGACATGGAAAAGTACCTGCAAATCGTAAAAGACAACAACCCCGGCATGGAGCCGATACAGATTTATTCCATTGGTTCGGAAATTGACGATCTGTTCCTGATGGAAAACGGGATTTATTTTATCAAAGGATCGACCAATGACTTCTTGTTCATCGATCCCACCCAGCCAAATCCCAAATTGTTCACCTGGTGGGAATACGAGAAAGCATCGGAATTTCTTGCAATGGTAAACCGATGGAATCAGGCGGGATATTTCTCAAAATCCGCGCTTTCCGATACGGACAGCGACAAATTGCGGAACGGCAAAGCTGCACTGCGGATTCACAATATTGATACGTGGGAAGGAGACTATCAGATGCGCCCGGAATGGGGACTGCGCTGGAACAACTTCACCAAGGATCTGTCCAACATGGCCTTTACCCAGGACGCGCTGGTCATTTCAAGCACCTCGAAAAACCCCGACCGGGCACTGGCGTTTTATGATCTCATCACCTCGGACCCGGAAGCCCACCGCGCGTTCTTTTACGGCATTGAAGGGAAAAGTTACGAGATACAGATCATAGACGGAGAAGAACGGGTAAAAAGCATGAACACCGACCGCTATTCGTCTTCCGCGCTTTGGGCGGCTCGTACCAAAGGACTGACCCTTCCCAGCGTAGGTTCGCCGCCGGATTTACAGGATTTCAAGGACAGTTTTGACGCGGCAATCAAGGACGGGGAAAATTCCCAAAAATTCCGCTCCTTCACGATTGACACTTCTTCTATCGAAACCGAGTACGCCGCGTGCATCAATGTGCATCAGCAGTACTGGTGGCCCCTTGAGCTTGGGTATGTGGATGCGGTTACCGGACTGCAGGAGTACCGCGACAAGATGCAGGCCGCGGGCATTGAAAGAGTACGGGATACCTTGCAAAAGCAGCTTGATGCGTATGTCGCCAGCTTGAACTGATACAACCTGTTCAAAAAAACCAAGGGGCCGTTACCGGCCCCTTTTTATGCGAAAGCCCGGGTAGTCTGATTCAAGGGTATGTGCGTAGATCGAAAAATAAGGTATCTTAGTGTTCATGGATATAAATTTCTATTCCCTCGGCGCAGCCGAGGAAGTAACCGGTTCTAAACATGTGATCGAGATCGATGGGAAATCATACCTCATTGATTGCGGTGCATTTCAGGGTTCCCGGGCTGAGGCGGATCGGAAAAACCGGGATTTCGGCATTGCCGTCGACCGGATCGAGTCGGTGATCTTAACCCACGGCCACCTTGATCACTGCGGCCTCCTGCCCTTACTTACCAAACAGGGCTATCAGGGAAATATCTACGCCACCCCTGCAACCCGGGATATTTCCAACCTCATCATGATGGATTCCGCGTCTATACAAGCCCGGGACGCGGTTTACTTACGCAAACTTGCGGCAAAAAAGGGGGAAACCTTTACCTGGACTCCCCTCTATGATGAAAAAGATGCGATTCAAGCCACAAACCAAATCGTGGGTATATCCTATAAACGGCCGGTTTTTATTGGTGATGGGGTTACCCTTGAGTTTTACGATGCCGGGCATATTCTGGGGTCTGCTATGGCTTTCATTACCGTTAAAAAACGAGGAAAGGAGACCCGGATCCTCTGTTCCGGCGACCTGGGCCGTAAGGGAAAGCCCATCATCCGGGATCCCGACCAGGTTCCTGCGCCGGATTACCTCATTCTGGAAAGCACCTACGGTGACCGGCGGCATAGTACTACCGATGATGCTATGGAAAAGCTGGCGGAGATTGCCAAACGGACGGTAAAAACAAAAGGGAAGATCCTCATTCCGGCTTTTGCCATTGAGCGCACCCAGGAACTGGTGTATTATTTTCATCTTTTGGTGGATGCAGGGGTCATCCCGGAGATTCCTATTTACGTGGATTCACCTATGGCCACCAATGCCACCACCATCTTCCAAGTGCATCCCGAATGTTACGATGAGGCGATCCATGACGCTTTTATCAAGCACCATAAAAATCCTTTTGGCTTTAATGCCCTCCATTTTACCACCAGCGTCGGCGAGTCCAAAGCCTTAAACGAGCATCCGGGTCCGCTCATCATCATCTCCGCAGACGGCATGTGTGAAGCAGGCCGTATCCAACATCACCTGATCCACAATATCGGTGACCCAAACACCACTATCCTCACCGTGGGGTATATGGCCCAACATACCCTGGGAAGGCGGATTCGCAACAAGGAACCAGAGCTCAAGATCCACGGCCAATGGTTCAAGCGGAGAGCGGCGGTGGAGGAGATCAACGCATTCAGCGCTCATGCGGATTATGCGGAAGCCGGAGCATGGCTCAGGCTCCTGGATACATCCCGGTTAAAACAAGTGTTTCTGGTTCATGGGGAACCCAAGGCTCAGACCGCGTTTAAGCGCTACCTCGCTGAACAGGGCTTTCCTGATACGGAGATTGTCCAATACGGCAAAACCTATAATATGAACGACTAAAGGAGCAGTATATGGGGTATCTTACGGGATTTCATGCGATAGAAGAAGCGCTTAAGTCAGGAAAAGCCGTAGGGCCGCTCTTGATCGCGAAAGCAGGCCCGCGGGCTCAGGAAAGTATGAGCCTTGCGCGAGAACATAAGGTTCCTATCAACCGGGTAGGTACTCATGAATTGGATAGGCTCGCTCCTGAGCACCGGGGCATCGTCTTGCAAGTTGAGGACTTCCGGGAGGATCCGGAAATCACCTTGGAGGCCTTCATCGCTCATCTCGGGGAACAGCAGCAAGGGCTGGTTATGATCCTGGATGAAATCACCGACCCTCACAACTACGGCGCCATACTCCGTTCCTGTGATCAGTTTGGGGTAGATCTGGTGATTACCCGGCATCGGCGGATTGCCAAACATGCGGACAGTGTCGCTAAAACCTCCGCAGGGGCCGTGTCCTGGGTTCCGGTAGTAGAAGTACCCAACTTGCCCCGGGCAGTCCAGGACTTACAGGAAGCACATTTTTGGGTGTATGGAGCGGATATGCGCGGGGAACCGGTGTATAAACAGGATCTCCGCGGCCGTCTTGCCCTTATCCTGGGAGGAGAGGGCATGGGCATATCCCGGCTACTTCGAGAACGCTGTGATGCCCTGGTGGGGATTCCCGGTAAGGGTAGACTCGATTCCCTGAATGTTTCGGTAGCTGCGGGTATTTTATGCTACGAGGTACTACGACAACGAAGTGGAGCATCACGCTCTGGATAAAACCTTATATGCGCTCCATTCCTACGCCGTTGTTCCGGCACATTTTGCCAGCCCTGGTCGCATTCCTGCGGAACGATGCTGGTCAAAGTCCTTATTCGGGCTGGCAAAACGTCACAAACAGCCGGAAGGGTATGTGCATAAATATATTGACAATAGTATGAAAAAATGGTAGCCTTAATAATTAAGACACCTAATAAAAAGGATAATGTGATGTTTGAAGAAAATGGAAAACAATATAATGGCATTGATTTGCTTAAATTTATTATGGCTATTTTTGTAATAATGGCTCATACCAATCCATTTGTAAATGTCAAATCGGAACTTTTTATTAATATATACCGCTTAATTGCCTCAACTGCCGTGCCGGTATTTTTTATGTCTTCCGGTTTTCTTATCTTCAATAAAATAAAAAATCATGATGATTTCAAAAGGATATGGAAATATCTTGCAAAGACAATCAAATTATATTTAATTTTTACCTTAATCTATTTGCC
>JAISGE010000101.1 GCA_031263265.1 Treponema sp.
CTTCTTACAAGGAGCCTGGTAGCCTTCCTTGGCCGGGTATGCTAGTATCAGCAGATGACCCTTTGGTTTGCCACGGGAAATACCCACAAAAAGACGGAACTTACGGCCATTTTATCCGGCCATACCATTAAAATCCCCAGAGATGGGGGAATTCTTGATTTCAATCCCGATGAAACCGGGAAAACCTTTCTTGACAATGCCTTTATTAAGGCCCGGACCCTTTATCAGCTCATCCAAGAGCCGGTCATTGCAGATGACTCAGGTCTCTGTGTGGATGCGCTGGACGGAAGACCGGGTATCTATTCCTCTCGATATGGAGCAGATAAAAACCTCAGTTCCTCGGCGCGCAATACCCTGCTTCTACAGGAACTGGGGGATAATCCCCAGAGAAGCGCCCGGTTCGTCTGCGCTATGGTCGTGTTATTCAGTCCGGATCGCTTCTTTGCGGTACAGGAAACCCTGGAAGGGGAAGTCCTTGGGGAAGAACGGGGGAGCAAAGGCTTTGGCTATGACCCGATCCTCTTTATCCCTGAACTGGGTCGTACTGCGGCAGAGCTTACCCAAGCAGAGAAGAACCAGATAAGCCATCGGGGAAAGGCAGGCAGGCATTTAGCTGCGCTCCTTTCATCGGGAACCCTGGCTCAATGAAGGCTCATGCCGGGGACGCCTTAAACGGCCCCCAGCTCCAAGCGGTAAAAGCGATTCAAGGCCCGGTCCTGATCATTGCGGGCGCAGGTTCCGGGAAAACCCGGGTCATCACCTACCGTATAGCCTATATGCTTGAACGGGGCATTCCTCAATCCGCGATCCTTGCCCTGACCTTCACCAATAAAGCGGCCAGGGAAATGGAAGCCCGGGTCAAAGAGCTTACCCACAAGAAGCTGCAAAGCCTGACGATCAGTACCTTTCATGCATTTGGGGTAAAGATCCTCCGGGACGAAATCGAGCGCTTAGGATACCGCAAGAATTTTTCGATCTACGATGAAACCGATAGAATGCAGTTGATCAAGGACAGTCTGAGGGAATGTAAGCTTTCCCCAGAAGGGGTAGACCTCTATGCCCTGGGACAGCTCTTCTCTAACATTAAGATTGGCCGCCTCAACTGGGGCGAAGCCGCGAATACGGCTTTTCAGCCGGTGTATGAGGAGTATCAGCAGCGCCTTAAAATCTTCAATGCCCTGGATTTTGAAGACCTCCTGGTCATCCCTATTACCCTGTTTGAGCATTACCCAGAGGTTCTGGAAAAATACCGGCGCCGGTACCGGTATATCATGGTGGATGAATTTCAGGATACCAGCCTTACCCAGTACCAGCTTATGCGGCTCCTGGTAAATCCTTGGGAAAGAAACGTCTGCGTGGTAGGAGACGATGACCAGTCGATCTATTCATGGCGGGGAGCCAACTACGAGAATATTCGGATGTTTGAGCGGGATTTTCCAGGAACCCTGGAGATCAAGCTGGAACAGAATTACCGTTCCACCACCACCATTCTGGAAGCTGCCAATGGGGTCATCTCCAACAATATCAACCGGAAAGAGAAAAAGCTCTGGTCTGGGAATGGCGGGGGGAAGCCCATTGAGATCTTCACCCCCCAGAACGAAAGTGATGAGGCGGACTTCATTGTTGCGACGATTAAGAAGATCCGCCTCAAAGAAGGACTTACCTACAATGATTTCGGGGTGCTCATCAGAACCAATTCCCTAACCCGTCCCTTGGAAGAGGCTTTTTTAGCGGAAAACATCCCCTACCGGGTTTCCGGGGGGACCAGTTTTTTCCAGCGCAAGGAAATCAAGGATATCCTCTCGTATCTGCGGGTCATTGCCAATGTGGATGACGATGTGAACCTCTTACGGATTATCAACACGCCCCGGCGGGGTATAGGCAAAACCACGGTGGCAGCCCTGACTGACCTGGCCCGGCAACAGCAGTCCTCCTTTTGGAGCGCGATGGGTATCCTTCGGTATGCGGTAGACACCTTCAGCGACCAGAGTTTTCAGGAAACAGACAATGCTGATGTGGATAGCTTTATGACGCTCATCGAAAAGTATAAGGAAGCCATGCTGGGGAAACGGGGGCTTTCTCAAAAAGTCCGGGCTTTGGTCGATGAAATTGATTATTGGGGTTACCTGGTTACCGAATTCAGTAAGCACGAGCAGGTAGCCCGATGGAAATTCACCAATATCAGTTCTCTCATCGAATCCATCGCCCAGTGGGAACATGATCCTGACAACCTTGACCCCACCCTCTATCCCTACCTCAACCGGATAAGCCTCATCACCCGGGATGATGGAGAGGATCCCGCGGATAAGGGCAAGGTGAACCTGATGACCATTCATGCGGCTAAAGGCCTGGAATTTCCCGTGGTTTTCATTGCCGCCGCAGAGGATGGCATCATCCCCCACGCCCGGAGCCTTGAAGCAGGGGATGGAGACCTGGAAGAAGAACGGCGTCTTTTTTATGTGGCTATCACCAGGGCCAGGGACAAGCTCTTCATCTCAAGCTGCCTGAAGCGCCGGCGCCTGCAGAGTACCATTGAGTGCAGCCCCTCGCCGTTTCTCGCGGAGATTCCCTCTCATCTTGTGGAATATGCGGAGGCCAAGAACCCGGAAACCAGCGCTGCGGAAGCAGAGGATGTACTCGCCCTGCTTAAAAACCGGTTTACATAAAGTCGCAAACAAGCGGGATAACCCTCTGGATTTTAGGTGAGTATGTCATTAGCGCCGTCAAGAAAACTTTTTGACGGTGCTGTTTCTGCACCTTGATACAACATATTGCCTAATGACGCACAACTCATGCTCGAAAGCGCAAGCCAAACCACGACTGTCATAAGCGGCAATTTCCAAACAAATTTGTTTGCCATTTTCTTCTCCTTAATTTGGCATAACATTCAAAAAGGAGAATAAGTAAAGTTGTTGCTAGAATCAATTCGACACCGATGAAGTGTTTGCCCGATGCATTGGTATTGTACGTGCCGGTTGAATCCGCTCTAGAATTTTTTTCCTTTTTCGATTATACTAGCTGCGGAAGTATGTGTTGAAACCACGCTTCAAATACAGCGTCAACCGCTATCAATCGGTACTATAAAAAGAAATGGAGAAATAATATGAAAGGAAGAAAATTCGCGTTTTGTTTTTTGTTGACCTTTGCCGTTTTCCTATTGCCGGGCTGTTCAAAAAAGCCGCCAGTTGAAACGGAAGTGGTGGATGTAGTGGAACCTGTAGAGGAAATCGAGACCGCAGACGATTTCGGCTATACGATGCGTGTCGGGATGTGGATCTATGTGATCGAGAGCGACACGGGCAGCGACACCGATGCCACACGGGCGGTTGAATCGCTTCCGCTTGGCGAAAAACTCCAGTTGGTCACGGCAGAACCGAGAAAAGCGAAAAATCCCTACGATAATGCCGTCTATGATTATTATCACGTCAAGCGCAATACGGGCAGGGAAGGCTATGTTTTTGCCAACCAGTTGACGGTCAACAGTACTTTGGCTGTTGTAATTGATGGAAAGGCAAACCTCTACCGCAGCCCCGTAAATATTGATGTCAGCGATTATATCCTGTCCCGCAAGACCGTATTCGGCGTATTCCCCGAAACCGAAAAAGACGGCTTTGTTCGGATAGAAGCCTACGATCCGGAGCAAAGAGCCTATCGCAGAAACCTGTACGTCAGGACTTCCGCGATTTCTTATCAGGATGCGGATGTAAAATCGTCCATTCTGCTGCAGTCCGCCAAGGCGCTCGATCCTGAGAAGGAAACAAACCGCTACGAAGCGCTGCTTAATGCCGCCTTCCACGATTATCCCGACTCAGCTTTTGCCGATGAGATACACGCTCTGACCGCGACCGGTTCGACACTTCCGGTAACCGAGATTGACGTATCGTTCCGGGTTACCGATAACGAGGTAAATGTGCGCGAAAAACCGAACGCCTCGTCAAAAGCGATTACGCAGCTTGCGAATAATACCGAAGTCAAAGCTGTTGAGGTGACGGTTGACACATTCAACATCAACAATCAATCAGCGCAGTGGTTTCATATCATCCAGCCGGTAGACGGATGGGTTTTCGGCGCATGGCTTGCAACCCTCGATAGAAACGCTGTAGACGACAATTAGCCAGTAAAGAGGGGGAAGCCTCTAAAAAAGGGCTGGAGGATACGGGAGCTATGGAATACATGGCTGATACCTTCTCTTTCCGGTTTAAGAGGTTTCAAACCATGCGGTGATACGATCCGCCACATTTTTTTGGAGATCGTAATAAAAGAGGTCATAGTCGTAACGGTGCAGAACTCCCTGCGGCCAAGGGTCTCCGCTGCTGATATCTGCGGTAGTTACCACCGTCCCCCTTTCCACGTTAAGCCGGGCATCGGCAAAATGGGGAATGTTCACCGGAGCGCTGTAACCGTACCGAATACGGCTGCCCAGGCTTGCTTCCTTGCCTGCGGGGGTCTCGTCGGTCTTCCAGTTTACCGGATTGATCACCCGGACCCCCGGGAAAGGGGAGGTAAACGGGTTGAACTCCGTTGTAGGAAGTTCGGTATTGTAGGAGATGATCACCCCCGTATCTTGAGCCCCTGCAGCAAAGGGAAGGTCGGCTTGTTTGAGAAACTCATCCTGCACCGGGAAGCCGATGATATAGGCGGCCACCATCCGTTGGAGCACTTCCGGCCGGTTTTGACGTATCCAGATCAAGAGAAGCTCCATCACCGCGCTGCCCTGAGAATGGGATGCGAAGACAATCGGCCGGCCTTTGTTGTAGTGTTTCAGATACCGGCAAAAGGCGTTGATCGCGTCAACACCGGGGATCTCCCGCAATACGCGCATGGCCGCCGGCATGCCCGCTTTGGTGAGCTCCTCGATATAGCCGATGCTCAACTGCCGGTAAAAGGGGGCATAGGTGTTGGCGCTGTCGAATATCCCAAAATGGGCCTCCCGCAGGTAACGAGCCTCTTTCCTCATGTCCTCATCAGAGGCAGAACAAATATCCCCCTCGGTGAAATGGCAGGTGGGACAGAGGTAAAACACATCCACCGGTTTGTTGTCGATATAAGCGGCCTTTGCCTCGGCCGGTACATTGAGCCAGTTTCCGTCATCAGCATAGTCGGTTGGCGTTTTCAACATTGTCTCATCCTCACGTTAAAAAATGATCTTTGGCCCGGGAAAGGCTTATCCCCTAACAGGGTCAGCCATTGATACTCCTCTAACAACTGGTACTTCAGGTCGTGCCCGTCTCACCACTTATCCGGCAGTTCCTTCCCCTTCCCATGCTGTAGTATGACATACTTTTTTGTAAAGTTAAATAGGTGCTCAAAAACCGGTTTACATAGGCCGCAAGCCAAAAGAAATGGTAAAATAAGTACCCGTACAGTATAGTAACAGTATGGTTTGTGAATGTACCTTGGTGGTTCGCACCTATGAATGTGACCAGAACGGTCATGTAAATAACGCCCATTATCTGCATTATCTGGAGTACGCCCGGTACGAATTCCTAAAAACGATTGGTTTTGATTACCCCAAGGCGATCAATACGGGGTACGGTGTGTATATAGCCCGGATTGAGATTGATTACAAAAAATCCGCAGTGGTAGATGATGTGCTACTGATTCGCTCCTGGCCGGTCAAAAAAGGGGTGGTCAGCGGTACCATGGCCCAGGAAATAACACGAGGGGATCAGGTGATTGTTACCGCCCTGGTTACCTGGGCCTTTGTGGATGCTACGGGACTGCCCACCCGGATCCCTAAGGAATGGGACATGCCAGGGCTTAAACCGGATCCCTCCCCTGGGGTTTCGTAGCAGGTCTATGGATATGCCTCGGTCATTACCCCTGCCCGTAGAACATACCTGTGGTTCCCGTACTGAAAAGGCACCGGATCATGGGTAACCACCAACAGAGCAGCCCCTTCTTGGGCAAACTGGGAAAAAAGCTGCATGATTTCCTCGGTACGAGCCTCATCCAAATCCCCGGTGGGTTCATCGGCAATCACTAAGCCTGGGGACTGTAGTAATGCCCGGGCAATCGCGACTCGGCGTAATTCACCCCCTGACAGTTCCGCAGGGTATTGGGAGGCCAAGGGAAGCATACCCACCTGTTCAAGGAGCAAGGCTGCCCGGGCTATCGGCGCCGGTTCTGCTTTTCTTGTCTGGCTCACATAATAGGGAAGCATCACATTCTGAAGCACGGTAAAATTGGGGAGCAGGCTTGGCCCCTGCATGACATACCCGATGCTTTTGTTCCGTAATGCCGACCGCGCGTCATCATCAAGACGGTCATAATCCTGTCCTTGGAAACAGACCCGGCCTTGGGTAGGGGCTATAAGACCTGCCGCGATACCCAGTAACGTACTTTTTCCGCTTCCTGAAGGCCCGGCAATACAGACAAAATCTCCTGCATCCAGAGACAGGGAAACATCCTGTACCGCGAAAAATGAAGCATTGCCCCGGGGATAGGCTTTACTCAGATTGCACAGTTCAAGGATCATAGGCCATTTCTCCGGACCGCGGTATACACCTCCATCCTGCCGATCTTGACCGCAGGATACAGGGATGCCAGAGGCCCTACAACACAGGACAAACAAAGGCTCAGCAAAAGGAACAGCACGCAGGTACTGATTGAAGGCAGCATATAGGGCATACCGATACGTTCACTGATGAGGGTCCTAAACGGAAGCATGATAAGCAAGGCCCCGAGGATACCGATGAGGCCCCCGGCAAGACTCACCAGGGCAGATTCACTCAAAATCAGGATGATAAGTTTTTTCTTCGATAGTCCCATGACCCGGAATATCCCGAATTCTTGCAGCCGTTCCCCCAAAGTAACCGAGAAAAGAATACCGACTATAAGAACCGCGCCTACCCAGAACATAATCGCCAAGATGATGATGAAGCCGATAAGACTGCGCAAACCGCCTGCCACGGTATTGATGATATTTTTAGAAAGGACCGGCACAATACCGCTGTTTCCGTACCCGAAGGTCTGTTGAATCCGGTCATATACGGTGCGGGGAGAGAAACCAGGAACAACCGACACCAAGATTGAGGATACCGATTGCTCCACAGGAGGAACCGGGCCGCCCTGGGCCTGATAATCCTGAGCAGCTCCCCGGGCGCTGTTCAAATTCATGAAGACCGAACCATCAAATCCCATACCGGTCCGATCCAGCCGCCCTACAACCCGGTACTCCCGGTTAAAAAAAGTGATGGACGAACCCACAGGGCCTGATATTGCCGAGCCAATAACAATTTCTCCATCGGATAAGCGGCGCTTCAAGGCGGTTTGGATCCACGGCCCGACCACAAAATCCGTAGCCCCATCAAAACCAATCAGTTGTACCGGCATGGCGCAACAGGACGCATTAAGGGAGGTAATAAAGAGCTGGGGGGATACTGCATGAACCCCTTGGATAGCGGCGATTTTATGAACCCAGGCTTCGTCCATATAAAATGCAGCAGGCTCACTGCGGAGTAGAATACCTTCAATGGTTTTATCGTAACCCTGGGGAACGATTAAGAGGTCTGCCCCCAGCCGCTTTGCCATACTATCCACACCGTTCAACAGGCTCATCCCCATGAGGGAACCTCCAAACAATACGAACCCAATAATGGCCACCAGGGCCAGGATGCAGAGGGAACGAAACGGCCGGGCATAGAGGTTAGTCCGGGCAATCTCAAAGAAGGTCAACGGTTCTATGGTATGCATACTCCCCCCTTTTTACTCAGGCGAACCAAATAGAGGCTGTTCATTGCCCCGGTGGCGCTGGTGAGGATACCGCACAGGTATATTCCCGGGAAAGCCACCTTCCGGCAGCTCATGGTTTCCATCATGCAACCACCTATCAGGACGCTTGGAAAGAGCAGGACCAGGATACCGGAAAGGCACAAGGCGATACTTAATCCCAACCTGACCTTGATTGAAGCAAACACCAACAATGCCCCTCCCAGAAGCACCACTAAAAGACCTGCGCCGATTTCCGCCTGACCTGTCCAGTGGCACTGCATCCAGCCTCCCTCTGCTTTTGGGGGGCATAGTTTAAAGAGCACTTGAGGCCCCAGGGATATTAACATACCCAGGATGATAGCGGTACTACCGCTTATTATGCGATTTTTCATAGGAATCTCTCCGGATTATAGTTAGCTCATACTAACTACATGGACATAGTTTGTCAAGTTCTTGGATTACGTGAAAACAAGTGCCCCAGAGCCTCCTCATGACCTGTGCAGTGTTAAGTCCCCTCGTATTGCAAGCGGTACAACCCTGCATACAGACCACCCCGGGCGATAAGGTCCTCGTGCGTTCCCTCTTCAGTCAAATGTCCTCCGGAAAGTACGAGAATCCGGTCTGCATGGCGTATGGTGGAGAGCCTATGGGCAATCACCAGGGCAGTACGCCCTGCCAGGACCCGCTGCATCCCCAACTGGATAAGACCCTCGGTCTCGGTATCCACCGAACTGGTAGCCTCGTCCAGGATGACTATTGCCGGGTTATGGGCTATGACTCGGGCAAAACTGATGAGCTGCCGTTGACCAGAGGAAATATTCGTGGCCCCTTCGGAAAGCAGGGTCTGGTAGCCCTGGGGCAAGCGGGAAATAAAGTCATGGGCATGAACCGCTTTTGCCGCCTCCACTATTGCCTCCTCCGGGATGGAAAGCCCCAGACTGATATTCTCCGCCACGGTACCGGAAAATAAAAACACCTCCTGTAAGACCGGCAGCACTGAACGCCGCAGGACTTCCAAGGAAATTGATGGTAAAGGAATACCATCAAGGCGGATGCAACCTGAGTCAATATCCCAGAGCCGAGTAAGTACATTGATGATGGTGGTCTTTCCTGCGCCGGTATAACCCACAATCGCGGCCATTTCCCCAGGCTGCACCGTGAAAGAGAGGCCCCGTAAAACCTCCTCCCCTGATTTGTAGGCAAAATGCACCGCTTCAAAGCTAATATGTCCCCGAATCGTTCCCTCTGCAAGCTGCTTTCCCTCATTAGGAATACGCTCATCCGTATCGAGGAGCTTAAAGACCCGTTCCCCTCCAGCCATAGCAGACTGCAAGAGGGTGTATTTCTCTGCAATATCCATCACCGGTGCATAAAACATACCCACCAGATTGATAAAGGCGATGAGGACCCCCAGGGAAAGGGAAAGGTTCAAGGCTAGATTGCTCCCCACCGCAATGACCACCGCCACGGTTAGGATCGAGAACCATTCCACCAGGGGCCTAAAGGTGGCAACCACGTACATCTCCCCCAAGTTAGCCTGCAAGAGTTCGCCATTACGGTCGCCGAATTCCCTAAGACTCTTAGCTTCCCCCCGGAAAAGCTGAACCACCTGGACCCCGGAAAGGCGCTCGGAAAGGTACGCGTTGACCCGGGAAGAAGCGGTTCGCTGTCGTCTAAAAGCATCCCGGGCCCTGAGGCGGCTCATGGAGGTGAGAAGCAGCACCGGCGGCAAGGTAGCAAGCACCACCAGGGCCAGCTTAGGGGAAAGAAAAAACAGGGTAACCAGCACTCCCAGCATACTGCACAGGTCTTTGAGAAACGCCACCACTACAGACGTAAAGAATTCGTTAATTGTTTCCACATCCCCGGTCAGCCGGGTTACGAGTCTGCCCACCGGATGCCGGGAAAGGAAGGCCGAGGATTGAGAAGCAGTTTTCTGAAACAAGGCAAGCCGCAGATCTTTCATCACCTGCTGACCGATGAGTGTAGTAGTCCAGGTCTGTATAAAGGTAAACACCAAGACCACCGCAAGGATGGCCAAGAGTACCAGGACCGCGTGGATAATATACCGCACATCCCGGCTCCGCAAAGCCACAATTTCCGTTGCTTTTAAGGAAGCAAGGTCCTGAGTCTGGAGCGCCCCGCCGTGCTCCCCGATTAAGAACAGATCCGTATGCTCTCCAATCACCTTATGGGCTGCGTCCCCGGGGACATAAGAAAAAGCATACCATTGACCATCCGCGATAATACCCATTTCTCGAAGCTGCGCTTCATCATGGCTCGTAATATTCGTATCCTGTCCCAAGGGTACCAGCCATTGCGCTCCAATACGGATGACCCGAGCCCGGGCCAGCGCCCGATCCAGGGCTTTTGCCACACCGGTCGGGAGCTGCGATCGTTCTTGGGCAAAGGTATCGGTCTGTACTAACATAAACCGGGCCAGGATAGCATCATCAATGACCCGCTGCTGGATCACCGGAATGGCCAACTCTCCCAGGGTAGCAATTCCCAGGGCAAGGAGGGTAGCCAAGGCCATGAGCCGGTAGGGTTTTATATACGAAAGTATCCGGGCGACAATCTGCCGATCATAGCCTTTGACCACATCCTCGGTTTCAAAATAGTCAGACATCACTGCTGTCCTGATCAAGTTGCTGTAAGGCAGCTGTCCGGGCATAAAAGCCACCGCCCGCTATAAGCTCCAAAGGCGTTCCTGCTTCGATAATACGACCTTGATCCAGAACCAGTACATAGTCGGCGTTACGGAGGGTTGAAACCCGGTGAGATACGATGATGGTGGTCTTCCCGGTTCGTTCTGCGAGAAGGCCGGTTAAAATGCGTTTCTCTGTTTCCGCATCTACTGCTGAAAGAGCATCATCGAGGATGAGGAATTCCGGCTCTCCTATCAGTGCCCGGGCAATGGCAGTCCGCTGTTTCTGCCCCCCTGAAAGGGTAAGCCCCCGTTCACCTATGGGGGTATCTGCACCCTGGGTAAAACTCGTCAGATCCGTATCCAGGGCTGCAAGGGCCGCAGCGTGGTTAAGCAAGCGCTCATCCTGTTCAACCTGGCCTTGAGAGGCTTCGTCTCTTTTACGTCTTTTAAGTTTATAGAGGATATTGTTTCTGATAGAATCCGAAAAAAGGTAACTGTCCTGAGGGGTAACCCCGAAACAGCCCCGCAATTCCTGCAAATCCCAATCCCGCACATCCACACCTTTAACCAGCACCGTGCCCTGGGGTGGATCGATCATCCTGGTGAGGGCTTTGATGAGCGTTGATTTTCCCGAACCAGTCCGGCCCAGGATCCCTACCCAAGCCCCCTGCTTGATGGTAAGGGTAATACCGCTCAGAACTGCACTGCCTTCAGGATAGGCAAAAGACAAATCCCGAATAACAATAGCGTCAGCCTGTTCGCTTGGTTTCCTTGGGACCGCCAAAGATGCAATACTCGGCTTGGTCTCCAAGACCTCATTCACCCGCTTAAGGCTCACCGCTCCCCGTTGTATCATGTTCACCGTAAACCCTGCACCCATAAGGGGCCAGATGAGCATTTGCAGATACCGGAACAAAGCCAAAAGATCCCCAGGACTCATAAACCCTTCCACTACCCGAATACCCCCTACCAAGAGGACGATGACCGTGGTAAGCCCCGAAAGAAAGACAACCAAAGGAAAAAATGCCCCATAGAGTTTAACCAAGGCCATATTCGCTTCCCGGTAATCATCATTGGTATCCGCAAATTTTTTGATGAACCACCACTCCTTGACAAAAGACTTGACCACCCGGATTCCTGCGAAGGTTTCCTGTACCGTATCACTCATGGCAGCATACGTTTCCTGGGCCTTCTTGAACCGCTTCCCCAGGGCACTTCCAAAGATGAGGATACTAACCGTAATAAAGGGCAGGGGGAGCACTGCAAAGGCCGCGGTTCGGGCATCTTGGATGAAGATGATCACCAGAATCGAAGCTGCCATAATGGTACCGTCCACCAAAGCCACAAGCCCCAAGCCTATGGACATCCGCACCGCATTGAGGTCATTAGTAGCCCGGGCCATGAGATCCCCGATTTTCTGCTTCTGGTAAAAATCATAAGACAAGGAGAGGAGGTGTTCAAACAATTTTTCCCGTATTTCCGTTTCGATCCGCCGGGAAGAGCCGTGGATAAAGTACCGCCACAGGAAACGGCCCAAGGAGATAATGGCCATCACTCCAACCATACCTGCACAAAGGGTACCTATTTGCTGCCAGGTAAAACTTCCTGAAGCAATCAAATCCACTGCCCGGCGCATAAACTGAGGAATGATTACCTGGGCAGCATCCACGATTATAAGACACCCAAAACCCAAGATATAGTGCCTACGATACTGCACAAGATAGGGCAACAGGGTTTTAAATTCCCCAAGAGATACCTTAAAGGAACGATGGGGCATCTTATTCGTTCTTTTCCAGAGCTTCCATGGCTTCTTCTTTTTTCTTAAGGTCTAATTCCAATTTAGCAGACCAGGTATCAATTTTTTTCTTCAAGGTCTCAGCCTGAGAACTTTCTCCTAACAAGATGTGGATCCGTCGCAGGGCACTTAAAAAATTAAGCGCCATTTTAAAATCGTTAATCCCCTTAGTAGATAGTTCATATCGTTCCCGGTAGCGATCCCCTGCCTGCATAAGGAGACCCTTAATCAACTGCAAATGGTACATGGTGGCTTCATAGTGAGGAGATCGGAGATCCATATTGACCACCATGTTTTTCACATCAAAGATATTCTTAACTACCGTGGCATAGCGCCCCTCAAGGTCAACAAAGGTCCACTTCCACTTGCTATTATCCCCATAAGCATTTTCAAGCAGGCGAATAGTCAAGCCCAATTTCCGAATCACATAATAACGCCGTTCCGGACTCACCGGCTCCAAAAGGGCAAGTTTATCTTCATATTCGCTAAAAAGAGCATCTACATAACTGCTTACCATGTCTTCAAGACAAGCAATGCCTTTATTAATAGATTTCCGTGCATCATCCAATGCCCCCTGGTTATCTTTTTTCAATACAGACCGCGCCACCCCTGTGAGAATCATATAATATGAAGCAAGATTAAGCCGCACTTCTACCAGATCAAACTGTTTTAAAGGGATATCAGGACTTTCTTGCGCTGCTATTTCACTCATTAATTTTGCTTCTGCTTTAAGTATCTTATTGATCGTAAGTTTATAACCGTTGACTTTGGTTACATACTGAGGATCTTCACCAGTATTCTCAACAAGTTTCGCCATCCTTTACTCCCTTCCCATATTTTACCAGTAAGGCATCTGCATGAGCAAGCGCTACAGTCCCAGCATCCCCTGCAAGCATCCGGGCGATCTCTTTTCGCCGTTCATCTGCCTTCAATACCGCCACAGCCGTTACGGTCCGCCCTGCTTCGCTTTTCTTTTTGACTTTTAGATGATTATAAGCCCGAACCGCGATACTAGCAAGATGAGTAACACACAATATCTGTTTATGTTGCCCTATCTGAGCCAAGTATTCCCCCACCGCAAGGGCAACTTCCCCTCCAATACCCGTATCAATTTCATCAAAAACCAGCGTTTCCAAAGAATCCGCATCAGAAAGTACCGTCTTTATGGCCAGCATGATCCGGGAAAGCTCGCCCCCCGAGGCAATCCGGGAAAGCTCTTTGAGTGGTTCCCCCACATTCGGCGTGATAAGAAACTCCACGGTATCAGCGCCCCAAGGCCCCAGGTGCTTCCCGGTTTCCACGGTCACGGCAAACCGGGCATGAGGCATACCAAGGTGGGCAAGGAGCCCACTTATCCGAGGTTCCAGGTTCCGGGCAGCAGCGATCCGTTGGTCGCTTAAGTCCTGAGCCCGAGAAGCAAGTTCTGCTTCAATGACCGAAATCGCCGTACTGAGGGTTTCATGACGCGCTTCAGCTCCGGCCAAGGCTTCAAGCTCCGCTTCTGCCTGAACTCGATACGCCTGTATTGCCGCTTCATCAAGCCCATATTTCTTTTTCAGTCGGTAAAGCAGGGAAAGCCGCTCCTCCACCGCTTCAATCCGTCCCGGATCATAGCGTAAGGTATCCCGGTATCCCCGAAATACCTCTACCATATCCTCAGTTTCATAATACCAATCTTCCATGCGCTTTGCAAGGAAAGCCAGTCCTCCGTCAATGGCTGCAGCGCTTTCTATGACCCCACGGATCCTTCGGCTAAGGCTGAGAATCGACCGGTCTTCATCACAAAGAAGGACCCCAAGACTTTGCACCAAACGTACTAATTGCTCAAAATCCCCCAAGCGCCGCGCCTCCTGTTCCAGCTCTTGGATCTCTCCTGGTTTAGGATTACCCTGCCTGATCTCCTCCACTGCATAGTGTAACAGTTCCAACCGCAGTTCCCGGTCCCGGGCATGGGTAACCGAGCGCTCCAAAGCTTTTTTTTGAACTTCCCGCTCAAGAAACACCCGGTTAAAAGCAACACCTGTTTCCTCAAGACCAGCGAAGCGATCCAGATACTTCCTGTGGGTTTCTTTTCTAAGCAGCGATTCATGGGTATGCTGACCGTGCAAGTCAACCAAGAAGGCCATAAATTCCGTCAAATCCCCGCGAGTTACCGGTGTCTGCTGTATATGGATGGTACCCCTACCCGAAGTTTTGATTGTCCGCCTAATGATGATCCGCTCATCTTCAGGACTAATATCCCGAGCACTTAACCAGGCTAAGGCCTCCTGCTGCTGTTTTCCCAGAGATACCACTGCGGATACGCTTGCCTCAGAGGCCCCACTCCGGATTATACCTGGATCGGCCTTAGCACCTAATAAAAAACTCAAAGATCCCACCAAGAGGGATTTCCCTGCCCCAGTCTCTCCGGTAAGGACATTGAAGCCCTCTTCAAACGTCAGGGAAAGGGTATCAATAAGAGCAAAGTTGCGGACACTGAGTTCTTCAAGCATCAGGCCCTCCGGACCAAGAAAGTTTGGTACGCAGGGCTTTATAAAAGCCGCTTCTATCCGAGGCAATGAGGTGGGCTTCATAAGGAGCCTGCTTAATATACACCCGATCCCCTGGTTCCAGCGACTCGGTTACCTGTCCATCCAGGGTCAGGAGTACCCCGCTTCGTTGTTCTGCTTCAACTTCCACGATAACCGCTTCCCGGGCAGGCACTACAATGGGACGATTCGACAGGGTAAAGGGACAAATTGGATTAATGATTAACGCTTCCATTTCAGGATCGAGAATCGGTCCCCCGGCAGATACGGAATAGGCGGTAGAACCAGTGGGAGTGGCCACAATAAGCCCATCAGAGCGGTATTTACCCAGACGCATATATTCATGGGGAGCCAGAGCTTCCGATTCAACTTTGAGACGTATGATCTTAGCGATGCCCGAAGCAGAGATAACCGTATCATTCAAACAGGAACCTCTGACTACGGTTCTATCCCCCCGTTTTACGGTTACCTCAAGCATAAACCTTCGGGAAATTCCAATCTTTCCGTCCATCCACCGCCTAAAAACCTGAACCCATTCATCAGGGTGTACCGAAGCGATAAATCCCAAAGTACCCAAATTTACCGGAAAGATGGGCACTCCTAAAGGCGCCATAGACCTGGCAGCATAAAGTACGGTTCCATCCCCTCCAAGACTGAATGCTAGATCATACGTACCGTCTACATCCCTATCAGGCTTCCCGGTAAAGGCACAACAGTAAGTTTCAATGTGGTTACGATTCAGTTCTTCCCGTATTTCATCGGCCACATGCTGGGCATTGACTTTATGCAGATTAATAAACAGCAACGCCCTTTTTACCGTGGCCATTACAATCCTCCGCCTTCTTTATCTTGTCTGTAATTATTTAAGGAAGGCTTACTATAAGTTTTGCGACCTTTTCAATGTCTGTCGTCCCAAGTCGGGGATAAAGCGGAAAAAGAACTGTCCTCAAGGACAGGGAATAACTTTCAGGGCATAAACTTGGCTCTACCTTACCGCTTCCCATCAAAGTACCTTCAAAGGCGCTTTCCACGGCAATCTCTTTCCGTTTGGCATAAGCCTTTACTTCTTTCATACCGGTTTCAAGCATCAAAGGAAAAGCATAATTATTATACCCACCCTCATCCTCTGGGATAAACCGTTTATGCCGGGTTCGCAATGCCGATTGAGTATAAATCTGAGCGATTCCTTTGCGTTTTTCAAGATTCTTAGTCCCCTCTCGAAACTGAACCACCGCCATTGCGGCATTCATATCGGGGATGCTGTATTCAGGAGGCAGATCCCCGCAATTCCGCAACACCGACGCGTCCCTACGATTTACTCCATAGAGAAGCGCTCCTCCTCCTGAAGTGAGCATGTCTCGTTCTTCCAAGCCCAAAAAGGTAAAAACCCCCAATGAGGGCTTTCCCTCAGTGCCGTAGCTCTGGGAACGATCCTCAATAACCGGCAATCCTATCTCAACAATAGAAACCATATCTGGTACAAAACCCAGGGTATGATGCACAAGGATACACTTCGGCGGAGAATTTCCCCGCTTACACGCAGACTCCACAGTTTCCCTATCCATACAAGGAGAAGAAGCACTTACATCGCAGTACACTGCCCTGAGTCCCATATCCTCAAGAACCTGGGCATAATACCAAGGAGATAATGCAGACAGTACTACCCCTGCTCCCACTTCAAGATTCAATGATTTAAGCGCTAAAAAAAGGGCAAATACCGGACTTCTGAGGGCTAAACAATAATCAAACCCCAGATATTCCTTAGCAACCTGAATCAAGAGCCGAGACTGCGCTCCCGGTCCAATCTTATCCTCCACCATAGCCGTAAGTACCGCATCCATTTCTTTCCGCCGGATAGTCGGAGAATAGACTTCAATTCTCATACAAACATCTGAAACTTATCGAAGATTTGCAATCTTCTGAAGTTCCTTGGGGTTGAAGAGATCCCGGATCCCTAAAATGATAAGATATCCATGTTCCTGGCGAACAACCCCTTGAATATATTCAGACCCTATACCGCTTAGCATTTGAGGTGGGGGCTGCACATCTTCTTTTTCTATGGTTACTACACGGGAAACCCTGTCAATGATTACTCCCAACTTCATCCCGTCAATATCCAAAATAATAAAACCGGACAAGAGTTCATCATCTTCAGAAACAAGCATTTTCTTTAACTGAAATCTCTTATGCAAATTAATAATCGGAATTATTTCACTGCGAAGATTAAAAATGCCTTCTACATACATAGGTGCATTTGGAATAGCCCTCACATCTTGAACCCGGACAATTTCCTTAACATCCATTATATTAATTCCATATAATTCTTCACCCAACTGAAAAGTGACTAATTGATGTTGATCAGCCATATACTCTCCCCTTCTTACTTCATTTCCATAAAGCCAAAGACACCTGTAACCAATGTACTATCGAACAGCTCTTTCTTCAAGAGGGAAAATATAAAAAAGCCTGGCGACGACCTACTTTCCCGCTCCTTTTAGGGGCAGTATCATTGGCGTAAGAGGGCTTGACTTCCGTGTTCGGAATGGGAACGGGTATATCACCTCCACCATAATCACC
>JAISGE010000119.1 GCA_031263265.1 Treponema sp.
CAAAAAACTTAAAAATATGTAACACTTATTTAAAAAGTATGTTAAAATAATGGATAGATTTATGATATTCCCATTTGAATTTCTATCCGGAATTTAGATGAAAGGAATACATCTTGAAGGAGTAACTTTATGAAACGACTTGTTTTTCTTTTACTGGTAATGGGGATAGGGGTATCGTTGTTCGCTCAAGTCCAATTACCGGAACATCGTTTTGTGTCAGGGGACTGGAGTATGAATGATGACCGGGTCTACCAGAATGATGCAAATGCTCGGCTTGCTAAAGTCAACATTAAGGTCCCCCAAAACGGATCTATGCTGTATGATTTCAGTGTCCGCTATGAATCAGGTGCCGAAGATGGACACGGAGGATTTGGTTTGCATATCTTCGCCGATGCAGTATACGACGGCCCTTCCTGGGGCAGCGGTAATTCTTACCTGTTATGGCTTAATTATGACGAAAACCCATTAAGCAGCGCTATTCCAAAGGGTTTAAGCGGGCAGATTTATCGTAGTTATACCAATTCTCGGATGGAGCTGGTAGAAAGTATTGATCTCAACCAGTTTGCCGATCTCTTGACCGCAGAGAATTTGGCAGAGCCCGTACCTTTTAAAATTTGGGTAAATGGTGATACCGGAGATGTACGGGTGTATGATCCCACCGATCCCTATCTTGCTACCTATTACTATTTCACTATCGATAAGAAAGACGTTCCTTTGAAAGGAGATTGGGTAGCCTTACGGACCAATGGTATCAAGTTGTCTTTTGCCCTCGAGCAATAAGTAAAAACCACCAATCTTTTTTGATTGCCTCTAAACACGTTTTAGAGGCATTTGTTTTTAAGGGTCTCATGAGCACCTATACCATTTTAGTAACTGCCCGTTCTTTTGCCAGAACAAACCCACTCCCCCTTTCCCTGCTTGAAGCGTCTGATTGCAGGGTAATCCGCCCCAAGGATGAAGAAGAATTGCGGACATTGCTCCCCGAAGCGGATGGTATAATTGCCGGTTTGGAACCATACAGCCCAGAGACCCTGGGTATTTGTAAAAAACTTAAAGTCATTTCCCGTTATGGCGTAGGCTGCGACGCCATTGCCCTTGATGCAGCCCGGGAAAAAGGCATAAAAGTGGCCTATACCCCGGGGGCAAACAGTGATTCCGTGGCTGATTTGACCATAAGCCTCATGCTTGCCGCCGCACGCCAGATACCGTACCTGGATACGATGCTAAAGAAAGGAGCCCAGGAACGGCCTATAGGCATTGAAATGTGCCGGAAAACGCTGGGGGTGATTGGTACTGGCCGGGTTGGGAAACGGGTTATGAAACGAGCTTGGGGCTTTGAGATGAGGCTCCTTTGCTACGATACCTGTCATGATGAATCTTTAGACAACTATGTTTCAAGTTTGGGCGGTACGTTTACGGATTTAGAGACCCTATATACCCAATCGGATTTTATCACGGTCCACGTACCCTTAACCAAGGAAACCCGGGGCATGATTGCGGAACCTGAATTCAAAAAAATGAAACCAACTACGGTAATCGTGAATACTGCACGAGGCGGCATCATCGATGAATCCGCCCTGTATCATGCCTTGAAAACCGGTGCGATCTTTGCTGCCGGTCTCGACACTACCGTTGAGGAACCGCCCTACCATAGCCCCCTATGTACCTTACCTAATTGTATTCTCACCCCGCATATAGGATCTACAACCATTGAGGCGACCCATAACATGGGGATGATGGCGGTGGAGAATTTGCTTGCGGTTCTTAAAACCGGAACATGCCCGTATTTGCTTGCAACGTAATGGTCAGGCCCTAGCGTTGTACCCGCCCTGATCCGTCGCCCTTGGTAAGTTTCAGCACTTCTTCCACCGAAACATGGTTAAAGTCCCCTTCGATAGAATGTTTGAGACAGCTTGCAGCAACGGCAAAGTCAAGGGTTTCCTGGGGAGAAAGCCCTTTGATGCAGCCATAGATGAGGCCAGCCCCAAAACTATCCCCGCCCCCGACTCTATCCACGATATGGACCGCATACTTTTTGGAGAAAAAATACTCCTTACCGTTGTAGAGCATGGCCGCCCACTGATTGTCATTCGCGGAAATGGATTCCCGGAGGGTAATGGCTACCTGCTTGAAACTAAACCGCTCCATTAAGGTCTTTGCCACTTCCTGGTACCCTTCACTGCTTATCTTGCCTGAACTGACGTGGGTATTTTTGGCATGGATTCCGAATACATCCGCTGCATCCTCTTCATTGGCAATACAAATATCTACATAAGGCATGAGCTTACCCATCACGTCCCCGGCCTTTTCCCGAGACCATAGGTTCTTGCGGTAGTTGAGATCGCAGGAGACCGTAAGTTTCTTTGCCTGAGCTGCTTTAAGCGCTTCAAGACAAATACCTGCCAGCACATCCCCTAATGCAGGGGTAATGCCGGTGAAATGAAACCACGAAGCCCCTTGGAATAGCGTATCCCAATCAAAATCAGACCCTTGAGCCTCTGCAATCGCGGAGCCGGCCCGGTCATAGATCACTTTGGAAGGCCGCTGGGAAGCACCTTTTTCCAGGAAGTAGATACCTATCCGTTTACCGCCTCGGACAATCAATGACGTATCTACCCCAAATTCCCTGAGCTTATTCACCGCTGCCTGGCCAATCTCATGGCAGGGCAGCTTGGTCACCAAAGCCGCTTCCAGGCCGAACTGAGCCAAGGAAATGGCCACATTGGCCTCCCCGCCTCCATAGGTAGCACCGAAATGGCTTGCCTGGACAAAACGGTAATACCCTTCCGGCGCAAGGCGCAGCATGATTTCCCCAAAACTGATGATTTTTCCTGGTTTTTCCATTTTTCCTCTTTTCCCTATTTCCTTCCCTGTAGGTCTCTATTTTTTCTGAACCAAATGTACGGCAAATCCGGCAATCTCTTCTTTAAGATAGATAAGCGTCATGGCTCCTTGGGGATCCCGCTTGATACTGTCCTGATTAAACCGGATCCCCTGTCGCTCAAGGTAATGTATAGCCCTGGGCAGGCTGTAGGTTCCGATGGCAATATGACCATGCTTCCCAAAACCCAGAAACTTCATAAGTTCAAGGGCGTCTCCGGCAAAGATTGAGCCTGGCCCTTCTTTATAAGAAAAACCAAACAAGGTACAGAAAAGCTGGGCTGCTTGAACAGCTTCTTCGGCGTTCTCTGTATTGATACCCCAGTGGACCACCGAGAAACCCAAGGCGTTTTGGACCGCCTCTTTACAGAGGGTCATAATAACAGGGAAATCTCCCCGTTTAATACTATCCGCACCGGCCATCCAGGAACCACCGCAGGCCAGTACTTTCTCGTATGCTAAGTATCGGGCGATGTTTCCTTCATGGATCCCGCCGGTAGGCATGAACTTGAGGGTAGGAAAAGGAGCGGCAATGGCCTTGATATAGTCAAGCCCTCCAGATTGCTCTGCGGGAAAAAATTTGACCACCTCAAACCCCCACTCCAAAGCCCGCTCCATATCCGAAGGGGTGGTGCAACCCGGAATAAGGAGAATTCCCCGTTCAATACAATGGGAAACCACTTTTGGATTAAACCCAGGACTGACGATGAATTGTGCTCCCGCGTGTATAGCTTGATCAACCTGGGCAATGCTTAAAACCGTACCTGCCCCGACTAAGACACCAGGCACTTCTGCCCTTATGCGGCGTATGGCCGCTTCAGCCTGGGTGGTTCTGAAGGTTATCTCTGCGCAGGGGATACCCCCCGACATAAGAGCCTGGGCCAAGGGTACTGCTTTTTCCTCGTCATCGATTTTAATTACCGGAACGATCCCAATGTTTCCTAATGCTTCAAGAATATCATGCATGATTACCTCATATTGTTATGATACCCCATACTTAGGTAAATAGCAATTAAAGTGGGAAGTCGAACCAATGCAGAGGTTTGCCGTGGGAATAGAGCGCAACGGATCCCAAGCCACCGTAAGGCGGCGAAGCGTAAACATGACTATTATGCGCAGTAAAAATGCTGCAATGGAGTCGCACCGGAAATAGACACCATAAAACGTATCGTCGTGGGAGTTTGAAAATGTGATTCGTGCGTTTGGGTAAACGTATAGTTTGTTATATTCTGCTCCTCTCATAATCTTTTTTCCCGGTTAAACATACCCATATCAAAATTTTCCTGCTCCTGTGAGGCAATTTCAGCGGTAACAAAATCTTCTATGGTTACGTCATACCAGCCACCGTCCAAACCTGGAGCGATAATAGCAAAGTGCAGTTCCTGGGGAAAGTGCCAGGTCTTGTCATACGTTATAGCAAACCTGACGGCATCATAGGGGGTGCTGCCTGTTCTGAACTGTTCTTCCCAATAGGCAGCATGTTTTTCAATTTCGTCGTAGATACCGGAAATTGTTTCGCTAAACAAGCCATTATCCCCATCGGCTTCAAGGGGCTCAAAATTGACGGCCTCGTTTCCCGAAACCGTAATACGTACATTCCCCATTGGACAATCAGGAAAATAAATTTCGGTGAAAACATAATCGGTAATATGCTGAGCCTCCCACAAAGCCCTTTCCCGGTTAAACGTATTACGATCAAATTGAACTGCTGTACCGCTTAGTTGCGAGTCGCACGAAACCACAAAAATACCGCAAACAAGTCCAATGACCCCATAAAAATACCTGGTATTGCCTCGCATGTGTTTTATCCTCTGTAATAAGTATGGTATTATCCGCAATTCTTATTGTCAAGCTTTTATGGCGGCACCGTTCCATTCAAAAACATTCGCCTTCGCAGGGGCCGTAAGGGTTGTTGCATAGGCTTGGGCAATCAAGTATTATCTGTAATATAAAAAATTAAAAAAGGGAACATTACCGGATACCAGTTACCATAAGGACGATTACCATGGAGGCAATTACATGAAGGGGCTTACATTACACAAGATTGAACTTGAAAAGTCCTTTGATCCCCGGTCTTTTGAAGACAGGATCTATACGCAGTGGCAAGAACAAGGGGCCTTTAAGCCTCAAGAGGGAAGCGGAACGCCTTATGTAGTGGTTATTCCTCCCCCAAATGTTACCGGGGTGCTGCACCTGGGACATGGGCTTAATATAAGCCTCCAGGACATCCTCATCCGGTTTCATCGAATGCGGGGAGTGCCGGTATTATGGGTACCGGGCACGGATCATGCGGGGATTGCAACCCAAAACGTGGTGGAAAAGCAGCTCAAGGCTCAGGGACAGAGCCGGCATGATCTGGGCAGAGACGCATTTATCCAGAAAACCTGGCAAGTCAAAGAAGCGCATCACAAGATCATTTCCCGGCAGATCGCCCGGATGGGGGCCAGCGTGGACTGGTCACGGGAACGGTTTACCCTGGATGAAGGGCTTTCCCAGGCCGTGCGGGAGGTCTTTGTATCCCTCTATGAACGAAAGCTCCTGTACAAGGGGAATTACCTGGTGAATTGGTGTACTTCTTGCGGGACAGCCCTCTCGGATGATGAGGTGGAGCATGAGGAACTGCCGGGAAAGCTGTATCATATCCGATACCCCTTGGAAGATGCTGTTTTCCGGGGAGATACTGCCCAGGGCTGGGTTGAAATAGCCACCACCCGGCCTGAAACCATGCTGGGAGATACCGCGGTGGCGGTCCACCCGGAAGATCCCCGATACCAAGCCCTCATCGGGAAATCCCTGGTCCTCCCGCTCACGGACCGTCGGATCCCGGTGGTGGCAGATACCTATGTGGATAGGGCCTTTGGTACCGGCGCGGTAAAGATTACCCCGGCCCATGATCCCAATGACTGGGAACTGGCAAAACGGCACGACCTTCCGGCGATCTCAATCCTCACTCCTGACGGCAGGCTCAATGATCAGGTTCCTCAGCAATACCAGGGCTTACGGGTCAAAGCGGCCCGGGAAGCGGTGTTAGCAGACCTCAAGGCCGGGGGATTTTGGGTAAAAGAGACGGCCATCACCCACCGGGTGGGTCATTGTTACCGCTGCCATACGGTGATTGAACCCTTTCTTTCAGAGCAGTGGTTTGTACGGATGCAGCCCTTGGCGGAAAAGGCCCTGGCTGCTTGGCAGAAGGGAGAGCTGATTTTCTATCCCCGGAAATGGGAAAACACCTACCGGCACTGGCTCGAAAACATCCGGGACTGGTGTGTCAGCCGGCAGCTCTGGTGGGGACATAGGATTCCCGCGTGGTATTGTCTTTCCTGCGGTAACACCATCGTAAGCCGGCAGGACCCGTCGGTCTGTCCTTCCTGCGGCGGCGAAACCCTTAAACAGGACCCGGATGTGCTGGATACCTGGTTTTCCAGTTGGCTCTGGCCTTTCAGTACCCTGGTGTGGCCCGTGCAGGACGGAACCGCACAAACCAATGATTTTCATCGGTTTTATCCTACTACCGCGCTGGTAACTGCGTATGACATCATTTTCTTTTGGGTCTCCCGGATGATCATGGCGGGTCTTGAGTTTACCGGAACCGTTCCTTTCCGGGACATCTATATCCACGGTTTACTACGGGATAAACAGGGCAGAAAAATGAGCAAGAGCTTAGGGAATGGCCTTGACCCCCTGGAATTGGTAGATCAGTTCGGTGCAGACGCCCTCAAGTTCACCTTGGCCTTCTTGTGCGCTCAGGGACAAGACCTTTTGGTGGATAAGGAATCGTTTAAACTCGGCTCAAAATTTGCCAATAAGCTATGGAATGCCAGCAGGTACATCCTGATGAACCTGGATCAGAGGACCTTTATTGAGCATCCCCGGCTCAATCCAGTGGATCAGTGGATCTATGCCCGGCTTAATCACGCGGCCAAGACCATGACCGAAGCCTTCTTGTCATACCGATTCAATGATGCGGCAGCAACAGCTTACGATTATTTTTGGAACGACTTCTGTGATTGGTATGTGGAAGCCACAAAATTATCCCTACGTACCGGTGATACTGCTGAAAAGGATCGGGCCACCACCGTGCTCTTGGAAGTCCTCGCGGAATCCCTACGGCTCCTCCATCCTCTGCTTCCTTTTATAACTGAAGCCATTTACGAGCACGTTCCCCATACCCCAGGGCTGCTCATAACCGCTCCGTATCCGGTATACGATGAAGCCCGGAATGTTCCTGAGATAGAACAAAACATTGCCCTGTTGCAGGAACTGGTTCGTCTGGTTCGTACCTTGCGCAGCGAATGTACGATTGCTCCAGAAAAGAAAATTCCGGTCTTGATTCGGCTTAGTTCCCGGGACGCACCAGGGCTTTTTCTTACCGAAAACAGGGAATTGTTGCAGCTATTGGCAGGGATAGGCGATCTCACCATTGAACCGTCCGAACCAAGCCTTACCCGGCCCTCCGGTTCTATCGGTCTTGTGGGTTCCGGGTTTGAGGCGTTTGTGTATATTGCCGAAGCAGTAGACATGGCTGTGCTGCAGCGTACCTTGACCAAAGCTATTGAAAAGGATCGTACCTTTATCGCTGGTCTTCAAACGAAACTTGCCAATGAGCATTTCTTGAAAAACGCCCCCCCAGACTTGGTAAAGGGGGAGCAGTTGAAACTGGCGGATGCTTTGCAACGGACGGAAAAGCTGGCAGCCTATATGCGGGATCTTTTTAGGGGTACTGATCATGGCGTATAGGACCTATGTGCAGTTGTCGCATCACGATAGGGAGGTTTTATCATGACCACCGAAGAGATGCTGCGGCTGAATGGAACCCACCTTGCCCCGTATATGCAGCTTGCCACTGCGCTGATAGGTAAAGTACGGGAAGGAGGGGGAAATATGTTCAGGCACCAACTGGATACTATGGCTACCCTCATTGATTATGGGTATGTAGATTCGGTGCTCCTTAAGGCGTCGATTGTCCATGATCTTATCGAGGATGTACCGGATTTCAACCATAATCTCCTCTTATCCGTGGATTATGAAAGCCCTGCGGTGTATGATCTGGTACTGGAGGTTACCCGTTTCCCTGAGGAGACCAAGGCTGAATTTCTGACCCGGATCCTAGAAAGCGGATCCCGGTATGCCAAGACCCTCAAAGTAGCGGATCGGATCTCCAACATGATTGCCTTAGGCTTTGTCGTAAACACCGCGTTTATTGACCGGTACACTGAAGAAACGGTGAAGTACATTTTTCCCATCGCTCAAGAAGTGGATAAGTCCATGTTAGCAGAACTCCAATCCTTGGTGGTATCCCGTAGGAAGTATGTATTAGCCTTATCAAAAGAACTATGATGCAGATCAGTATCAACCTTTAAAATACTCTTGGGCCACCGGATCCTGGGGGTCCAGTTCCAGGACCGTGCGGAAAAAGCCTGCTGCTTCTTGAGGGTTTCCGGTTTTAAGCGCGAGGATTCCCAGGTTGGAAATGATCTTCACATTTTCTGGTTCTTTCCAAAGGGCTGCTTCAAGCTCTTTCCGGGCCCCCCCATGATCTCCACTTTCCATGAGGCATATAGCCAATTCGTTCCGGGTATCGCTGGTATCCCCACCCAGCTCTATGGCCTTTCTGAAAGCCTCAATCCCATCATGCCAACGGCCCAGCATCCTCAGTCCCCAGCCCAGGAGAAACCAGCCGTTCCAAACATCAGGATGGCGTTCCAAGAAATTCCCGATCTTGGGAAGCCCCTGGGCTGGGTCACCTTCCCGAATGTAATCATAAGCCTCCCGGAACGCCGTATCATCCAAGTTATGGCTTTGGATTTCTTCCAGGATCCGGGCAGCTTGTTCCCGCTTTTCAGGTTCATCCCCCAGTTGGAGATAGGTCTGAAAACAATCCCGAGCTTCTTCAAAGTTTCGCCGCTTCATAAAGAAAAAACCCGCGTTAAAAACGCCATCGGGAAAAGGAGGGTGGAACTCCAGTACTGCTTGGTAGGCTTTATAGGCCGCATCCTGTGCAGCTTCAGCTTCTAGCCGGGCATCAGCCTGTTCTTCCAGAATCAGCGCCCGGTTGAGAAACAAGTCCGGTAAACCAGGAAAAAGCCCTACCAACAGGTCTATAATTTCCAAGGCCAGATCATAATCCCCATTACGGGCCTTGAGGAGCGCTGCAGTGGTAAATTCAGTCAAAATATTCGGCTTAACCGCGAGAACAAAACCCCGATAGTACGAGGCATCCTTTCCTTCAGGATCCGCGGTAAGCACCCGAAGCATCCCTGCGATGATCATTTCCCAGGAAAGTTCCTCCAGATCCAAGGTCTGTGCCCCGGGGGCCAATTCTACCGGAATCGGAATCGCAGGATCAATGACAAAACTCGCTCCTGAATGGGGAGATACCGCTTCAATCGGTCCCCGTAAGGATTCAGGAACTGCTAAAAACACTATTTTTTCGTTATACTGGGGAGTTTGCCGGACTTCGACCGGGTTTTCTCTGTTCATACCGCCCTAAGTCTCTATATCCTGAACATGCTCTGGGCTGAGAAACGTCTCTTGATCATTTTGATCCGCCCCTTCGCTTTGATCTATCCTGTCAGTCGCCCGTACCCGGGTAATATAATTGTTAATTCGTATTTTATATTTCATAGGTATTAAATCATCATAAAAAGATATACCCATAGCCACGAGATCTTTTCGGCCTTCAACGGTTTCCGCGTGGATAAATTTTCCCTTTAAGAAATAACTTTCATGAGGTTCCTCAAAGTCTATATGGAGCACCACATCTCGGTCGTCAAGGTACTTGGCAATCCCCATGATGATAATTTTAGCACCATAGAACGAAAGGTCTCGTAATATACACTGCCGAGGCACTCCCTGAATAGAAACAGAACTCTCTTTTGACGCGATACCGATCTTACGTTGGTTTTTGTTGGTGATGATAATCCGTTCCCCCCGCCGTTTGGAAGTACTCCGGGTGTTTGCAGCGGTATCCAGAATTCGTCCCAGGACTCCGATCAAATAATCTGGGGCTTGCTGGACAAATTGCAAGGTAAACATAGCCATATCTTTCGCACCGCTATAAGGAACATAACCCATGGCTCGGACAGCTACAAAAAAGGTT
Organism: Treponema sp.; assembly: GCA_031263265.1. GTDB lineage: Bacteria > Spirochaetota > Spirochaetia > Treponematales > Breznakiellaceae > JAIRLU01. Next base: position 9,980 of record JAISGE010000119.1, read on the forward strand.
ACCGGATCCTCCCCTTCATGTTCTCGAAAACAAAACCTGATACTTGCCCCGTTGTTAGCCTCTTGGAGGCTTTGAATTATTCCTGATTGGGTACGGATTAAGATCTTCACGGTCTGGAGAGAAGATGAATAAATAACACAGGGCCATAATTTTCCCATACATTTTAGACATACTTGCTTTGCCACGAGTCCGGTAACCTCAAGAATTTCTTTATTAAAGATTACCTCATTGGTTTTATACTGTTCATAATAGGCGGTTAGCTGTGGCCTACTCAAAGTACTCATTATATGTACTATAAAACGATTCTCAAAATACTGTCAATCACAAAAAAGTATAAATATGATTAAAACTAACAATTTTTCTAAAAATTGAAGTTTTTGAACAATCTTATGGGAATCTTGCTGAGAAAAAGCAAACCTTTACACTGATAAATCGTTATCAGACCGTGCTTACCCTCAAATCCTAGGCTACCAGCTCAAAGAGCACCCCAACGGGAGCGGTAGGAATAGACTGGTACGGTATGGGGGCCAGGCCTATTCGCTGGCTTTGACGAATCTGCTGTTCGTATTCCTCGATCAAGACGTCTATATGTTCATCTGAAAGCATACCCTCCACCGGGTTTCTCTTTTCCTTCATTTCATTCAATCGATCAATAAGGGAATCAAGAATTTTTAGTTTCGTTATAGGTACACCCTGGATCCCTTCCGGCGCAGGAACTCCGGAAACATGCTCAAATTGAGCATAGATATACTGTACCGGAACTACAGGCAGAGACATTTTTTTACCTCTGGACGTACCAGGCATATAGCTTATACTGAACATACTATTTGTATGTACCATGGTATGTATCATCTTGTTACTCCTTAATCTTATTATCTATACCAAACAGCCTACACACAAGAATAATTATAAGAAAATATGGATTTTTATATGATAAGAGTGCGCTTTCGCGGTGAATGCGGGGTTAAACGTGTCCTTAAAATCGGTGGGGAAAATAACGCTTCAATAAGGCGAAAAGCTCCTCTTCAAAATCATCGGGTATTGCTTGTATTTTTTGCGGTTCCTCGACCGCTTCAAGGACAATACCGCCTCCTGCAGCGTTGTACGCATCAACAATGACAAAGCGTCCAAGAGAAGGATTATCGTAGAAAGAGGATACACCAATGGGACGGGAAAGCCGGAGGGTAACGCAACCACAATCGTGCCGCCGCAATTCAGTATAGTCTCCGTCCCGATCTCCCAAAAACCGCTCTATACGTTCCAGTCGGGCATCAACCTTGGCGCTTCCCAACTTAAAGAGGTAGGGCTTATAGAAGGTCAGGGGCTTTTCCCCAAGCCATATCAGGTTGGCCTTGATTTCCGTACTTACCCGAACCGGGGCCTGCTCGTCCGTGCGGATCATCACTTCCCCCCGTTTGACATAGATATCTTCTTCCAGAGTAAAGCCGCTGGCTTCATTCGTTTTAGCAATGACCTTAGACGGAGCATTCCAGACTTCGATGGTTTTAATATGCGCGGTTTTACGGGAGGGTAAAAAGCGTACCTCATCCCCGACCTTTACCTCTCCACTAACAATGGTTCCTGCATAGATCCGTCGCTGATCGTTGTCATTACTAAATCGGTACACATCTTGTACCGGCATGGCAAAAAACCCATGTTCATTGGAAGGGGGATTATGGAAGCTGTCCAAAACCTCCAGAATGGTTTTTCCCTCATACCAGGGCATCTCAGGCGCTCTGGTACTGATGTTCTTTCCCTCTCGAGCACTGATGGGTACAAAGGCCAAGGGCTTCACCTTGAGGGTTTCCAAATAGGTCCCGTATTCCTGCCGGATGCTGTTAAAAACCTGTTCATCATACTGGAGGGCATCCAGTTTATTCACCGCTACCAAGACCTGGGAAATCCCCAGCAATGACAGCAAAAGGCCATGACGCCGGGAATTTTCCGCAACCCCCTCTAGGGCATCGATCACCAGTACCGCAGCAACTGCCCGGGACGCACCGCTTAACATGTTCCGCAAGAATTCGATATGCCCTGGGGCATCGATGATGATGTATTCCCGCAGCTTGCTCTTAAAAAATATCCGCGCGCTATCTATCGTTATACCCTGTTTCTGCTCGTCGTCTAAGGCATCCAACAAGAAGGCGTATTCAAAGACCCGGCCGTTCTTTTTACACGAGTCCTGCACTGCCTGGAGTTTGCCCTCAGGCAACGAGCGGGTGTCCGTCAAGAGCCGACCTACCAGGGTACTCTTCCCATGATCCACGTGACCGGTGATAACGATATTCATCCGCTCCAAAGGGGTAAACCCTTGTTCTTCCGCCATTACATGTACCCTGCTTTGCGGAGCGTTTCCAGTGTGCCGCCTCCGTCCAGGTCTTGAGCCCTCCCTGAACGTTCTGCAATGTTCCTGAATTTTCCGCTTAAAAGTTCTTCAATAATTTCTTTGGGATTCCGCGCTTCAGACTCAACCGGACTTGTACAGGGATAACAGCCCAAGGAACGGTACCGGGTATTATCCCCCTGATTGTAGTAGAGGGGGATCGTAGGGATCTGTTCCCGGTCAATGTATTCCCAGATGTTAAGCTCGGTCCATTCCAGCAAAGGATGAACCCGGACATGGGTTTTTGGGGCAAATTCGGTCTTATACAGGTTCCACAGTTCCGGCGGCTGCGTGCTGGCATCCCATTCACTCTTTTCATCCCGGGCGGAAAAAACCCGCTCCTTGGAACGGCTGCCTTCTTCGTCACTGCGGGCACCTACAATCACCGCATGGTACGGCTCCGCGTGTTCCACTTCCTCCCAATCATCCCGCTTGGGATCATAGACCCGTCTCGTACCGGTTCCGTCCAGGGTATCTTTCAAGGCTAAGGTTTTAAGCTCCTGGCAACAGGAGATCCGGTCAAGCCCTTCCGGGAAGCTGCGCTTGGCAGCCAAGGCCACCTTGTTCTGTCCCACCACCAGCCGTAGTTTTAAGTCCCTGGCAAGCCAATCCCGATAGGCGATCATTTCGGGGATCTTATAGTTCGTATCAATATGGATGAGTTCAAAGGGCACATGCCCGAAAAAAGCCTTTTTCGCCAGCCACAGAAGGACCGTACTATCCTTACCAATAGACCAGAGCATCCCGATGTTCTTGAAAGACTTATACGCTTCCCGAATGATGAAGACGCTTTGGGATTCCAACATATCCAGCTTATTCATGTTTTTATGGTTCCTGCTTTTCTCAGATGAAGTCCACATTCTTTATGTTCAGGGTTTTCCCACCACCAACGACCTGCCCGGATATCCTCCCCTTCCTTAACCGCCCTGGTGCAAGGGGCGCAGCCGATGCTCTTGAAGCCCTGGGCATAGAGGGGATGCAGGGGAAGGCCATACCGGTGAAGGTATACGGCAAGTTCCACTTCACTCCAGGAAACTAAGGGGTTTATCTTCATCAGCTTATGGGATTCATCATATTCAAGGATTTGCAGGTTGCTGCGCGTGGGTGACTGGGCCGCACGCAGCCCGGTTACCCAGACGCTTTTTCCGGCTAAGGCCCGCTTGAGCGGCGCGACTTTTCGGACATTACAGCAATAATGCCGGTCTTCAAGACTTCCCCTCATGCCCCATTCCCCCAATTTCTCCTCTACCTGCCTGACTTCATCAGGATCAGGGTAATACCGTTTAATGGGAATCTGGAAAAAGGCTTCCACCGCTTCGTGGTACCCTTGGGTCTCAGGAAAGAGTTTCAGGGTATCCAACGTAAATACTTCAAGGTCCCGCGGTTCCGCGGTACTGTGGAGCAGCAGATGCAATGCCGCCACATCTTCGGCCTGATAACTAAAGGCCAGGGCAACAGGCCCTTGAATCCCCTCCAATATACCCGGTAGATCCATTTCCATAGGCTATCCTCTATCCCTGATACCCTTTAGCAGGTAGGTTTGTATCATATCGAGTGAGCATATCCCTTTTCGCCTATTAAGACAATAGGCTTTCTAAACCGGTTCTGCATTTACGTTCTTCCGGTTCCCAGGATCAGCAGCTCAGGATGGTACTCGAAGTGCATCGTGTCGTAGCGGGACCACCTGCCGCCCCAGATAAAGCCCTGTTCCTCGAAGGTCCGGATCACCGCGACCGGCGGATTTTGCCGTTTTTCTGCAGGAACCGTACGCCAGTCAATGCCCTTGGCCGCGGTCCATTGCCAGTAGGTTTCCATGCCCGCCTGGGTCTTCATCAGCAGATCCACCGCCGCACCGTAGGCGTGAAAACTGCGGTTTTGACTGCCTGCGATGTTCCGCCAGTTCCAGCCGGTAATGCTTGCGAGGTTATTGAGCCAGCGCGGTATCTCCGGGTCGTTCTTCGCCAATTCCTGAATACGCACATCCACCCGGCCTAGGGGCGCGGCAATGATCTCGTGGATTTGTACCTGCCGCCCCAAAAAATCGATCCATTGCTGGTGTGAGAAAGCCTCTGTTCTGGTACGGGCCTGCCAGAGGGTTTCAAAAAAAGGAGAACGGACCGCCCCTGCGTTTACAAAGGGACGATAGGCATGATAGGAAGCGAGAGCTTCCCTTCGGGAAATAATGCGGTTTACCGTATTTTGCCAGGGGCTTGCCTCATCCGGGCTGTCGGGAGGTTCCGGGGAATACCGGTACAGAAACTGGGGACGGAAACCCTCAGGCGCGGCCACCTCGTCCTGGGGGAGAAACCTACCCTGGGCATAGTACCAGCGGACCCCGTCCATTTCCAGGGTCCAGTCCTGGTCCTGAAAGACCGCCGGCCCAAGTCGCCCGTCGTAAGCCTCGGCAAACAACTTTACCATATCCTCCGCCTGATCTCCGCCGGCAGCCCGGCGCAGCCCCAGCTCGGTAAGCGCATCCTCGGCCCAGGTTCCGGCCATGCTCTCGATATCCTGCGCCTTTACCCGTGGGGCGAACAAAAAGCCCTGGCCAGGAAGGAACCGCTCCCCTTGTATGAGCCGCTCAAAGTCCCCGTTCAAATCTTCCGCCAAACCTGCGTCCGAGTCCTCCCGGCTGGTCCAGAAGGGGATGACCCTGCCGTCCATAAAGTCGGTTAAGGCAAGGAAATCCTCAAGCGCTACGGGGATACGGCCCTCCGCGAGGGATGCGCCCACAAAAAAGGTGTCGTAGCCGAGCAGGTCAGGCAGCGGCTTTTTGCCGTTTATGTCAAACAATTCGCCCCCGGTCTTTTGCGCGATAGCCCGCACAGCCCGCCGGGTATTGCCGTCTTTGGCGAAATAGATGACCAGATTAGGCCCAGCCCGTTCATCGGGAATTACCACAATATCCTTCCGCTGGAAGGTGCAAGCGGCCAGACTGCACAACATGGTTAAAAAAGCACAAAATTGGCGTATTTTCACTGTTTTTTCCTTATTTCCCTTTCTTCACGTTCTGTTTTCCTTTTATATAATCAATCAAAAAACCGGTCAATAGTGCAGGGCAGAGTGCGGCAATGCAGTTTCAGAAAAAGGGTTCTTGACAACATGTACCCGTGCTATGGTATGGTATCCCCATGAATATCGTCAAAATCGAATAAGTTCCTTATTCCGCCCTCAGACGGATCCAATACCTAACACAAAACAGGAGGGATGTATGCGTTATATCCCTGACTTAAGGAGGCGACAATGGCATTGCAGAAGATGTTCGTATCTGCCACTAAAGGCACGGGGAAGGATAATTGGGAAGGAAGTTTGCTTGATGAAAAGGCTCCCCACCAGAGCATCGCAGGTAGTGTTCCCCCCAAGCCCCAAGCAGGCGCTTCCGTCTACAAACGCTGGAAGCCGGGACATACGGACTAGCCGTCGACCGTAGCGCACCCCCGCGCCTCGTGCGCGTTCAAGTACGAGGACGTTTTTCAAATAGACGCTAAAGAAAGGAGTATGATGCAATGACGCTTAATTCGTATACCGTAAGTGATGCAATGGGGAGGACAACGGGAGAGACTACAGGAACCATAGTCAGAGTTCCGGAAAATCCTTTTAGTTTCTATGTGCCTAATCCGGCTGCGACTGCGGAGCCTTGCCTTCAGGTTCAGATTGTTATGCCCGTGGGTGGTACTGAGTCAGGATTGTTCCGTTTCCCCCGGGTGGGAGAAAAGGTGTTGGTAGGGACTGAAGAGAACACTCATTACCTTATGGGATACCTGCCCACCAGTGAATCCAGTAGCCGGTTTCAACTTGCCGGTATGTCCCAAGATGACGGCCGCGGGGCCGTGTTCCGTTACCAGCAGACCGGAAAAAAAGAAGGCAAAGAAGGGGATGAACCCTATTCGGAAATAGGGTTTTACCACAAGCCAACCGCGTGGAAACCCTCGGAGGATGATACGGGAAACTACGCGGATACGGCTGAGGGGTATCCCAAGGTTGACCGGATCCACATCCAGTCCACCGGGGATATCCATACAAAGGCCAAAAACCACCACCGGATGAAGGCAAAACGGTTTGAATTGTTTGTGGATTGCGAGCCTCCCAAGAAGGAGGGGGATACGCCCTTTGGCGACCGAGAGGTAGACGATTCATTCCTGTATGCCGGGGATGCCCATATCAGGGCTAAAAACCGCCTGGTTATCAAGGCAGGGGAATCCATAGAGCTTCGCGTAGGGCGGTCTTCCATTGTCATCAATGATGAGGGAATCATCATTGCTTCACGGAAAACCCAGTCGGTCTATAGCTCCTGGGACACCGTCCTGGACTTAAAGGGTAGTGCAGGACTCTCTATGTTTGGACAGCATGTCAAAATCCGGGGAGGCATTGATTATACCCTGTCGGAAGGGTATGGCGGCTCTCTCAGTAGCAGACTGGGGGTTATGCGGGTGGCAGGTTTTGATATACGAGCAGAGACGCTTAACACGTATAATTATATAGCCCGGGGTTTGGGAAACGGGATAGATTTCTTATTCAATCTCGGAACCATGATTACCGGAGCCTCGGGGGCAGAGAGCGCTATAGGGGATGCTACCAAGTCTTTCTCCGTAAGTCCTTTACTGAATTTTGTTGCGTCCAAAGGATCCAGTGAAACGGCAGGGGGCCCTGATTTTCAGGGAATTATGCTCGATTTTCTTGATATTCTCTTATCGGTGTTGGGGGTTATTGAGATGGTCCTGGAGATGACGATTCCTAAAAAGGATAAACGGGACAAGCATGGGCGGGATGGATTATATACGGCTCTGGCATTGGTTGAATATGGTTTGATACTCGAATGTTTTAGAGAGTTGTGCTTGCCCTCTATGCTTTATGCTTTTTTTGAAGCTTCTCTGCATCTTACCAGTCAATCTAAGGTGCTCATTGATGCACAAGCTATGGAGGCTAACCTCGTGTGGGAAAAAACAGGAAACACGCCTGCAGCCGGTCTTTCTACAAAAGAAACAAAAGAAGTATATAAAGATGGCTTTACGAAGTTCAAAGACAAGTTAGTATCAAAACTGTCCATTGCGAAAGTGGTTGGGGGTGTTGGGGTTGGGCTTGCTGTTGCCGGTGGTCTTATCACCGGCAAGGTCTTAACCGCTCAACAGGACGCGGCGTTAGAAGCGGAATTAAGGAGTTTATAAATGGCATTAGACCAAGAGACCAAGGATACCATAAAAGAACTGGTCGCACCGATTGTCGGTTCAGCTTTGAGCGCCGCCCTCGTGGGAGCGGCTATGGCGGTTATATCAAAACTGGTGGTTACGAATGTCCAAGAAAGCGATTTAACCGGCGAAAAAGGGGTGCACCCTACCAAGGATGACACATCGATCAACAAGACCGATGCCTCGGCTAAGGACAACGAGGCTTCCCTGGCCAAAGATGGGGTCAAGGCAAAAGACGGGGATCTTTCCGCGGCCCAAACCGATGCCAAGGCTATGACCAGCGACGCCAAGGCCCTGGATTCCGGGGCTTCTGCGGCCCAGCCCAAAGCGGGTGCCCTGGATGTCAAGACCAAGGGCCTGGTAATGTCCTAAGCCCAGGAAGAACATACCGGAAAAAAGGAGCAATCATGGCAGATAAACTTGAATGGATGAACAAACACCTGGTAGTGGTACGGTATACGTCGATTAAAGAGATCGGGGAAAAAGAGAACTACACGATCCGACCTGATTTGGCCGAACTGTTTGTTGGTGTGGACAACGCGGAGACCATGGTCTTTAAGTTTGCCGGGGTGGGCCGCTATAAATGCGCCGGTGAACTGATGGCCTATATCGCCCACCGCAGGGCCGCAGTGTGGTGGCTCTACCGCTGTGTGTGCTCCCTTATGGAGGAACTGGTACTCAATCCGGCGGGGGAACGGGACATTGCCACTATCGGCGCGGATATCGAAAAAGGGCCGGAAGTGCCGGAGTTTGCCAAAGTAAAACCCCCCGAGCCTGACCCTGAAAAGATAGCTTCTATGAAGGCAACCCTTGCCCAAATGGAGGTGGATTATCAAAAAGCCAGAGCCGCCGCAGACCCTGTAATGCTTGGCTTGGTGGAAGAGGCGATGGAAGTGGCCTTTCAGGAGTTTAAGGGCGTTCATGGTATACATCCTATGGACCTCATTAAAAAATTGGGCGCAAGACTCAATGAGGATCCGCATCCCATTGACCCCAATTCCCCCATTTTTCAGGAGGCGGCCAAGCTCAAGGCCCAGCTTGCCGCGGTGCAGAAAGAGACCGTGGCAACCATCAAGTCGGTGCTGCCCCCCAAGATCCCCAGCCACCAGAAGAAGATCTCCGACAATGCCCTGGCCGCGGTGTATCGCTGGGTAGTGGTGCCGAATCAGGAAAACGCCCAGCGCTGCCTGGAGGTGGGCAACGAATGTCCTGATCAGCCCGGGGGCCTGCTCTCCCTCTCCGCGTTCTGGGCTTCCGGCAACCTCATGCCCACAGGGGATCAGGTGATCCCCACGCCCCCGGGGCTTGCGGCTAACGGTCTTGTCCAGACCCTGCTCCTCTGCGCGCTTGCGCCGGGGGGTGTCCGCAAGGTTAAGGAGCGCTACGCCGAATATTTCAGGCTGGG